>JAGRBZ010000029.1 GCA_020433805.1 Anaerolineae bacterium
TGCCGCCATCGCTTGCAATACTCTCGGCGCACCGACCAGCGAGTTCAACGCCGCTGAAAATGTTGCAGCCAGTATACCAATCTGAATGGCCCAGCCAAAAGCAGCCTTGCTGACCATCACCGTAAAGTTGTTCACCAACTCCTCAGGTGTGGCGACCAACGATGTCCAATAGGCCAAAATCATATACACCAAATAACTCACCACAATCGCCCCAATCGTTCCGCGTGGAATATTTTGGCGCGGCTTTTGCAGCGTGCCGGACAAATTGACGCCGGCCAGCACACCGGTTACAGCCGGAAAGAAGACGGCAAAAACTTCCCAAAACGTGCCGTCGGGAAAGGTGCCCCACAGTTGGGGAGAATACAGCGGTTCGGCCCGAAAAAAGCCGGTTGCCCCTAAAAAGGCCGATAAAAGAGAAAAGCTAATAATCAGCAGAATCGGATAGCGAATGCGGGCCGCCAACTCGACACTAACAAAGGCGACCATATAGCAGACCCCATAGGCAGCAAATAAAACCAAAGTAGCCGGATGGTTGGGAAAAATGCTTTGCCAGCCTTCAGTAAAGGCGAAGATATAAAAGGCCACCGAAATGGCCTGCGCCAGATAAAACGGCAGGTTAACGCTGCCGCCTACCTCTAGCCCCAGCGATTGGGAGATGATTGAGAAGGAACCGCCCGCCCCAACGCGAATATTGGTAGCAACCGACGAAATCGACAGGCCGGTACAAAAGGTGATGATATTGGCCATAGTAATAATCAACAGGCCACCCATTAAGCCGGCGTTGCCCACCACCCAGCCGGTACGCAGATACATCACCGCCCCTAAAATGGTCAGCAGCGTTGGCAGAAAAACACCGTCAAAGGTGCCGAATTTATTACTCTTGCTCGATTTTTTCGATCGCTGGGGCAGCAGGCGTTTTAGATTGAATGGCATATAACACTTTTTGACATAGTAATCACGTTTTGTGGGTAATGTTTAACAAGACAACCTAGCTCTTTGGCAACGAGAAATAAAAGGTGCTGCCCTGACCTTCACCCTGGCTAGTAGCCGATAATTCTCCACCCATAGCCCAGGCCAGATGACGCGAAATGGTCAACCCGATGCCGCTGCCGCCGCTGCTGCGAGCGCGAGATTGATCGACGCGGTAGAAACGCTCAAAAATGTAGGGGAGCGCCTCCGGTGGAATTCCTTGGCCGGTATCCTGAACGATGATTTCGACTCGCTTGGCGGTTAGGTTGGCCGTAACGGTAATGTGGCCTCCTTCCGGCGTGTAGCGAATAGCATTGCCAACCAAATTGACAAGCACTTGAGCCGTGCGGTCGGCGTCGGCATAAGCACGGATGTTGCCGGGACAGCGCATTTCGATTTCAAGTGACTGCGCTATCGCCTGGGGCTGGAGCTGCCTGACCACCCGTTCCACCACAGATGAGAGATCAAACGTTTCGATGTGCAGCGGGATCTGGCCGGCTTCCACCCTGGATAGCGCCTGTAAATCATCGACCAACCGGCGCAGGCGGCGAACTTCCTGGTACATATAGGCAAACGTCTCCTCATCGCTGGCCATAACCCCATCCATCATGCCTTGCAGATAGCCCTCGATGCCGGTTAGTGGAGTTCGCAACTCATGCGATACATTGCCAATCAAAGCGATACGCTGTTGCTCCACCTGGGCCAAGGTCGCGGCCATCTGATTAAAATTGGTGGCAACCCGATCCAACTCTTCCGTGTTGGAAATTTCGATGCGTTCGTCATAGTGGCCGTCGGCAATGCGTTGACTGCTCTGGGCGATTTGTTCAAGCGGCCGAATGATACCGCTGGTCAGCAATAAACTGGTCACCGAACCGGCCAGCGTTGCGCCTATGGCAGCAATGAGCAGCGAAAATATAAGCGTATTTTGGTATGTTTCTTGCAGGGCTAAGAGCGCCAGTTCAATATCCGATGCGTTTTCGGCCTGGGTTAGAGCCATTAAACGCGGTTGAATGGCGGTGAAGGTGCGGTTGGATATAATAATCTCCGTTGCCAGCAGCAAAAATGTAACCCCTGCAACCACCACAATAAAATGCGAGCCAAAGATTCGCCAGCGTAACTTTCGCCAAAACCGCATCATTTTTCATCCACAAACTTATAGCCAATACCACGCACGGTTTGAATGAGCGTTTCACCGGTAGCCTGCTCTAGCTTGCGCCGAACCTGGCCGACGTAAACATCAACAACCCGATCTGTTCCATAAAAATCTTGACCCCAGACCCGATCGATCAACTGCTCGCGGGTGAGAACGCGGCCGGCATGGCGCGTCAATTCCAGCAAGACGCCAAATTCGGTTGTGGTCAGGTCGATGCGCTGATCGCCGGCTCGGACTTCGTGCCGGTCGGGATCAACTTCTACGTGGGGAAAACGCAAAATATTGCTGGCGACGGATACCGTGCCGGAGCGGGTTCTTTGGCGGCGGAGAATGGCTTCAACACGGGCAACCAGTTCGTGGGGGCTAAACGGTTTGGTCAGATAATCATCGGCACCGATACGCAACCCGGCAATACGATCGCTTTCTTCAGTTCTGGCGGTCAACATGAGAATATAGACGTCCGACTCCTGACGTAGCCTGGCTGTTACTTCCATGCCGTCCATGCCGGGCAGATTAAGATCAAGAACAATTAAATCGGGTTTGTGTCGCCGGGCCATCTCTAGAGCATCTTTCCCGTTATCGGTACAGATGACCCGGTATTGCTCCTGTTCCAGATAAACGCGGGTTATGTTGCGGATACTGGCTTCATCTTCTACAACCAGAATGGTTTCTTTCATAATGCGTTCCTAAGTGGCGAGAAAATAAAATTGCCCCGGAAGCGGGGCAATGATCAGTGTAAGTGAATGTGATGAGGCTAAGGTTAAGCCGTGCGGTGCGACATCCCCGATAATATCCCGGCGTGACCATCAAAGGGAGGTCCAAGGGCCAAGCCCCCTTTTTTTATCTCGAAACTTCTTATCTCTTTTTGATGACTGCTACCCCGCATTTTCATAACGGCGATGGCTCGCTGCATGGTGCTGTCGACTTCAACATATCGCAGCAAGATAACCGTATCGACCAAAAAGGGCAGCGCAGCAACTTCCGTACCGCGATGCTGCAATATATTGGCCGCCTCATCCAGCAGTAAGACGGTACTGTCTTGACGCTTGATCGCATTGACTAAGGTATTGTAAATTTCTCTCAATTCCAGGGGATCCTGCGTAAACTGTTGAAAATGAGCCACGCTGTCTAACACCATTCTTGTTGGAGCCAACGTTTCTATTTTTTCCGAAATGGGGCCGGTCTGTTGTTTTAAGCTCTCTAAGAATACGCTTGGCGATGTAAAAATGATACCCAAATCACCATTTTTTTCCGAGGCTTTTAAATCCCACCCTAACTGCTGTGCGTCTCGTATGAGCGAGGCCGGAAATTCTTCAAACGAAACGAGTAGGCCTCGCTGACCGGCTTTGATACCAGCCATCAGAAACTGGAGTCCCAGCGTTGTCTTGCCAACACCGGGCGCGCCACTGACCAAAACGGCAGAGCCTTCAATTAATCCCCCGCCGAGCAGAGCATCCATTTCCGGGGAACCGAGCGATAATCTTTGTTTTGATGAGGTCATAAGATTTTCCTTGTTTTTAATAGTTCTTGTTGATGTAGAAGTGTCTTAATTGAATGGAGTGCGTCGCTGCCAGTTAATAACTTTAATTTGGATTGAACTGCTTACTTTACACGGATCTAAGCTACAGCCGGGTTCCAGTTCATCTTCATTATCTTCTTCGTCATCGCTTTCGTCGTCGTCATCATTATTATCACGACCGCAGTAGCTGGGGTTATCGGCATAAATAGGATCGGTCGTAAACTGAAACTGTTCGCTGGCCTGTTGACCGTTCTCAACCACATACGCATACCAGTTGTGCGATTGGTAGGAGGCGGGTTTGCTGCTGCCCGGAATGAGCAGAGCGCCGTAACGGCCATTATTATCGGTGGTGGCGATAAATCGACTGCCGGAAACGCCAACTTCGCCATATTGAACCTGCGCACCGGCTTGCGGCAGGCCGTCTGTGCCGTTTACAATACCCTCAAGCCCCGTGTCGGCACAATTATTTCGACTAGAGTGAGAACCAACAACATACGGTAACGGACTGGGGGTCGGCGTCACAGTCGGCGGCGGTGGCGGGGGAGCCGGGGTGCGGGTATTGGTAGCTGTCGGTGTGCGGGTTGGCGATGATGTGCGCGTAGGGGTGGCGGTACGCGTGTTGGTGGCGGTTTTGGTGGGGCCAGGTGTGTTGGTTGGCGTTGTAGTCCAGGTAGCCGGATAGGATTGGTCGAGAGTTGCAGCAGGCCCTTGCGCTTGCTGCTGTTGAATGGCAACGACATTTACAAGCGCAATCTCTGTAGCGCGTTGCGGACTGAGCGGATTAAAAGGAATGTTAGGCTGCACGAAGATGGTCGCATAGCACATAATCGCTAATACCGACATGCCCAAAACCATTGCTAAAAGGACGGTTGTTAGACGTCTATCTAAATTCCGCATATTTCACTCCTCCTTTAGACCAAGTTGATCCCAACCGTTTATTCCAAAGAAATTAGTCTAAATTTGTCACGATTGTTAACAGTGCCGACAGCCACAAAAATATTAATATCGGGTTGGGTAGCAATGAGCTGGTTGGTTATATCTAAGAGCTGTTTTTTGCGCTGCTCTTCAGGGTAATTAGGATAGCGTCCCAACTGGCCGGCTAAAATTTCGTTACGAAGCCTTTCCTCCGTTGCCCGGTCAATCTGTGATACTTCAGGCAGGGCTACGGTTAAATCTGCGTATAAGGCAAACAGCGTTTCATACGTTTTGGTAAGCTGCGCTCGAATTTGCTCGGCTTGATCTTCCCATTCCGGAACTAAGCTAAGACCATATGCCTGCCGGGCTACTTTGTACTTAAGCGAGAGCCAATCTATCTGAGCTTGGGTGATAGCGATTTTTTCAGATAGCTGTGTTGTTTCTTCAAACGCACTTTCATAAAATGACAGCTTCTGCAAATCTTCCATAACCAGAGCTTGGCCTAGCTGTTCGATATATTCTACCGGGGCCTTGCCGGCGCGATTAACCAATAGGGCCGTCAGTTCTTGTGCTTCTAGCCAACGCAGAGCTTCGGCTTCCTGGGCTGCTGCCGGCAGCGGTACGGCGGGACTTTCCGGCAGGATAGTCTCGCTCACGGTACTCACTGTTGCCTTAGGCGGGTTGGCACTCAGATTCAAGCTTTGACGCGCCAACTGGTTTTCGTCGATAGCCAGATAGCTGTCATGCAACTGTTCGAAAATCGTTCGTCGATGAGCCGGCTGCAAATATAAACTTCTTGAGGCCAAAACAAAAGCTTGATCGAGATAGAACTTGGCTAACTCCGGTTCGCCTAAATCGCCCAAACGATCACCGGCCTGAATAAAGACATCGGCCCGGGTCGTATCGGGAATATCGGGCGACAGAGTGGCGACTGTCCCGGCCATTTCATAACTAAAAATGGCTTTATCAACCTCGCCCAGTTCGCGATATGATGACGCCAACTGCAAAAACCCTCCGGCGCTTTCCCGGTTGCTCAGTTTCGTATCAAACAGCAACGCTGAAAATGCGGTTTCCGGCCTTTCGTTGGCGACAGCTTCCGTAATCACTTCATTGGTATCGGCTCCCCCTAGCGAGGCCAAAGCCAACGCCGGATCGATTTCATCAACATCAAGCCGGTTTAAAATATTGGTGCCGACGATAAAACTGAGCCGATTGATCCCCGTAGAGTTAGAACGATTGGCCATAATCAAAATGCCGATGGCCGTCAACAAGATGACCACCAAAATGGCCAGCGTGCCAACAATAATCATTAACCCCAAATTTGAGTTAGATGTTCTCACTTGTTGCATTGTATTACATTACCTTGCGCTATAGATTTCCTGTTTTCCTTAGGGCAGCGAGAACTGCCTTATCTGGAAGTATAATCTAAATAGCGGTAATGTCCACAATCTAAGGAATGACGTATTTTTCGATAACCGCTGCTGACCGTTTTTCAGTGAGCCATTCGTCAAAAATTCGGTTTTTTTGCTCTTGATCCGCTTCGCCTTGGGTTATGTGTTCAAAGACCCGATTGGCAATGAGTTGCGACTGCAAATCGGCCAAGAAAGCGGCCTCGGTCAATCCGTTGTTTTCCAACCAACGCTCAAATTCAGTTTGCGGATCAAGCTCGCTCATAAATGTTTTGGCCTCAGCCTCGACCTCTTCCGGCGATATAGAGATGCCCAGAGCGTCGGCCTGTTGCTCGATAATTTTTTGCTCGATGAGACCATCAAGTACCTGCTGGCGTAACTCAACGGAAAGGGCTATCTGGTCTAACTCATCTTCCGGTTGTTGACGGCTAAGGGCTTGCTCAATTTGAGCGACACGCCCCTCATAAACATCGAGAAAGATGGGTTGGCCGTCAACCCGGGCAACGAGCGGTTGACCATCTTCAATCGCTTGATTGCTTGCTGCATCAGCAGTATCCGATTGACCCACTGATGCTGAACCGGGTGTCGACGTTGTTGAAGTTGTTGTCGTTTGTTCGCTTTCGGGTGATATTTCTGCCGTCTGGTTTGTTCTTGAGCTAAAACTACAGGCTAAACCGATAAGAACAATCAAAACGAAGTGATGTCCCGATTTTACTATCTTTTGCGTTAGGTACACTACATCTTGACAATCTAATGAATAAATACACAATATATAGGGCTTACTCTGACCCATTATACATCGATAATGATCAAAATGCAATCTTGAAATTACATTATGTAAATATTCATTGTCGCGAGATGCAAACACACATCTTCTATCTCTAAAACAGAAATACTCCCCAAAGATTGCTCAATCTGGACGTTAGCGTAGAATCTGATTATCATTCTATAATACAGGCAAAATTTTCCATGTCGATTGAAATCCGTTCGGCCTCTACAGCCGAAGATTGTCGCATTATCGAACAGCTTCAACGCCAAGTTTGGGGCGAGGGATCCGGCGAGGTTCCCTTTCATTTGCTGTTGACGGTTGCCAAAGAAGGTGGCGTTGTATTATTGGCCCTGGATCAAAACCGGCCGGTTGGCTTTGCTTTTGGCTTTCCGGCGCTGACCAAAGACGGCCGGTTAAAAATCGCCTCCCATCAGGCCGGCGTTTTGCCAGAGCTGCATGATCAGGGATTGGGCTATCAAATCAAATTGGCTCAACGTGAAGCGACCTTGGCCCTGGGTATCAAACTTATGACCTGGACGTTCGATCCGCTTCAAGGGCGCAACGCCCGCTTTAATTTCAGAAAACTTGGGGCAGTCAGTAACCGCTACACGCCCAATCTGTATGGTGAAATGACCGATGAGATCAATCAAGGCTTGCCCAGCGATCGCTTTACGGCGGCCTGGTGGCTCGATTCGCCTCACGTTCTGCGGCGACTCTCCGGCGAGGATGTCGAGCCGAACGGGGTGGCGTTAGGTTGGCCGGTGCTCAACCCGGCTGTGCCGCAGCCGGACGGACTTTTCATCCCTCCGGACGATGTTAATTTACCGCACGGACCGCGCTGCTTGGTTGAAATTCCGGCAGACCTGGCCGCGCTTAAAGCTAAAAACGCAGAAGCGGCGCTCACATGGCGCTTGCAAACACGTCACATCTTCCAAACAGCTTTTGAACACGGCTACACGGCCACCGACCTTCTGCGTCATAAGGGCCGGAATTACTACTTATTACAAAAGGATTGGAAAAAAATAGTTTGATGGTTTGATAGTTAGACGGTAACCAACCAACTATCCAACAAGCAAACCAACCGTTTTTACAGGAGACTCTATGAAGATAGAACGCATTGAACTACATCATATTTCGCAGCAGCTTGTTCACCCTTTTCGAACCAGCTTTGGCACCCAAATTGAACGCTCTTGTATTTTAGTGGCTGTCTACAGCGAGGGGCTGATCGGCTGGGGTGAGGCCGTGGCTTCGACCGATCCGGGCTACTCGTACGAGACGGTAACCACTTCGTGGCATATTCTCAACGACTATCTTGTGCCGGCCTGCATTGGTCTTGATATTACTACGCCGCAGGACGCAACGCACCATTTTAAGAAGGTGCGCGGTCATCAAATGGCTAAAGCCAGCCTGGAGAACGCTATCTGGGATTTATTAGCCAAAGCTGAAGGTGTACCGCTCTCGCAAAAGCTGGGCGGCGTTCGCGACCGGGTTGAAGTAGGGGTCAGTATCGGTATCCAGCCGACCCTGCAAGCGTTGCTGGATCGGATTGATAGTTTTGTCGATTTAGGCTACCGGCGCATTAAAATGAAAATCGAGCCGGGTTGGGAGGTTGAACCTATCTCGGCTGTACGGGCTAGATACCCCGCCATCAAATTGATGGGCGATGCTAACTCCGCATTCACGCTGGACGATGTCGCCATTTTTCAAAAGCTCGATGAATATGACCTGCTGATGGTGGAGCAGCCGCTGTACTATGACGATATTTATGAACACTCTAAGCTGCAAGCCCAGATCAAAACAGCGGTCTGTCTCGATGAAAGCATTCACGCGCCGCAGGACGCACGCTCGGCTATCGAACTGCAAGCCTGTCGCATTATTAATATGAAGGTGGCTCGGGTAGGGGGCTTGACGAACGCTATCAAAATTCACGATATGTCGCTTGAGGCCGGCCTGGAAATGTGGTGCGGCGGCATGTTAGAAACGGGCGTTGGTCGGGCTACCAATGTGCATCTGGCGACGATGCCCAACTTTACCCTACCCGGCGATATTTCGGCCTCGGCCCGCTATTATGCCGAAGATATTGCCGAGCCGATTTTTGAACTTAATCAAGAAGACTCAACGCTCTCTGTTCCTTCCGGTCCCGGTATTGGCGTGGAAGTGCTTATGGATCGCGTTGAAAAAGTACGTGTGAGGCATCAGGTCTTTGACAAATCAAGTTGACAACGTTACAGAGTTTCGAACCAAACTACTTGACTGGTATCACAAAAACAAACGGGACTTGCCCTGGCGGGGTGAGATTTTGCCGTACCGCATCTGGATTTCTGAGGTTATGCTTCAGCAAACGCAGGTGGCAACGGTTATTCCCTACTACCTGCGCTTTTTAGAGCGCTTTCCAACGTTAGAGGATTTAGCCGAGGCTCCGCTGGATGATGTACTTAAAGCCTGGGAGGGCTTGGGTTACTACGCTCGAGCGCGCAATTTGCATAATGCGGCCCGCAAGATCATCGACAAATTCGATGGGGAATTGCCCGAAACTTATGTCGATTTGCGCGAACTACCCGGCTTTGGTTTATACACCGCCGCTTCGGTTGCGTCGATTGCTTTTGGCGAACCGGTGGCGGCTGTGGATAATAACGTCAAGCGCGTTATTGCTCGCTTGTTTGCTATTGAGCAAGATGTAAAGCAGGGTCAAGGGGCGGTTCAAGTGCAAAATATTGCCGCCGAACTGGTTGATCCGGAAGAACCCGGTCACTGGACTGAGGCGCTCATCGAGTTAGGTGCACTTATTTGCGCGCCCAAAAAACCGCGCTGCGGCATTTGCCCGCTGAACACTCTGTGTCAGGCCCGATTGCAGGGATTACAGCTCGAACTACCGTTTCGGCCTCCTAAGAAGCGCTCGCCCCACTATGATGTGACGGCGGCGGTAATACGCCAGGAGGATAAATTTCTCATCGCCCAGCGCCCTTTGGATAGTATGCTGGGCGGGTTATGGGAGTTTCCGGGCGGCAAGTGTCAGCCGGACGAGTCTTTACCCGACTGTTTGCGTCGCGAAATTCAAGAGGAACTGGGCCTGGACATAGAAGTGGGCGAACCGGTGACGGCTATTAAACATAGCTACACCCACTTTAAGATCACGTTACACGCCTTTTATTGTCGCATTGAAGAGGGCACCCCGCAAGCACTGGAAGTGGCCGACTGGCGCTGGGCCACCTTGGATGAATTAGATAGCTATGCCTTCCCGCGCACCGACTTAAAGATAATCGAGACGTTGCGTCAGTAATGGGCTTTCTCTTCCCAAATTTAGGTGGCAATTTGACTTAGCCCTCTCTGTCGATCAGAATATAAGACTTGACCTTAAACAATCCCTTAGTGAGTAACTTGACAAAGTGCATGCCCAAACCATTTCGCTTAGTATCTACTATCTTTCTTCATAAGCCCTATCTCTATCACGTTCACATACGGTTCATTCTCCTTGTTCTTCTGCTCCTTATGGTAGCCGGTTGTCAAACGACCATGACCCCGGAGACGCCTAGAATTACGGGCCGTGCCTTATTGTGGCATGGCTGGAGTGATGGTGAAGCAGATTTTCTGGAACAGCTTGTCGATAACTTTAGCGCAATCAATCCCGAAACCCGTATTATAACCATCGCTGTGCCGCAGGGGGAACTGCTCGCCCAATATCAGGCCAGTACGGCCCAAGGTATTGGGCCTGACCTGGTTATAGGCTCCAGCGATTGGGTTCGCCCTCTGGTCGATGCCGGATATATTCGTCCTATTCAAGATGATGCAATCTCGCTTGATGATTATCGATCTAACACTATCGCCGCCCTACGCTATCAGGATGAGATGTGGGGCTATCCTATGGCCCTTGAGCCGGTCGCCTTGTACTACAACAAAGATCTGGTAACGACCGTGCCCAGGACTCTTGACGATTTACTGTTGGATGTAAACGAGGAAAAAAGTATTGCGTTTGTGCCCCGCTTTGAGGAAGCGCATTGGGGAGTGCAAACCTTTGGTGATGGTTTGTTCGATGAGGACGGCAACTTTACGTTAGCCACTAGTGGCTTCCGCGAGTGGCTAACCTGGCTTAATGAGGCCCAAAGCAACGCTGGTGTTATTCTTAATCGCGATGGAACTACCTTACAGAGATTGTTTATCGAGGGCAAAATTGCCTATTACGTCGCTAAACCCACCGAGCTAACCACAATCGTCGAGGCAATGGGGGAAGATGTTTTGGGCGTCACCTGGCTCCCGGCCGGCCCGGAAGGAGCCTCCGGACCTCTGTTACCTGTTGAGACAATGATGCTCAGCACCGCTTCCACCAAAAGCCAGGCTGAGTTGGCCATCACTTTGGCCCGTTATTTAACCAACACCGAGCAAACCCGCACCTTGATGCGAACCTTAAACCGCGTTCCGGCCAATCGGCAGGTTTTAGTTGACTCTCGCGTTCACCCCCTAATCTCCGGTTTTTCGCAGCAAGCTCGCACGGCCGTTACGCTGCCCAATGACCTAGACCGCCAAGATCTGTATACGGTGGGCGACCTTACCTACGGCAACGTCCTCTCGGGCGTTAAGACACCCGAAGAAGCCGTGTGTGATTTTGGCCTGGCCGTCATCGAACTGCAAGGTTATGGCCCGGAGTCCTATGAATTACCACCGGGTTGCTCTGTTGAGAGTCCCAATGAATGAGGTGAGACATTATGCCGGCTGAATCATCTATCGATCTTCTTATTACCCAAATTGATATTCTTCTTATTTATTTGGCTCGACCCGCCGTCCAGCGCCAGATTATCACCGCTTTGGTGATATTAAGCCTGGCCTGGTATCTGCCCGAGTTTATGCATGCCCGGGCCGAAAAACGAGATCGCGGGCGTCAGGCTGAGCAAACCGATAAACCGGATAGGTCGCGCTGGCTGGCCGCGATTCGACATCTCTATTCCCCGCTGTTGAGTCTGCTGCTTGTACAATTAGCCATTTGGCTCTTTATCCGTCTTGGGTATCCGGTAGGTATCTTGGAAAGCTCGATTATCCTTTTCTCAATGTGGTTCGTTTATCGTTTTCTTTTGATGGGGTTGTACGGCTATCTGGGGCCTGAAGCCCAGCCCTATCACCGCTGGATCTTGATGCCGGTTTTCGGGACGATAGTGGTTGTGCTGCTTACGCTCAACACAGTCGGCCTCGATCTCATTATCGATGCTTCGTTGTTTACTGTCTTCGGCACCACCGTAACGTTGCGGGTGGTCTTTTTCGCGCTGGTTGTTCTCTACTGCTTTGTCGTGGCTGCCTGGATTATCGAGCGATTGCTCGATCGCGTATTGGATGCGCGTTTAGGCCATGAGCCGGGCGTGATGAACGCCATCACAACGATTAGCCGCTATTTTATTTTGTTACTTGGCGTTATCGCCGTATTACAGGTGGTTGGACTGGACGCCTCAACGCTGGCTTTGATTGGTGGCGGTTTGTCGGTAGGTATCGGTTTTGGCTTGCAGCAGATTGTGGCCGATTTTATCAGCGGCTTGATTTTGCTGTTCGAACAGGCGGTTCGCCCCGGCGATGTCATTGATCTTGACGGCGAGGTGGGCGTGGTCGATAAACTCAGCACGCGGGCCACAACGGTGCGCACCATCGATAACGTGGAGCTGATTATCCCCAATCAGGCTTTTCTCACCAACCGGATTACCACCTTTACCAAATCCTCGGCCAAGGTGCGCATTATGGTTCCGCTTGGCGTCAGCTACAAGAGCAACCCCAAACAGGTACGGCAAATTGCTCTGCAAACGGCCGCACGCCACGGACTGGTCCTTAAAGATCCTGAACCGGCCTTGCTTTTCCGCAGTTTTGGCGATTCGAGCCTCAACTTTGACCTCGCCGTTTGGATCGACCAGCCGTCACGCCACTCCCGGGTACGCAGCGATCTTTATTACATGCTCTGGGATGCCTTTACGGAACACGACATCGAAATCCCCTTCCCACAGCGTGATCTTAACCTGCGTACCGGTTGGGAGCAATTGCGGTCTAAGGTGGTTGCTACTGGTCCGCAGACGCCGCAGGAATAAAGGGTCGTTCAACTCCCAGCTTCATTGTTTTGGGGCGAAATGTTGCAACAACTGCCGCACCCCCACCGGAATCAAATCTCCGGCGACACCGGACCCTTTGACATCCATGCCCACTAAAAAGCAGTTTTCGACCGGCGTAACAGGATCGAGCCGGTTTTGACCGGTTTGTCCAAACGTTTGGCCCGATTCCGTCCCCGGCCACATTCCGGTGAAAAACATCGGCACCGACCACTCCAGTGTCGCCTCAAAATGGGGAAAAAGCGCGCGCATATCGGCCAGAGCTAAATCAAGCTCCGCGCTTCGATCATCGCTATACGTCGGGAAAAAGGCATCGAACAGATGCAGCCCTGCTTTCGACAGAGTTGGATCGAGTAGGGTAGGTGAGAAGACGCCCACCACCCGTTGACATTGCGGAGTCATCGTAATCGGAGCCTGGGTGAACAGGGGTTCACGCGTAGCCCCAAAGAGGGCTGCACACTCAACCCCCTTTAGCTGCACCAGTCGCCTCACGTAATCGACGGGTAGATTTTGGGAACCGACAAGCTGTATAAAGGCACGCGGCCCACCGTTGTGCAGTACAAAGCGGCTGTGGATTTGTCGGCCATCGGCCAGCCGAATGCCGGTGGCCTGATTGTCTTCCACACAAATTTCTGCCACCGGCGAGCGCACGAACAGCGCTCCGCCCGCCTGCCGCAATGCCGTTACCAAAGCTTTGATGATCGAACGAACCCCACCCACCGGCATGGCAAAATCCTGACCGGCCGTCCGGCCATCGAGCGTGATCTGAATATACTCGCCGGCCGGCATTACCTGGCTGCTTAATCCGGAGGCCGTAGCCGCGATAGCATCGACCGCAGCCCGCAGATCGTCATCATCGCTAAATTCGGCAATATAATCGGCTGCGGAAATCATGTCGAGGGAGGTCGATGTGGCCTGCTCTAGTTGGCGCTTGCCCGTCAAAATCGCTTTAAGCCAGGCTTTGCGCGCCGGGGAGGCCAGCATATCGAACAAACTATCGTAGCGACGACCGTCGGGGAATTGAATGGTATACTGTTCGGCCAAACCGACATCGTTAAGCGAGACGTACTCCAGATCGATCCCCACCTCCGCAAGAAAGCGGCCAATGTGGCTCTTTGGCCCCAGGTTGGTCCAGGCCCCGGTCGTGACGACGGCATCCTTATAGCTAATTTCGGTGTAGCGTCCGCCCGGAAAACTCAGCTTTTCAAAAACGGCCACACGATAGCCAGCCTGTGCCAAAGCCACTCCGGCCATCAACCCCCCAATACCACTGCCGATAATCGACACCTCGTAATCATTGGCCGGTCGAGGCCGGTAGGGCTTTAGGGGCGTATCCGGGATAAAGCAATCGTTGGGGCAGGCGTAGACACACAAATTACAATCGGTACAGTTTTCGGGAATAACTTCCGCCCAGCCATCTGTTTTCAGCGCATCGTAGGGGCAAATCAACACGCAATAGCCGCAGCCGGTACAGGTCCGTTTGTTAAGCCGCATAAGACTCCTTGAGATGAGAATAGTATAACTTTCCCAACCGCAATATTGCAGGATGCTTAGAAAGTTGGCACTGGTCCCGCAAGATGGGATTGCGTACGAAGGGATAAAATCAACCACGAATTGCACGAATTTTCACCCATTTTATTTTTTTATTCGTGTACATGTGTGTAATTCGTGGTTAAAATAGTTTCCCCATCGTATGGACCCAGTGCCTAGAAAGTTATTTAAACACCAATTCTTAGGCGTAAGAATCAATTAGCCCGTAGGACGCAAGTATAACCCAGCCACACAGAAAACGGTAGTGCAGCATTAAAACCGTGCGATTATAAGATTGTCCTGCAGATTCTTAGGATTTCTGTTCCAATTTCCCTTGCAAACCTTTTGCGGCAAAGGCGCTTGTGTTATACTTAAGGAAATTGCTTCATTTGCCGACCTGCCACTGTCTACAATAAGCCACCACTACCCTTTCCACCTTGCTAAGCTAACTAGAAGTCAATAATTCACCCTTTCTGATGGGGAATTGGGTACGTGTCTCTCATTTTTGCGCCACTCACTACGGACTACGTACCACGCACTACGTGCTTAGCCTTACCCCCATCCCCAAAATAAGGAGAAACCGATGTCACAGCGAGACGCTATTCAAAAACAGATTACCATCCACACCCGTCGGCTGCAAAAGCTGCGCGAACAGGAGGCGTTAAAGGGATTAAACACCCCTCCCGAAATCTCGATTGAAATCGAAGATATCGAGACCAAACTGGCCGACCTGCGAAAAGAACTCGCAAACGCGTCATCCCAGCCGGATCTACCTCTATCCAATCCCGAGCTGGCCCAGGAAATGGCCCGGCAATCGGATAACACACCGCCGTCGTCGTCAACCCAGATCGGCGGCCTTAACTTCGGTAACATCAGCGGTAGTACGATCAACATCGGCAATGTTTCAGCCGATGTCAATGCCGGCGGTGACATTGTTGGTGGCAATAAAGTCACGACAACCATCACCTCCGGGTCAACATCTCAGGGTGATGTCCAGGCTCAGCTAGAGGCGGCTCTGGTTAAATGGCGGCAGGAGCTAACCGCCGTGTTGGAACAGTCTCGCGACCTGGACAGCGATGATAAAGAATATGCCGAAACAACCGCCGACAAGGTCATTAAAGAAGCCAAAAAGGGCAGCCAAGCCAATCCTGAAAAACTCGAAGGCTTCTTTAAGAAGCTCAGCAATATGACCCCCGACATTTTGGAAGTGACGGCCACTACGCTGCAAAATCCATTTGCCGGGGTAGGGCTGGTGCTGCAAAAGATCAATGACCGCATTACGTTGGAGCGGGCGGAGTAAGCCCTCATCCCCCAACCCCTGGTGGACTAGATTGCTTATGAAATCACTGTTAGTGTCTCTAAGTTTTCGCCATAATTTGAGCCTTTGTTTATTGCGTAGTGCGTAATGCGTATTGAGTGCTTTTTTACGTACTACGTACTACGCAATACGCTGTAGAGTCCCGTAATAACGTACCTTAATAATCCAATAGTAATCGTACCCCTTGTCTCAAACGACAAGAAAAGGTAAGGTGAGTTGGACAGGCTGTGGCAGTTGAAAAACGAGTATATCCCACATAGCGTGGGTAGTTGACATAGCCAAAAAAGTAAGGCATTCTCTAACCAACCAAAAAGAGTAAGTAGGTCAGAGATGAAACCACATTTAACCATCAAAACATTGTTGACAGAGCGAGCCGCACAAGAAAACATCATCACCGGATATCAAGTCACAGAAAGCACAATTACCATTCATCTGAAGCCCGAGGTGGCCCCGGTGTATGAGCGGCCTGATTGCCGAGAGCCAGTAAAAGTTGAACGCCATGCCAGTGAAATGCTGACAATCCAAGGTTTAGGAGTACAAGGCAAAGCGCTACGGTATCAAGTGCAGCGTATCCGGTTGGGTTATCTGAATGATGTCGGCAAGTTCAGCACCTTTAGTGTCCCCCTGCCGGGCATCCGAACCGATGTGTTAGTGACCGATGAAGTGTTCGATAAAATGCTCTACCTGAATGTGGATCGTAATCTGCCTTTGCCAGCCGTGGTCGAGATGTTGCGTGATCTGTATCAAGTGGAAACGAGTAGCTCAGCGCTGGATCGCTGGAAGAGTAGCGAAGCAGCAGCGTTGCCGTCGGTGGGCCAACTGATCCAGCAACTGAACGAAAAAAAGCGATAACGGCGTTACATCTGGACGAATACAAGGCGACCGGAACCAAAAGCTGGGAGTTGGTCATTCGGGATGAACACGGGCGCTTGCTCTTTTCTATTCGGCTTAAACAGCGAGATAGCTGGCACATCCAAGCCATCTTACGCTGGTTTCGCATGTTGGGCTTACGGATTAAGGCCTTTTATGTCGATTTTTGGCTGGCCTATCCGCCCGCTATTAAAGCGGTTTACCCGGAGGCCCACATCCAGTATGACTTTTTTCACACTATCCAGAACATTCACCGCCATTTGTACAAAGCGTTAACCGCTTATCGTAAAGCGTTCAAAGCGGCAGCAACTGAGCCAGCCCAAGCCGAAGTGAGAAAAGTCTTGCATAAGCACTTGTGGCAACATCGCTACCTGCTGTTTACCAACGAAGAAAACCTATCGGCTGAACAACATCAAATTCTGGATGAATTGCTGCAAGCACACGCTGACACCATCGTTGAGTACATTGTTTTGTTTCGGCAGCAGTTACGCACCATTTTCAACGATTGTGACACCTTTGCTCTGGCCCTGGATCACTTGGCCTTATTAAGGCTCGATGGTTGGGCCGACTTAAGCGCTGGCTTTGCTAAGGTTATGGCCTTTCTCGAAAAGCATATCCACAACATGCTCACCTACTTACGTGTACCCGACATTCAACGTTACTCCTTATCCGAATGTACCGTCCGCACTTTACGACGGATTGAAAAAGTTCGACAGGGCTTCAAGACCCATCAAGGTCGCGTCAACCATCTTAAATTGCTGCAATGGCGCAGGTACTTGCGCCCTGGAGCTTAGGCCCCCCACGCTACGTGGGATATACTCTGAAAAACTGATGGGTCAAGACCTGTCAAAGTCTGCACGTCGAGAGCTTTTAATGAACGACGCGTCAGTTCTTCTTGGTTGTCAGCAAGGAAGAGCCAAACCTTCTGATAGGGGATGAAGTGGACGAAAACGGTAGTTATGCGTCGTTCCCGCACCAACTTTTTACCCAAAGAATACATTTGACGGCCCAAACTGACTTGAGCCGAGGCACTAACCCGTCGTTGAAAGGTGAAAGAAGCCAGATAATGATAGACCCGAGCCAAGTCAAATAAGGCCAATTCCAGATCCGGTTGGTAGTAGCGTCTGGGCTGGAGCAGTTCAGGATGGGCAATAAGTGGTGGTCGGCCAGCACAATCGCTAGCCAGAGAGGGAAAGTGATGGTTATAGACCTGACGCTCTCGATCTAGGGCGAGTTGCAGGCGCTGTAAGTCCGTTGTGGCTTCATCACAAAGAGCAAAGCCATCCAGAGTGCGGTGGTTGCGTTCGATATGAGGCTGGTCGGTTGGACAGCCGGGTCGGATAAAACGATGAGCAATCCCCAAGCCGACTAACCATAAGGTCAGCTTGCCTGGAAATGGGTCATTTGGATCACCAGCCAGCCCCAGTTCATTGTCGGTTCGGATTTCATCTGGCAGCGTTTGCCACTCGGTGAAGGCAGTCCGTAGGACGCCACGCACCTCAGTCCACAGCAGTTTACGCCAATGGTGCTTGGTCTCAACCGCAAAGGCACGGCTGGCGATCATCGCCGCACCGAATGGGTCCCGGATATTGCATAGGGTCGCGATTTGGCCACTACGAAGCCCAATACCTTCCTGATTGTCCAATTGCCAGACTTCATGGACAGCAGTTGCATCCGGCAAACGTTTGGCTGGCTTGGGACGAGGCTTGTGCTTAGCCACACACTCTGGACAGCGCTCTTTGAAAAAGGCGGCCAGACGACTACGTCCTGGCAAGCGCAACTGGCTCAGAGTTGGGTCACCTCGCAGTTCAACCAGAACTCGATTGGCACCCCACCCAGGATGCGTTTGTTTCAAACTTAAGGCCATTGCCGCTACTCGTTCATCTATTTGTGACAAAATACCGCTCTGACCACGCCCGCGTCGGGCTGGATGCAACCCTGCCAACCCTTTGTCCCGTCCTACTCGCCACCATTTTCGGGCACAAGCGACGCTGCACCCCTCTTCCGCTGCCAGCTCTGGCAGTGTACGGCCTGCTAGTTTGCCCCGATAGATCCGCTCTTTCTGCTCTTCCTTCAGCGGCGACTGATTGTTCATAAGACACCTCCTGTTCTCTTATCATGGTAACAGTTTGTGTCCATTTTGGCGGTACGATTATTTTTGGACTGTTAAGGTACGTTTTTACGAGACTCTACAACGCACTACGTTTTATGAATCGTTGTGGCGAAAAACTAATGACACTAACAAATCACTGAAAAGTGGTGTATCTCAATGAACTCAGCTCCATCAATGGCTCAGTAGTTCACCTGTTGTGGATTGAACGAAGAGTCTTGACCTTCTGATCGGATGCTCTCATTACCCCCTCAAGCTCCGGTCCTCCAAACGTTATAAATAGAAGTTACGCAGTTCAGATTGGTTCAGTCTCCAACTAAGCCTTCAACCGTTTTACACCTTGATTTAGGCTTAATTTGATCGTTTAAGACTGAACCAATCTTACGTCTCAGTTCAACTGCGTAACTCATAATAAACTCTCCAACTCTATAACCCTATAAACTCAAAAAACTCAAAAAAACGCTCTAGCCCACGTCTTGTGGAGCGCCCCTGGAACGCTTTTCGCCTATATCCGTGGAGCGGTCGTTCGATATAGTGGAGCCATAAACAAAAGGAGTGAACAATGAAACTTAAATCTTTATCCTATTTGGTAACGCTGGCGTTTTTGTGGGGCATCGCTTTCTTGTTTGTTAAAGTTGCGGTGCACGATATTCCCCCGCTGACGCTGGTGGCTGCGCGGCTGGCGCTGGCCTCGGTCATTTTATTGGGTGTCTTACGCATGCAAAGGCGCACCTTGCCTCAGTTTGGCTCAACTTGGAAACATTTTGCCGTTGCCGGGTTTCTCCATAACGCCGCGCCGTACGCGCTGCTGGCCTGGGGTCAACAGTATATCGACAGCGCTTTAGCCGCAATGTTCATAGGCATCGTGCCGTTGGTTACGATGCTTCTGGCCCATATCTTTACGGCTGACGATCATTTCAGCCTGGCCAAAATCGTCGGTGGTGTTATTGGGTTTGGCGGTTTGTTGGTGCTGCTGGCTCCGGGCCTGTTGGCTGGGGTCAAGGTGACAACGCTAGGCCTGCTGGCTGCTCTGGTTGCCGCGATTTGCTACAGTTCGGCAGTTGTGTATAGCAAAGTTACCTTGCAAGGGCAGCCGCCGCTTGTCGCTCCAACGGCTCAACTGACGACCGCTGCTATTTTTCTGGTTCCGGTGGCGCTGGTGGTCGATCGGCCTCACACGTTGCCGCTACCGTCACTAATGCCGGTGCTGTCGCTGCTGCTGTTGTCGGTGCTTAGCACGGCGCTGGCTTTCTATATCTACTACCGAGCTATGGAGATCACCAGCGCCACGACGTTGGCTGTCTCCACCTATCTAGTGCCAATTGTAGCCACGTTCATGGGCGTGTTGGTTTTGGGTGAACGCCTGGCCTGGAACGGATACGTTGGCTGTGCTTTAATTCTGCTTGGCGTTCTAACGGTTAACGGTCTTACCGCTAGACTCAAGTGGTTTCGTCGGGCCGGCGTCGAACGCAAGCCAAGGACTATTTCAGCCCATTAGCATGGTTGAGGAAAGAACATAAGGCCTGAGGGTGAGTTCTCATCCACCCTCAGGTCTTTCTCTCTTTAACGATAGATTGTTGGGTTTAGCTGATGGGGCCTTAAACTTTATATGGCATCCATCGGGATAACCACCTTGACCATCGTCCCGACGCCTTTAAGCGTTGGCCCAATATAAAAGGAACCATTCAGATCCTCCTGAACACTGGCCCGAACAATATCTAAGCCCAAACCAAGATCGGTGTTGACATTGAAGTTGGGGTGGAGGCCTTTACCATTGTCGATGACCATCAACCGTAACTGTTCATAGGTGTGCGTTAAGGTGATCTCAATTTTCCCTTCGTCTTGATCGGCAATACCGTGTTCCAGGGCATTTTGCAACAGCTCATTGGCGACCAAGGCCAGCGTTGTCGCCCGCTGCGAGGGAAGGTAGACGCTACTGCCCCGCACCGAGATACGGATATCGGCCATCGGGCTAACCATATTACTGGAGATGGTGGTAGAGACCCGCCGGATCAAATCGAGCACGTCAACGTCATCAACCATCGTTTCCGATAAAATCTCATGAACCGTGGCGATACTCATCACCCGATTGATTGACTCGTTGAGAATGTCTTTGGGCGAGAGGGTTTTGTCCTGTCCCATTTGCAAGCGCAGCAGCATAGCAATAGTTTGCAGATTGTTTTTAACCCGATGGTGCATTTCCTGTACCAGGGCCGTTCGCACCAGTTGGGCTTTTTCGATGGCGGTGGCGGTGAGATCGGTGATGAAGTGAAACAGTTCGATCTCATCTTCGGTGAACGTATGGGGTTGTCGGGTTTGCACGTTGGCCGCACCGATAAGGTTGTCGTGACTGATGAGGGGCATCGACATCAATGACGGGAATTTGCTCTCGCCCGAGCCGAGTATGCGGTAAAAACGGGGATCTTTAAAGGCATCGGCTACCGCTACGGTCTCACGGTGTTCTGCCGCCCAGCCGGTTAGGCCCGCTCCAAACGGCAAAGAATAATGACCAATACCGGCCTGGTTCAAACCGGTCGAGGCAGCCAAAACCAGTTTGTTGCTTGATCGTTCATACAGATAAATCGAAGCCGAGTCGACGTGCATTACCTCGGTGGTACGCTGCGTAATGAGGTTCAGGGTATCGGTTAAATCACGTGCTTCGGCAATAGCCTGGCTTATTTCTCGTACGGCTGCCAATTGGGCTGTCTTTTGGTCAAGCATGACCATGAGTTGCTCTGTGTTTCTATCGCTCATTATAGTCTACTCCCATTGAACAAGACATAATTCCATTGTCAAACCCGGCCCAAAAGATAACAGCAGGGCAAAGTCGCCGTGGCTGGGCTGACCGTGGTGGATGATGTCAGCCAGCACAAAAAAGATAGTGGCCGACGACATATTACCATACTGGCGTAGGACTCGGCGCGGGTACTGCAACGCCTCATCGGTCAGTTCCAGCGCTTCGCCTACATAGTCTATAATCTTTGCCCCGCCGGGATGCAAGCCCCAAAACTTAACATCCGCACGTGATAGTCCGCACTGGTTTAGAAAGGCATCGACGTGCTCCGGCACAATATCGCGCAGTACTTTGGAGACTCGCGTCGAGAGATGAATCTGATACCCTTTATCCGACAGGTGAAAGCCCATCAGGGCTTGCAGCGTGTAGTCGCTATATGTCATCGTGTTGATCAGCCGCGGCCGGTATTCGGCTCGACCAGGCCCAACGACTGCGGCAGCCACTCCATCGCCAAAGAGAGCATCAGCAATCATATTTTCCAGGGAACTCCCGTGCTGAAAATGAAGGGAGCCAAACTCGACCGCCAGCAGAAGTACATGACTTGTAGGTCGGGCTGTTAGTTCCAATAGTGCTCGGTCGAGGCCGGTCAAACCCGCCTGGCAGCCCATTCCAATCAATGCGCTGCGCCGTAAATTGGAGCGCATACCCAGGTCATGAGCCAGGATAACGTCCAATCCTGGCGTATCGAAACCGGTACAGGAAACGACGATAAAATGATCGACATCCTGCGGTGTGAGGTCGGCTTTTTGCAAAGCTTTTTGTATCGTACGCATGCCCAATGTGCGGGCTGTCTTCATATAAATATCGTTGCGTGCTTTTGTGCCGGGCTGCCCGGCCAGGAAATCGATGGTTGGCAAAACGCTGTACCGCGTATCAATTTGGGACGCACTAAAGATGGCTCTGGCCCGTCGGCTGTTGATATACGGTTCTAACCAGCGGTCGTGAATTTCCATCTGTTCGTGTCGATAGTCCGGTACATCGGTTGCAATGCTGAGGATAGTCGGTTTGGTCATAATTAACGTGTCCTTGGTCAAGTATGGGATGATTGTACTCGAAGTAATAAGGATTTCAAAGATGTAAATTGCCTTTTTACCTGGTTTCGCTTAATCTTGCGGCGTTACTTTATTACACTCAATAAGGAGGCGCAGCCATGCCTTACATTAATATCCGTATTACCAAAGAAGGTGTAACGCCCCAACAAAAAGCCCAGCTTATCCAAGGGGCCACTCAGCTTTTAGTCGACGTACTGGGCAAAAATCCGCAGACAACGGTTGTGGTTATCGATGAGGTCGAAACCGATAACTGGGGAATTGCCGGCGAAACCGTAACCGAACGCCGCAAGCGGGGAGCCTAGCTGTGGAAACAACACCATTTCTCGGTTTAGAATGCATTAAGCTCAAAAATGATGCGCTCGAACTGCTGCTCACACAATCGGTAGGGCCACGTATTCTGTATTTGGGCCTACCCGGCGGTGACAACCTGTTAGCCGAATTGCCCGATGCGGAACTCGACTGCCCGGATGCCGGTACGCTCAAGATGTGGGGCGGCCATCGGCTGTGGCACGCTCCGGAGATACGGCGGCGCACGTATCTGCCTGATGATCAGCCCTTGACGGTAACCCCGGTTGAACATGGCGTTGAAGTTATCCAGCCGATTGAAAGCCAAACCGGCATCGAAAAATCGATGCGGATTATGCTGCCCGATCAGGATGCGACGGTCATTATCGACCACACGCTAACCAACCACGGCATGTGGCCCATCGAACTGGCTCCATGGGCCATCACCCAAATAAAACCCGGCGGCACGGCCATTCTGCCGCAGTTTACGGCTAACGCCGATGCCGACGGCCTGTTACCCAATCGCCGCGTGGCGCTGTGGCCCTATACCGATATCCGCAGCCCGCACATTACCTGGGGCAATCGCTACATCTTTATCCAGGCTACAATGACGGCCAACGCGCTTAAAATCGGCTTCCCGAATCCGGACGGCTGGCTGGCTTACCATATTGGCGACACCCTTTTTGTGAAACAGGCCGCCTACCATCCCGACGCCGACTATTTTGACTACGGCAGCTCAACCGAATGTTATTGCTGCGGCGACTTTATCGAGCTTGAAACGCTAGGCCCGCGTACGACTTTGGGGCCAGGTCAATCGGTTACCCATCGCGAAACCTGGCAGGTTCATTCCGGCATCACGTTTGAACCTTCAGAAGATGCGGCTCAATCGCTGGCCGAACGGCTGGGATTGGCGGTCTTATAAAAACCAGACCTGACAGGTTTTCAAAGCTATCGTCTGGCGTAAGGTCTGGTCCAATCGACTTTTTATTCACGCCTACCTATGTCTTGTAAAACCTGTCAGGTCTTAACTTCGAGGATACTCTATGCACGCAGAACTCGTTATGATTGGAACAGAACTTCTCCTTGGTGAAATTGTTGATACCAACGCCACCAAGCTGGCCAAAATGTTACGCGAGATCGGTCTTGATCTGTATTACAAAACCACGGTCGGCGACAATTTGGCTCGAATTACCGATGTTCTCAATCTAGCCTTAGATCGCTCGGATGTGGTCATTACCTCCGGCGGGTTGGGACCAACGGTTGATGATATGACCCGCCAGGCCGTGGCCGATGCCACCGGTCGCCCCCTTGTTTACAGCACCGAACTGGAAGAACAGATTGCCGAGCGCTTTCGCAGCTTTGGCCGCGAGATGAAAGAGAACAACAAGCGCCAAGCCTACATTCCTGATGGCGCTGTTCCATTACCTAATCCGGTTGGCTCCGCGCCCTGCTTTCTCAGCGACGATATCGAAGGACGCGGCTTTATCGTTTCTTTGCCGGGCGTACCTCGCGAGTTGGAATATATGATGCAGCACACGGTTCTGCCGCTGCTGATCGAACGGATGGGCGGCGCACAAGTGATGAAGGTACGTATGCTGCGTACCTGCGCGGTGGGGGAGAGCAACGTTGACCGTATCATCGGCGATTTGATGACCGCTTCTAATCCGACGGTGGGTTTGGCCGCCCACGCCGGTCAAACCGATGTCCGCATTGCAGCCAAAGCGGCCACGCAGGCCGAAGCCGAGGCACGCATCGCGCCGGTAGAAGCCGAGCTGCGCCGGCGGTTGGGTGTCGCTGTCTACGGTGTCGACAAAGAAACTGTTCCCGAGGTAGTCGGACGGCTGTTAGTTGACCAGGATTTGCAGCTGGGTGTGGTCGATACGCTGACCGGCGGAGAAATCGCCCGTGATTTGACCGAGGCCGGTTTTGGCGAACGTATCGCGAAAAACTTACAAGGATTGCGTGTAGCCGAAGCTGTTGAGCAGCTTGGCTTGCCGGCGGACACATCGCTCGATGGTGCTCAGGGAATGGAACTGACCGCAGCGCTTGCCAAAGCAGTTGCGCCGCCGGAGGGCGTCGGGCTGGCCCTCATTGGTCCATTGACCAGTGGCGAGACTGACAATATGACCTTCATCGCCGTTCATGGGCCAGAGGATGTGCACCTGGCCGAGATGGGGCGGGGCTACAGTGGCACGACCTACGTGCATCGCTGGTTAACGATTCAAAGCCTGGATCGCGTGCGGCGTGTGATGCTGAAGGAATTGGAGTCGGCGGCGGATTAGGGGAGGGAGATAAGGTACCATGACACAAACGCAATTTGTTCTGCTGGCGACGGGCACGCCCCGTTACAGGCCGGGCCGCGCCCAACAGTCATCGGCTGTTATCGTCGATGACCAGGCTTATCTGATCGATTGCGGTGACGGGGCTATGGTTCGCATCGCCGAGGCTGTTAATAGGGGCATCGAAGCCTTGACGTTTATGCGTTTGACTCATCTCTTTTTGACGCATCTGCATCCTGATCATACCTGCGGGCTGCCCGGTCTGTTAATTGGCCCGTGGGTTATGCGCCGTAAGGCTACCTTGCAGATTTACGGCCCTGCGGGTTCCCGGACTCTGGTCAATGGTCTGCTGGCTGCCTATAAAGGCGGTATCGATGCGCATCGTTATGGTTTGGGACCACTCAACCATCCACTGACGGTTGAGATTCACGAATATACGGCCGGTGAGATTTATCGCGACGATAGAGTCACAGTCTCAGCATTTCCCGTCGATCACGGCGATGTAGAGACCTACGGACTAAAGTTCGTCACGCCCGACAAAGTTATTGTCCATTCAGCCGATACGCGCCCGACACCGTCATTGCTCGAACACGCTCGCGGCTGCGATATTCTGATCCACGAAGTCTATATGCGGCAGAGTTTACTCGACACCTTTGGCCCGGAGTGGCAGCGTTACCACACCGCCATGCACACCTCAGAGGTAGAGCTGGCCGAAATTGCCAACCAGACGCGCCCCAAGCTGCTTGTTCTCAACCATCAGATGATTTGGGGTGATCATACCATCGAGGCGATGATGGCCGAACTAACCAGTCGGTATGATGGGCCGGTGGTTTATGGGCGTGATCTGGATGTATTTACGTAACCATAGATTGGTCCAGTTTTTACTATTTGGGCGATTATCGGCTCAAATAGGGAGACTACTTCGGTGGTAATACGATCTCGCTATGGAAACTGGGCCAATCTTAGTCCCTACATTCGGCTAACTTCGTCGCCGACGACGGGCATAATCAAAAGTAATGGCAATGAGCAGAACCGCCCCGATAACGATTTTGTGCCAAAAAGGGTTGATGTTGAGCATGACCATCTCATTTTGTAAGACGGCAATCAACAACGAGCCAACTAAAATACCAATAACACTGCCCTGGCCCCCCATCAGGCTCAATCCCCCTAAAATACAGGCGGTTATAGCCAGCAGCTCAAATCCTTCGCCCGCACCGGGATGGCCCAAACTCAGGCGTCCGGCTTGAATAATACCCACCAACGTGGCACACACTACCGAAATAATGTAACACAGCATAATTCGAGCATTGACATTAACGCCCGACAGCCGGGTGGCTTCGATGTTACCGCCGGCCGCATAAATTTGCCGGCCAATATAGGTGAACTGCAACAGGTAATAGGCTAGCCCGGCCACAATGGCACAGATAATTACCGGCACCGGAATCAGGTCGAAGAAGAGATAGCCCTGGCCCAGGAATTTAAAGCCATCCGGCACGCCGGTAATGGGCGTGGCATTGGTCACCACTAACAAAACGCCACGGGCTACCCCCAACGTGACCAGCGTAACCAAAAAACCGTGCATATTGAAGCGCGTTACATACCAGCCGTGGAAGGTACCGATAAGAGCACCCATGGCCAGTGTCAATGTAATCCCCAGCCAGATGGGCATGCCCAGTCTGACCACAAAAAGAGCGGCAAAGACTCCACCAAACCCTACAATAGAACCGATCGAGAGATCGATGCCCGCGGTAATAATGGTAAAGCCCACACCAATGGCGGCGATAGCCAGAATAGCGGCATCACGGGTAAGAATTTTTTGGTTCTCAATGCCCGCGAATCGAGGATTCATAACGGCACCAATAATAAACAGAATGACCACAACCAGAAACATAACGAATTCGGGAACCCGGAAAAGCCCTTTTATGGTTTCTAGTAGTCTGACAGGTATCGAGTCGATCTCTTGACCCGACTTTGTTGCGGTGTTGTTCATTTAGTTCTCCTCTAGCGTATCCATAGCTTCTGCCTCCGCCATCGTTTCGCCATCAACCGTCAGAAACTGGGTGGCGCATCGCATAATTTCTTCCTGATTAAAATCACCGCGAGCAAACTCACCGGTGATTCGACCCTGGCACATCACAATCACCCGATCGCTCATACCAATAATTTCAGGCATCTCTGACGATATCATCAAGATGCCCATGCCTTGTTGAGCTAGCCGACTCATTAGCCCATGGACCTCGGCTTTGGCGCCGATGTCGATACCCCGAGTCGGTTCGTCCATAATAAGGAGTTTGGGTTTCGTGCTTAGCCATTTGGCCAAAACAACTTTTTGTTGATTGCCGCCACTTAAATTTCGTACGGTTTGATGTAAACCCGGCGTAACAATTGAAAGTGCCTCAACATAGTGGGCCGATATTTCTTTCGCTTCTTTGCCATTTATGGCCCCCAGTATATTTGAAATACGGTGTAAAATGGCCATTGTCGCATTTTCCTGGACATCCATACCCAAGATAAGGCCATGCAGTTTGCGATCTTCCGGAACCCAACCAATGCCGTAACGGACGGCATCGGTGGGTGACTTTATCTTGACATGCTTCTCATCGATTAATATTTTACCTTCGGCTAATGAGTCTACCCCACAAATAAGCCGGGCTAATTCCGTGCGGCCAGCCCCAACCAATCCGGCCAGGCCCACAATTTCTCCTTTACGAACCGTTAAATTTATTCCTTTAGTTCCATTTTGGGCGGCCAAATTACGAAGCTCCAATACAGGCGGACCGATGTTGGCCTCTTCTTTAGGAAAAAGGCCAACATCGCGCCCGACCATCATACGGATTATTTTTTGTTCGGTGGCCTCGGCAATAGGCAATGCCCCCACCCGCCGACCATCACGCATAATGATGACCCGATCGACAATTTGACGTATCTCGTCTAGCCGATGGCTGACAAACACAACCGAAACATTTCTTTCTTTCAAACGCTGCATGAGTGCAAAGAGCGCCGTGACTTCTTTGCTGGATAGAGCCGAAGTTGGCTCATCCATTAAAATAAGGCGGGCATTGTAGGAGATAGCTTTGGCAATTTCCACCATCTGTTGAGCCGCCACATTCAGATCCTGGATCAGTTTGTGGCCTGAAATATCAGCCCCCAAATCGCGTAACAGCGCTTCAGCCTCACGGTTCATGCGTTTGAAATCGACCAAGCCCAGTATGTGACGCGGTTCGCGATTAAGAAAGATGTTTTCGGCGACGGTTAAATAGGGAACCAGGGCCAATTCCTGATGGATCGTGCTGATGCCCAACTTCTGGGACTCGTGCGGGGTTTGCGGGTTTATTTGTTGGCCATCAAACCAGATGGTGCCTTCGTTTTTAAGGTGAATCCCCGATAGAATTTTGATAAGGGTCGATTTACCGGCTCCGTTTTCACCCAAGAACCCTAAAATCTCGCCGGAATACACTTCAAAATCGACGCTGTCCAGTGCTTGAACACCAGGAAAGTATTTTGAGACTTGCTCTATTTTGAGCAAAGGCTGCTTCTCCATACGTTCTAAAATCCTTCCACAGTAAATTGGGCCGACCTGTTACTATCAGTTATTCAGGCCGGCCCGACTTTAGGTAAGCAGCATTCTCGGTATAGGGGAGTAATTCTCGTTTTAGGGGGAAGACCTGACAGGTTTCAATAATTTCGTTTTATTGACGATGAATTTTCGTTCAATAGCTGCCTTCATGTGAAGTTTTGGGTAAAACCTGTCAGGTCTGGTCGTAGGGAGAATTGCTGGTTATCGTTAGAATACCTTTAATCTCAACCGCTGTTATTTATTGCGACGCAATACCAATCGATTCAAGATAAGCTTTGTATTGGTCAAAGGAGTCGGCCTTGATCACGTCAATACCGGTATTCAGGCGGATTTGGCCCTCGTCACCTAAATCATCCAGGTAGGGACTCAAAACTTCCATCGTTTCCTCCACGCCTAAAATGGACATGGCGTGCATTACATAACCACTCAAGTAGCCATAGAAGTAAACCCGTTGTCCGATCATGGCCTGAGCAACGCCTTCTTCCATGCAAGTCTGGGTTTCGGGTTCGGCATCAAAGGCAATCAGTTTGAGTTCGCCTACTTTATCGGCTTGTTTGATGGCTTGGCAAGCGGCCGGGCCATCGTACGAGTAGAACGTGATGAAACCGGCCAAATCATCGCCATATTTCTGGATGGCGGTTTGGGCGTTGCTTAAAGCGACTTCGGGCTTGACATCGTCGATGAGAACTTCGACCAGTTCCATATCGGTGCCTTCAAAAACATCATTGACGCCGGCAATGCGGTCTTGAGCGTTTTGGGCGGTGGCAAAACCGACCAGACCAACAACCTGACCTTCACCTATAATCTCCAAAGCGGCTTCGGCAGCAGCGCGACCGGCATCGTAGTCGGACATACCAATGTACATGGCGCGTTCGCTACCGGTGGCGTCGGAGTCCATATTGAGCATGATGGTTCCTTGTTCAACCGCTTTTTCGATAATTGAGTGGGGCGCTTCCCGATCAATGGCCGAGAAGGTGACGCCGGTGTAACCATCGTTTACAAAGGTTTCCAGCATAGAGAGCTGCTGGCTAAGCAAGTCGGAAGAGGTAGGTGCCTGGAAGGAGATGGGGACATTAAGTTCTGAGGAGGAGCGAGCCACACCGATTTGGGCAGCCGTCCAGAAGGGGCTCATATTGTTGGTTAAAAAGGCGAATTTTGCTCCGGCAGGTGGACTTTCGCCTTCAGTCGCCGCCTTGATATCTTCAACGGCCTCAAAGAGAGCACTGGGGCGGTAGGGGTTATCCTCAGCCGCCATTTCCTCCGTTGCATCATCTTCTTGCATTACTTCAACGGTGACGATCTTTTCCACCTCTTTTTCAACAACTTTTTCAACTTCAACGGTTTCAATCACCTCGACAACTTTTTCAACGACTTTTTCAACCTCAACCGTTTGAACAATTGTCTGGGGTTCTGCCTGAGCACCACAGGCCGCAGCCAGCAAACTTAAGACAACACTCACCAATAACAAACCAGCTATTTTTAGGCTATTGCGCGAAAGCATGGATATTCCTCTCCTTGTTATCTACTTTGATAAATGAAATATCTCTTTAGGATAGACACGGTCGGTATGATTGAGATAATTCAAACCGACGCTTCTATAATGTGCAGATTAATTTTGCAGCCTAGCCTCCTTTCTCTATCCTGCGGTCTGCTCCGCTCATCCAAACTTGCCTATATCCGTATGTTCGCCCGTTATGGTAGAGTGTTGTATAATACAAATAGGCGCATAAAGGTTATCTAGGCCGAAAAAGGCTTGGATGATCTTTTGCATCTGTACCAACTGGGAGATACCGCTACCCGCTAAAGTAAGCCGGTATCTCCTTTTTTATTATAAAATTTTCGTTTTTATGTGTGGCCAGAAGCCTTCATTAGATAGACTATTTTTTACAATTTAGCGGTTATCCTAAACGGGTTGTTGATTGCCGAACGATGAGTGACGGTTCGATGACGATTTGAGTTTGGGTTAACGATTTTTCGGCCAAAATGTCGAATAAAAGCTGTATCCCCAGCGTAGCCAGTTCAGCACAGCTTTGTCGCACTGTGGTTAAGGGTGGAGTTTGAAAGGCGGATACCTCAATATCATCAACACCTACGATAGAAATGTCGTTGGGTACGCGTAAACCAGCTTCATCCACAGCCCGCATTGCACCAATAGCCATTAAATCATTTGCGGCAAAAACAGCCGTTGGCCCTGGTTGATGGGTTAGCAATTGCTGCATCGCCAAATACCCATGTTGACAACTAAAAGCACCTTCTTCCGTGTGATAAGCGATTGATTCTATACCTCGCTCTTCCAGAGCCTGCTGAAACCCGGCCACGCGCTCTCGGGCTAATCTTATTTTTGTTGGACCACCGATATACGCCAAATGTTGATGGCCCAGATCCAGTAAATGGTCACCGGCCAAACGCCCTACTTTGAAATTATCAAGCATTACAGCCGGGCCACTATAGTTATCAGGAATCCGGTCGATGGCTACCACGGGAATACCGGCGTCTTCCAAAATATCCACTTGGCCTAACCGCCCCATGGCGGCAATAAAAACAACTCCTTCAACCCACTGTTGTACAGCCGCTTTGAAATATTTTGTCTCACGTTCACTATCGTTATCTGTATTGTAAAGTATCAAGCGATAACCTAATGAATGGGCGTGTGCCTCGGCGGCTTTGGCCATAGTGGCAATCGCAACGCTGGCAATATTAGAAACAACTAAAGCAATCGTTTTGGTTTGACGCGTTCGTAAACTTCGCGCCACCAAATCGGGCTGATAATTAAGTTCTTTAACTGCGGCCAGAACCCGTGCCCGTGTTTCGTCACTAATTTCAGATTTATTATTAATAACAGCCGAAACAGTTTGTATGGAAACCCCAGATAGTTGCGCTACATCTTTCATTGTGGTCGATTTACGAGTGCGTTTCAAAATATCTATCTCTACCGTTGATTTAGAGAGTATTTCTTTACTTGAACGTTCATATGATCGATCATATGAACGTTCAACCTTATAACACAACTCGTATTTCTTGTCAAAATTGGGGGCTAGGAAACTAGCCCGGGTACCACACGATACGCGGGTCATCTTCGCTGCGCTTATAATTCCAGGCAGCATCAACCATCTTTTGTAAATCGTATTGGGGTCGCCAACCTAGCAAAAATTTGGCTTTGGTGTTGTCCAGCCAGGTTGAGTGATAGGGGGTTTTGATCGCCACGGTGGGCAATCCACGTGATTGGGCCAGATAGGCTCCAAGCTCGCCGTAATCGACCGGCTCATCCATGCAAATGTTAAACTTTTGCTGTCGAGCCTGGGGGTGATCGATGGCCAGTAGGATAGCGCTGACCAAATCCTCGACGTGGACAAAGTTACGCTTGACCGGTCGTCCGTCGGCATCGGTCATCACCGGGATAGTTTGGGTTTTGACGTATTCCGCCGCTTTTTCCGGTCCAACCAACTCGCCCCAGCGTGGCCCGCCGAAAACATCGTCACCAAAAGAGAGCTGATACTTAAAATCATCCTTTTCCATAATCCAGGGGGCCATCAGGCAGCAGCCGTTGAGATCATACTGAATAGTGTATTGCTCCAGCATGACTTCCTCCAGCACTTTGGAGAGGGCATAGCAGCCGGGGTAAGCACTATGTTTTTGGGTTTCGGTGACGGGCACGGGGTGGGGGTAAACAAAGTGGCCCATCCCGGCATCGCCACCAATCAGGATAAATTGTTGAAACGAGGGGCTGGCCCGACTGCTTTCTAACAGCCAAAACAGACCTTTAACGGCCACATCCATGATCGTTTCCGGAGTCTCTTTGCTGGTGGCCAGATGGAGAACATGGGTCACGTCCTGCATCGCTTCCTCAACAACCGCGCGATCTTCAATCGAGCCTCGCACAATCTCCAGCCGGGTATGGGGTTCCAGCAGCCGGTTGTAACATAGGGCGCGGATAATGAAATCATCAAATCGGGTATCGGCCAGTAAGCGGCGGATAAAAACCTGACCCACTTTGCCGGTTGCGCCGGTAACGAATATACGTTTTGATTTGCTCATAAATTTTCTCCTAAAGTGTACTTGTTAAAATTCTAACATACTGGGAATAAAGCAAGCAAAATTCTCATCTCCGATATCCCCAGCTATCAAGTGTTGGTAGTATGAGCGCATGAGCAAGCCGCTTGTGCAATATAGCCGCGTGGGGTACAATTCAAGGGCCAAGTTTTTGTTCTCCAACGCAAACGTACAAGTTACCGAAAAGTTAATAATTATAAATGAGGAGGAACTCATGCAAGTTAATCCTGGTATATTCAAAGCTTACGATATTCGAGGTATTTACCCCGATGACCTAAACGAAGATGTAGCCTATGCCATTGGGCGTGCTTTTGCCTCGTTCCTTAAGGTTGAGACCGTGATTGTTGGACGCGATATGCGTCTTTCCAGCCCGGCGATATTTGATGCTGTCACACGAGGCTTAATGAAGCAAGGGGCCGATGTCATCAATATCGGCATGGTCAGCACCGACCAATACTACTATGCCTGTGCCAATTTGGGCCACGCCGGAATGATGGTTACGGCCTCGCATAACCCGGCCCAGTACAGCGGTTTCAAGATGGTCAAGAAAATGCCTCAACTGCTAAGCGGTGATGAGGGCATTCAAGATCTGCGCCGTATCGTTGAAAATGATGATTTCGACACGCCTACCCGTCAGGGCACCATGACGGAAATCGATCTCAGCGAAGATTTTGTCAACATGGTTTTAACCCTGATCGATGTCGATGGGCTGCGTCCGCTCAAAGTCATTGCCGATACCGGCAACGGTATGGTCGGCCCCATCCTTAAGCGCGTATACGAGCGCCTGCCTTCCGTCGATTTAACCGGCATGTATCTCGACCCCGACGGCAGCCTGCCCAACCACGGCCTCGATCCGCTCCAGCCCGAAAACCGGGCCGAACTCCAGCAGCGCGTTAAAGATGAAGGCGCGGATGTCGGCTTTGCCTTCGATGGCGATGGCGACCGCTTCTTTACCATTGACGATCGCGGCGATTTCGTTTCCGGCGACTTTCTGACTGCCTTAATGGGCCAATACTACCTGGAAAAGTATCCGGGTGCTAAAATCGTTTACGATGTACGCGGCTCGTGGGCTGTGCCGGACCTCATTGAAGAAAAGGGCGGTATTCCCCTTATGGAGCGCGTCGGACACGCCTTTATCAAGCGCCGTATGGCCGAAGAAGGGGCGGTCTACGGCGGTGAAGTGACCGGCCACTATTACTTCAAAGATTTTTACTTTGCCGACTCCGGCATCGTGCCGTCACTCATTATCATGGAGATGCTCTCCAAAAAGAATGCATCGCTGTCTGAACTGCTCGCGCCGCTGGAAGCCAAGTACTTCATTTCCGGCGAAATCAACACTCGCATCAGCGGCGATCCCAAAGCCAAAATGCAAGAGCTGGCCGAAACCTTCAGCGACGCCAAAATCTCCTGGCAAGACGGTGTCTCAGTCGAGTACGATGACTGGCACTTTAACGCTCGTCCCTCCAATACCGAACCGCTACTCCGCCTCAACCTCGAAGCCAAATCGAAAGAACTCATGGAAGAAAAACGGGATCAGGTCGTAGAGATCATCCGTTCCTAGCCTAAGAGAGTAAAGAAAAGGGAGCAGAGAATTTTACTTTCTGCTCCCTTTATCATACTTTATAGATTTGATCCACCTACTCTCTCATTCTTTAGCCTTCATAATTTATAATTCATAATTCACCATGAAGCTTCCTTTGTATAATAAAGTTGCTCTTATTACGGGTTCATCCCGAGGTATCGGTCGGGCTATTGCGCTAGAATTGGCCCGGCAGGGTGCCGACATCGTAATTCATTATCTCCGTAAACGGCACGCCGCCAACGAAGTCGTTACCGAAATCGAAGGCCTTGGCCGCAGGGCTATTGCTGTTGGAGCCAACTTGGCCGATAGCGATAAGGTTGGTCATCTCTTTGATGTGGTTGAAGAGACTTTCGGTCGCTGCGATATTTTTATCGGGAACGCGGCCACCGGCACGCCTAAAGACGCTCTGGAGCTAACCAACAGGCATTGGGACTGGACGATGGATGTCAATGCCCGCTCGATGTTACATTGTATTCAACGTGTCATTCCACTTATGGAAAGTAAAGGGTGGGGCCGCATTGTAACCATCAGCAGTCCCGGCAGTACACGTGTGCTACCACACTACGCAGCCATCGGTATGTCCAAAGCCGTAGTCGAAGCCCTAACGCGTTATCTGGCTGTTGAACTGGCCTCCGAAGGCATCATCGTCAACGCGGTTTCGCCCGGTCTGGTCGAAACCAAAGCCATTACCGCCTTTCCTGTCGATTTACAGGCTACGCTCGAGTTTGCCATCGAACGCACACCGGCTGGTCGACTGGTTACGCCAGAGGATATTGCCCGTACGGTTGCGTTTCTCTGCTCCGATGCGAATACGATGATTGTCGGCCAGACCATTACGATTGATGGGGGGTATCAGTTGCTGGCGTGAATTTTTAACTAAATAGCAATTGATTTCGCATAGTATTAGATACTCAAAAAAATTTAATGTTTTATATTCTATTACAAATAGTAAGGTGATTATCTTTGAGGTAAAAACTTAAGGGGGTTCTTTGCAGCCTCCACCAGAGCTACACGTAATTGCTCAGGTGTAATATCGGTCAATTTCTTGTGGTTTACTTTACATACATAGATGTTTCTCTGATTGAGACTACGATAAAGTACTGAGGGTCAGAACTGTTTTTTGCTGGTCTTTTTGCGTCTGAGACACGCCCTTGCCAGGTCAAGGCCAGGGCATAATCATACTTGGTTGTTTCCATAGGCTCTATGACGCCTTTATTAGCCAATAGAACGCTGTTAACACGTCGCAAGAGGTTGTGCGCTTCAGCGTGCTTTAGTATCTGATACGCAATATCATCCTGCGTCTTGCCAAGCAAACTAAGGTCTAAATCCTCAATTTCTTTTTGGCGCTGACGGTCATCTTCTTCTCTGATATTCTTGAGTTCATCTAACCAATCCATACTGTCATTATATCACATGGTTTCCAGTATGGTAAGAAACAGCTTTTCGTTTTTACTTCGTTTACTGGCATTTATGCGAAATAAAATCCATTCCAAAATGTTTCTTCCTTAAATCAGCATTCAGAGGTAGTTGAACTTTCTCTCCTATTACATTTCCGTATGCAATTACTTTTTTATAGGAGTTAGTTAATGTCATTCGTTTTTCGCCATTATTAAGAACATGATTGGCAGGATTAACGGATCAAAAAAACAGAGTGTGAAAATCCGTTAATCCTGCGCATCCGTGTTCTTAAATCAGTTGGCTATAAGCATGGCGAAAACTAAGAGACACTAACGGAGTTACGCATTTGACACCAATGGTTGTCTTGTCATTTCGTAGCCAAAGGCGGAGAAATCCCTATGGCATCTGCTTGCAAACATCGGTCTCAGGGATTTCTCGTCGTTTCTCCTCGAAATGACATGTCAACTGCGTAAGTCATACTTTAATTAAATGGGGGTGAACTCCGTATGGAGCGGATCAGTGTTCTCACCCGTTATATTCAAGATGTTTGTTTGTGCTTTATCAATAGCTTACTATAACCGGGAAAGCTTGTATGTTTTGCGTATTTTCTGGCAGCGATCTGAGGATTTGGAAAAAGCGCAAACAATCTCTTGTAAATATACGAAAGTTCATGGTGTGTCAGTTGCGCTCCCAGGCAATAATGTGGACCGGCTCCAAACCAAAACGACTTATAAGGCGAAGGATATTGCCGCTCTAAATTGTATTCCATAGCGTTTTCAAAATAAGAGTCGTGTCGCAGCATATTAACTAACATGATGAGGACTCTTCTCTTGGCGATAAACTTCTTGTGGTTTACCGTGGTAGTTTGTTTCACACCGTGAACAATGAGTGGGGCTGGTGAAGTAATTCTCAAACCTTCTGCAATCGCACGAGGTAACAATGCTTGGTTCTGGGCAACCAAATGCCATTTCAAATCATCAATCATGATAGCAGCAATTCGAGGCACCGCCGATGCTACGGTTTCGGTCCCGGCAACAATTAGGGTTACCAACAACGCTTTTGCTTCGTCGAACGTTAAACCATCTTCCTTCAAGATACGAATAACGGAGTTTTTTGGGATATATTCACTTGTATAATATTCTTCTATAAGTGAGCAAAACTTGTTATATATCTTTTTCCCATTATCCTTCTGAG
>JAGRBZ010000002.1 GCA_020433805.1 Anaerolineae bacterium
TGTCCAGCGGATAATCGCTCTTTTTGACGGCTGGAACCACCTTTTTCAATGGTTCAAGCACCTCCTGCTGTTGGTAGTAGGCCAACAAGGCCGCGACTGGGCCAAACTGGGTGTTGACTGATTTTTTTGTAAGTTTGAATTTAACTGACATGGAACCATCCTCACGATCATCTAAGTCTAGCGAACTTTTTTGGGATGTTCCCATTTTACTGAAATTCGGCCATATTTCTGAATAGAAACGCTCTCTATGCGCGTCTCACTCGCTTTTTTGAATAGAAACCGCCTCTATGTGCGCTTAAATAAGGTAGGAGAACCAATGAGTCAGACAACTAGCAACAATATCGCCGAATTCATTAGAACCAATCCCGGGTATTCTGCCCAAGTTGACCTCAATCTTTGGTTTCGAGACAGCGCCCAAAATCTCTCAACGATGCGACGGTATAAGCCTATAAGATCGCACCGTAAGGCGTTTGAGCAGGTGGCTGGGGCATTGGATAACAAGGATAAACGTGTCTACTTACTAACGGGCAACTACGGCACAGGAAAATCCCATCTTTGCCTGATGTTGGCTAACTTCTTTGCCTATCCACCGGATCAGCCTGATGTTAATCAATTTCTAAAGAACTACGAGGAAGAGGATACAACCGCTGCCAATAAACTACGCGCCAGGCGACAGAAAGGAAATTATCTGGTAGCTTTGTGCGATTATGACAGCACAGACGACTTTGGCGAAGTGGTCTTGCGGGCCGTTCTTGATCCTCTCAAGGATGCCGGACTGGCGGACGTATTAGACACCCCTTATGAGGAAGCGCGGCGCAAGCTTGAACAGTTGGCTGATGAACAGAAGACAGGTCAAACATTGGTGGATTACTACGGCCTGTTTGAACAGCAATTACCTCAGCACCTATCTGGAATGAGTATGAACGCCTTCCAGGAAAAGCTCTACCCCGGAATGGACCGGACAGCTCTTGATGTTTTTAAACGGATGCATCATGAGATCCTCCGTTCACCATTTACCTACGAAGCTGGAAATCTGAGCGCTATTCTTCGCTCCACGCTCAAAAGCCAGGCGTTCCTGGATAAGTTCGAGGGAATTGTTGTATTTTGGGATGAATTTGGCTACACATTGGGTGATCCCAATCGACTTAGTTTGAACGTTTTCCAGCAATTTGCCCAACTATGCGCCGAATTTGACCCCACCCGTGGTAAGCTGGCCTTTATTTCCACGGCGCATCGAGATTTCTCAGCCTATGCCCCGGCCTGGGCAGCCGCGGACTATAGCAAAATAAGTGATCGGGTACAGCGGGTGAATTTACTCCCCGAAGGATTGGAAGATGTCGTTGGTGCCATTGTTTCTCCTGACAAATCACATCCCCTTTGGAAGAAAGACGTTTTCCCAAAGGCTAATCCTATCTGGAGCCAATGGATACCTGCCTCTAAGAACAGCGGTATTTTTGACTGGTTGGTTGATAAACCACCCATTTTTCGGGCAAAAATTCTGGAAGGGATTTACCCTATGCATCCGATGGCCACTTATGGCGTTATCGAACTGGCCAGAGAAGTTGCTTCGCAGAACCGGACTGTTTTTACCTTTTTCTCCAGTGAGAAAGAAGATGTATATGAAGAAGGCTCCTACCTGTGGTACATCAATAATATTGCGCCAGCCGATACAAATGGGCAGCTCAATTTCTATACAGTTGACCGCTTGTTCGATTATTTTCAAACTCGACTTAACACAGCCAACCCCGATCTGACGCCGAGAGCAAAAGAACGCGTCAGCAATTATGAAGCCTCACTTACCCAATTACAGCGAGCACGCAATCAGAACCCGATGGCATTGGCCGAAATTGATCGAATTGAACGCATTCTGCGAACAATGTTAGTTTATGATTTGATTGGCATTCACACTTCACTGGAAAATATTGCTTTTGGTTTGAACGCCCCACACAGTGAACGCCCGGTGATAGAGAGTCAGTTGGAAGAGTTAGCCAAATTTGGCATTGTACATAAGAACCCCACTACTAAACTTTACGAGTTTCGCCGGTCAGACATCTTCGATGTTGACCGAGCGATAGAAGATTATAAACGTGAAGAGGGAGACAAACTCGGTAATTTAGCCGTCGAGCTTAACAATCTGGTTCCACTTAAGCGGAAAGACCAATATCTGGAAGCCAAATCGTATAACGCGCAACATAACGAAGACAAGCGACTAGACCGTCGTATTGTATCACCGGGCGATCTGGCTACAACCCGTACTGTCGACGGTCAAACATTGAATTACTTTGATTTGTTAGAACAAGAGATAGAGCAAGAAATTAATAAGGATGGCAACTGGGAGGGAATTGCCCTTTATGTGGTGTGTGAGACCCAGGCTGATATTACTAAATCGCGTGATCTAACTGCGAAGAACCCATCGCGTCGCGTGGCTGTCGCTATCCCTACTGCACCTATTGCCTTCAAAGAAGCTGCCCTTAATCTAAAGGCTATTGAATACGTTCGAGGCCTGCCTGAAGCAGAGAGTTTCTCGACCCAAGATAACGCCTTAGTGGTTGATCGAGAAAAAGTATTCCAAAAGCGGTTGGAAGATTTACGCGATCAGTTGCTCACCCCTGCAAAATTGACCTGGTTAGGTAGTTACGGCAAAGCGTTACCGGTAGAGCCACACAGAGTAGATGACGCCGCTACCAAGTTGATGCAGCAGCTTTATACTCGGCGCAGTACCTTTAGTCACGATGACTTCAATCAGACACACGACGTTCGTAACTTTACAAAAAAGCATCTTTCTTTGGTTGAAGCTGTTAATGCTTTGCTAAAATTGGGCCAAGAGCTTACGATCGACACCAAACAGCCGGACAATCGAGGGGAAAAGCGGTATTTGCAAAGATGTCTTTATCAGCGCGGAGCGCTTAGCAATATTCGTCAGCAGCAAGGCAGTATCCACTACGTTGAGGTTGAGCGAACTCTAGCCAAATTTGAGCAGTTCCTGCCAGCCCTGGCTGATATGATTCGAGACGCGCAAGGTTTGGGCGAGAAAGACCGTCTAAATCTGAGAACCTTCATTAATAAATATCGTCAGCCTCCATACGGTTTGGGGGATATTGCGCTTTCATTGCTTTTCGCAACTCTGCTCCGCTCCTTTGGGGATACTATCAAACTCAAAAAGGATGATGCTGCTATTGGTGACCTATATGTGGCTGATTTCGAAATGGTTGCTGATATTCTCAAAGGAAACTATCCAGATGCCTTCATTAAGTATCGAGAAATTCAACCTGGTGAAAAAACTCTAATTCACGAGGCTTACAGCCTTTTTACGGGAACGGCCGGGGCTGTTCAAGGAAAAGTGACCGTAACAAATGCCTATGATGCTGTAGCAAGTTGGTATGAAGAGTTGCCCCCAATTGCCCAAGTTGAAAGTTTTTACAAGAAGTCGGAGAATGGAGAAGCTGTAAGATTTCTAGAGGTACTTGACAGACTTCGAGCTGAGGATCCTCACGCATTTATCTTAGGACAATTGCAGACAGTGGTAGGATACGACTCGGACGAATTGGTCACCCCGGAAAGAGCAACGAAAATAATTGAGGCTCTAAAAGCGGCCAAAGACCAAATTGAGAGCACACTAGAGCGAGTACAAAGCGGCCTAAGCGACGGTTTGCGTAATATTTTCAATGTGCAAGGTAACACCTGGGATGATTTATCTGATGGGGTCAGAGCCTGGTATAATAACCTGGATCCAAACCAACGAAGTACGACGGCTACGTGGCATAATGATGCCAGCAAACCTTTAGTACAACTTTTCCTGGATCTCAGTAATCCTCGTGAACTTTTTGTTGATAAATTGCCAGAACGCCCCAGTTATGGGTTTGGACGGGTGCGCAGTTGGAACGCTGATTTGACAGCTGCCTATTTGGTGAAAATTGAGGATGGCGTGAGACATGTCGAGGAAAATCAAATCAAGGTGCCGTCACCAACTGCTGAACTGTCAGGTCAATATAAAAAACAGAAAGAAACAATATTTTTCTCAGGGGAGATGACTTTAAAGTTGTCGCATTCTGATCCTGCTGTTCGTATCTTTGTAACTGATACAGGCTATGATCCGATCTCAGGTGTGAAAGAACGAACTGAATTTCAAGGGGCAAAAACCTTCGATATTCATAGGTTAACTCAAGCTCGGCGCACCAATGTAACCCTTAAGTACGTTCCGCAAGATGGTGAAGGCAACTGGGGTGTCGTTGAAGAACTCACTTTCATGGATGAAACGCTAGAGAATGAAATCCGTATTCCAAAGATGCTCATCAAAGAAGGAGCAAAAACCCCAGTTAAATTCGTGTTTCCAACCGATGAAGCTGGCTTTAGAACTGCCTGCCGAACTTTTTTTGAAGGCATTGTCGAAAATGAAGTAATTGACAAAACCCAACTCCGTCAGGTTGTAGAAGAAATTCTTGATAGCTTGACCAGTGACAATTCGGAGTAACTTTATGGCAGTAGAGATAACCGGAGATCCTGCTCAACTATTGTCTCCAACTGAATTTGAATGTGTAGTGAGTGTAGTGCCAGACTATGTGCCGGCAGTACAACGCATCAAACAGGCGGTACGTATCAAGAAACCTCTACAGATTCTGGTTCAAAACTCTACCTGTACGATCTGGCTGGAAAGATTAGCCAATTCATACGGTGATGAGCAGGTACGATACCAGGCTAGAACGGCCCGAGATCTGTTAACTAAACGATGGCAAACCGAAATTCCTGTACACATCACAAACGAAGCTATCTTGGCGTCAGGTTTTTTGGATGCTCAGATCGTTCCCCGAACCGGACAATCATTTGATGAAATAATTTTGGAGCATTATTGGGGTGAATTTTTCACCTTCGTTCAATTCCCCTTATCTTTGGCCGGTGATTTAGTTGCCGGTTTGGAACCAGAACGATGGCAAACCAATCGAGATTTACCACTTGTGATGCAGGTGTTGGAGACTCGAAAAAGAAGTTGGCTAGAACAAGAAACGCAACCGAATCGCCAAAAGTTAATCCGTGCCGTTTTTGAAGACCCTCGTTCGCTAAAAAATGATTTAAGGCGTTACAAACTCCTACAACACTATCCATCAAAATTGGGTCAAACCATAATAGGGGGGAGTTACACCTTATTCAAGAACTTAGGTATGGATCCAAATTCAGTAGACATTAGCGGTCTAAATCTGGGTAACACCATTCAACAAATCCAGTATTACCTGAATAGCTTATCCACAAGTATCTCGAGTCTAGCTGACCTGGAAGACGCCCTGGATCAGATGAGTGGTTTATTGGCCGAAGAATTTGAGTGGGTTACAACGTTACTGAGAGACAAACAAGTTGATTTATTACCCAACCAGCAACTTCTGCAGCGTATTTCTAGCCAATTTCGTCCTATTCTGCCGCATATTGAGGCTGGTCTGGAAATACTTCAGCTCCTCATTCCACCATCTTACCCCCTTGATCCGGTCAATAATTCCACTGTTGACGATTGGTTTCAATGGGCGGCGAATCATTATCTTCCATATCGATTTTGGTTGGAGGAAAATGATCAATGGGATGAGATTATAGCCGAGTATGCTAATCGCTATGCCAATTGGTTCTTTGAAAACTATACGACTAATAAATATCAATACCAGGATCGATGGGTATTTAGCCTGCTAAATCAAGCTGTCGTCAGCCTTGCTCAAGGACGCAAAGTCTTATTTATCATCATAGATAATTTTAATTTCAAGTATTTACAAACATTGAAATCCCAATTCAACTATCAGGGGTTTCGCGTTGTTGAAGAAAAATCGGTTTGGTCCTTAATACCAACAGCTACTACGGTTTCAAAGCTAGCCTTAGTCGCTGGAGAACCAGACTTGCATGAGGCAAAAGGATATAATTACCCGGATATTTTGAAGAAGAACTGGCAGGGTCATTTTGCCAAGTATAAAATGACCTATTTATCCAAACTTGGTGATTTGCAGAAACGGAATCGTTTTGACGAAGATTTGATCTTATTAAACTACTTACCAATTGATACAACCCTACACGAAGACGAGGAACAGATCGGATCAACCCACAGCGTCGAAATTAGAAGTAAAATCAAGACATTGGTTGAAGCGACTATTCAGTTTGCTAAACGCGCTCGCGTGGAACAAGATTTGGCAATATATATCGCTTCTGATCATGGTTCTACCAAAATCCCCTCTGATCTGCATAATCCGATTGATGACAAGTTTTACCGTGAGCAAGCAGAAAGTCGCCATCATCGATATATTTCTGTCACTAAGACTAAGGCAACCAAGCCGACTGATTATGATAAAACTCACTGTTACATCATTCGAACAGATAGCCATGGTACAAAAGACAATTATTTTATCCCACGTGGGTATGGTCGATTTCTTGCCACTAATGAAAGCATCTATGTTCATGGTGGTTTGACTCCAGAGGAAACGATTGTTCCCTTTTGTAGATTAGAACGGGTTGAGATTGAAGCCAAACAACCTGACATTAGTCTTCCTAATAATCTTATTCGCTATTCTGTCAAAGCCAATTTGGTTTTCGTCGTCGGTAACCCCAATGATTATGAAATTACAGATGTCGAGCTAGATATAACTGAGTCAGATTTACCTGGTGTAATTATTAAAGCTATTCCGGCAGGTAAATCTTCGGAAATCATTATTCCGGTGCGAATAAAACGTCAACCTGGAAGTCCATCCTTAGAGGCTGTCTTAATTGAAGGAAGCTTCGAACTTCAGGGACAACATTTTACTATCCAACCAATAGCTATCTCGGTCAAAGCTCGTTCACTTATGGAGAGCAAGACCGAGTTCGATTTCGGGGTATAGGAGTTTTCTATGCTTGAGCCTTTTGAACAAAAAGCCTTGGACTACTATGGTGAGGTGATTATTAATAAACATCTCATTCATGAGGCGGGCTTTGGTGCGCGATCTATTCCTACCTATGTTGGGGAGTGGATTTTGTCTCACTTTGCCGACGATGGGGGTCTTACAGAAGAAAGCCGCGAGCGAGTAGCTGCTTTTTTGGGGAAATTTCTACCCACCAAAGGTCAAAAGGATGAAATAAAGAACCAACTTCTAAAATTAGAGACGGTCCAGATCTTGGACGACTATGGGGTTTCGGTGAACCTGAAAACGGGCCAGCGTTATTTGAGGATACCTCTTCTAGACATTAGCGATGCTTTTATTGGTGAGCAAATTGTCGATGAGAACGCATTGTTAGTAACCAGTGGGGTATGGGGTATTGGATCGCTTTTCTATGTTCCCCCGGATGACCCTAAGGAAAGGGGCAGGGTTTGGATGCGAGAATTCAAACCTTTCCAGATTAGCAGGGTGGATCTTGATTACTATCGTGAGTGTCGCCAAAATTTTACTTTCGATGAATGGTTAAATTTAATCATTTCAAGCATGGGTTTCAACCCCAATTGTCAAACAGTGACACAAAAGATGATCCTGGTTACTCGGATCATTCCTTTAGCTGAACCCAGGGTAAACCTCGTTGAGTTGGCCCCCAAAGGAACAGGTAAATCTTTTGTATATGATAACCTGTCTCGCTATGGAAGAGTGGTGGCCGGGGGCAAAGTAACGCCTGCAGTCTTATTTCATAATCTGGTAACCCATACACCTGGGCTGATTGCTCGCTACGATGTGATTGTTTTGGATGAAGTACAAAGCATTCGAGGTGATAGTGCGGGTGAATTAATCGCTGGCCTAAAAGTTTACCTGGAATCTGGACGTTTCAGTCGTGGTAACACGATGGGAACTTCTGAGGCAGGGTTTATCATGTTAGGTAATATCACGCTTGACGAAAATCACCGTCCTATACAAGAAGACGAAGGGATATTTCTAGAGATTCCCAACTTTTTGCAGGAAACTGCTTTCATAGATCGTATTCACGGATTGATTGCAGGTTGGAAGATGGGGCGTGTTACTAAAGACACCCCATCCCGTTCTATGGGGTTCAAAGGTGATTTCTTCTCCGAAATTTTACATGCCTTGCGCAGCGATGCCCATTATGGTGAGTATGTGTCTCAGCAGATGCGTTTGGTTAACTGTGATGATCTTCGCGACCGAAAAGCTATTACACGTCTGGCAACCGGGTTCTTAAAGCTCCTATTCCCGGATATGAAACCTACAGAAGAACAGTTCAAAGAATACTGTGTTAAACCAGCAGTACAATTGCGACAAAGAGTACGTGACGAGTTACATAAACTTGATCCGGAGTATGCCAAGGTATCTATTGGGTTTGAGTAGATCTGTAACCTGCCAGTTGTTGGCGCTTTGATATTTTGCAACTCATGGCGTCTTAGATATAATCACCGTTATTAGTCAGTACACTCACAGAGAAGCCCTTCTCTGAGCTCAATCAGCCAAGCTCTGCCAGAAATGTCTTAGGCTGATCCGGCTAAATTATTAGTCACGGATCAACGCTCCTCAATTGAGGAAGCCTGGGCATTCCTGGTGGAGCTTTTTGTTTTCCCCCAACCTGACTTGCTCCCCGGATAGCCCTCAATTACGTTCCAGGGAGGGCAAACCCTATGAAACGGATCCTTATTGTCGATGACGACGTTAATACGCTCGACTTTCTGCGGTTACTGTTGCAACAGTACGGCTACGAAATCTTCTCTGCCCGCGATGGCTGTGAAGCAATAGAGACACTGGAGACGCAGCCGGTAGACCTCGTCCTGACCGATGTGGCCATGCCCCGGCTGAACGGCTACCAGCTTTGCCAGCAGGTCAAAAGCGCCGCTAATCCCCACCTGGCCCTCATCCCAGTTGTTCTGATGAGCTGCCGCACTTTGGACAGCGACATTCGCTACGCCAAAGCCTTGGGCGCCGACGATTACCTGACAAAGCCTTTTGTCATTGAAGATTTACTAGCCGTGGTGGAAGGTAAGTTGGTAGCCGCCGAGCGCCTCCGGTCTCTATTTGTCCAACAAGCGGGTGGACCACAAATGGTGATATTGATCATCAACCAACACCAGGTACGGCTCGACTACCGCCAGCACCGGGCCTGGAGTGGTGAGGTAGAGATTGACCTGACGGCCAGGGAGATGTTCCTGTTTGAACGATTTGCCCGGCAGCCTAATGAAGTCATCAGTCTGGCTGATCTGGTCAAGGCGACCCACGATCTAACCACCGACTACCAGGAAGCCAGCCAGCTCGTCCGGCCCCTCATCCGCACCCTGCGGCGCAAGCTGGAATCTCATCTCGGCCACGAGCTCTGCATTAAGAATGTCCGCGCCCGGGGCTATCTGCTGTTCGCTGAACTTCCCAGACTGGATTTCTCTCCAGTATTAACCCGGCTCAACAGTCCGGGTAGTCCATTTACAGGCCACCAATAGCACGGATCGCTACCCATAGTTCAGTCATTACCCTTTAACCGCATCGTTCCTCACGCATAACGAGCCTATGTGCAGCCTATGGCCAGGCCATCAATAATGGCTTGTTCCATAAGCACCTAGTTAACAGCCGTGAGACAGGTGATGTTCAGAACAAGGGATTTGACCCACCGCCTTTCGCCCAGCCGGTACGCGCCGGTTGCAGCAATCCCCAGGCTATAAGCTGGTCATCAATAGCCCGAATGGTGGCTATTGGCAGCCCGTCTCCAGCTCCCCAGACCAACAAACCCACCCGTTCAACCGCAAGTTCTCCTCTATTTTGGGCGTTTTCGCCCTCAACCAAAATCACCCCATTTGCCAACTTGTTTCTCACATTATTTCATCGACGCCAACCAAAAAATCCGGTACGCTAAGGCCATTCAACGGAGCGACATTGTGCAATCAAAAGTGTATCTGGCCCTGATCATCACCCTATCAAGCCTGACCATCCTTACTAGCCCACCTGTGATGCGCCCCTTGTTGCAGCAAGCGCCAACGCCGACCCCGACCCCGGTCACACCGACCATTACCCCAACGCCGACGATGACGCCGGATCCCTTCGCCAACGTGCCGACAGCCACGCCTCGAACGGATAGCATCATCATCGAAGTCAACGCCCTGCCGTCACCGGCGCTGGGTGACCTACCGCCAACCTATACCCCGACCCCACTCGCAACGTCTCCTTCATCATCACCGGCCGTTCTCTTACCTGATCCGTCGCTGACAGACTATCCGGTTGAAGCGTTCCCGGCTCCGACACCGGCGACCTTGCCGCCGGACCACCTGCGCATCCCCCGCTTAGCGTTGGATGTCCCGGTGGTGCCGGTTGGTATGGTGCCGGTACCGGGGCCGGGAGCTTTCATTAGCCCGGCTATGCCCAACGAGTATGCCGCTGGCTGGCTCAATACCTCCGCCTCTTTTGGCCAGACCGGCAACATGGTCTTGACCGGCCGTCACCAGCTCAAAAAGATGACAGTCCTCCACGGGCTATGGACGCTTGAACCCGGCGATGAGATTGATTTATATGCCGGCGAGCACATGCAGGGTTATCGGGTGGCCGAGGTTGAAATTGTACCAGAGCAGGACCAGCCAACTGAAGTCCGGCTGGCCAACACTGAATTCATCCGGCCGACTGAAGATGAACGCCTGACCCTTGTGACCGGCTGGCCGGAGAAAAGCAACAGCCACCGGACAATCGTCATCGCGTTTCCGGAGGAGTGATCGATGTTTGAACTACGCCTCAATCGCCTGGTTCTACCGTTGCAATTTGAACTGAAAAAGGATTGGTCGTTCTGCCGGCTGGTGTGGATGATCACCCTCTCTTTTCTCTGCTTCCACTGGACCATTTTCATCGTTTAGGGGGATGAGATGCCATCATTTAACGGGTCATATCCGCTCCGATCCATCGTGCTGGTGTTATTCATCGCCAGCGCCTATCTTTGCTTTATTCCCCTCACGTCGCCAGTTGCGGCTCAGACAATTAATATTGTGCCGGTCAGCGAGACAGGCCCAGTCACCTACGATTGCCTCCATATGGTGTCGTTACAATTACCCCGCTGCCGGGGCAGGCTAATCTTACTGCTCCTCAAACGCTGGGTTGAAACGCATGTTGAGTGGGATACCCGTCGTTGGGCACTGCCGGTCTATGTTGAGTTTGATCAGACTGATCGTTGGCAGCGGGTGACCTTGCTATGTTTGCACCTCAACAGGAGCGCACCGTGAGATCACTGCCATTCTCTGTGTTCATTAGCAGATACCATTTTGAGCTGATTCTCATCCTGATCGAGCTGATTGTCTGTGCCATCGTGGCTTTAACCCTGCTCAAACTACTGGCGCCGGCCGCCGGACTGGTGCTGGCCGCCGAACCACAACCCACAAGCCAGCGACCCTTCAAACGGGTAACCCTCACACCCCTGCCCACCCCAGCTGCGCTATTCGAACCTGTCGGAATAACCATTGCGATCACCGAACTCCCGACATCGCTGGAAATACTTGAGCCCACCCCGGTAACCCTTGTTGAAAGGCGCTGGCCGGGTTCAACTTCACCCATCAAAAACTACACGCCGTTAAGTTTCTGGCCGGTACAGGGCGCCATCAGCCAGGACTTCGGCTGCTCACCCTTTTTCACCGGCATTCCCGGTCAGGGATGTCCGGCGGCGCAGCCCTGGTTTCATGATGGGCTTGATCTGACTACTTGGCCCGGCGCACCCGTTCGAGCTGGATTGACCGGCACCGTCAGCTTCGCCGGGCCGGATGGCGATGGGCCGCCATGCGGCGACTTTCGCGGTTATGGCCTGGGCGTCATCATTGACAACGGCAGCAGCTGGCAGAGCTTGTACGCCCATTTGTCAGAAATCAAGGTCGTAACAGGCCAACAGGTTACGCCCGACACGGTCATTGGCACCGTTGGCGACACCGGCTGCGTGACCGGTGCACATCTTCATTTCGGCTTACGGCGAAATGGGGCACTCGTTAATCCGGAGCAATATCTACCGCAATAAGTAATGAGTAAATTTTGCTCATTGTTCCTTGGTTAATTGCTAATTGGAGTAAAATGGACTTCATCGGCGTTACCCGCACCATCGATCAAGCTGTTTATATGCTGCTCAATGCCCTGGCCATTGTCCTGTGGCGGATCGACTCGGCCATCATCGGTATGTCGCTCTACAGCTACGCCACCCAGGACTGGTTGACCGGCAACGGCGGTGGCGTCTGGTACATTATGGACTGGTTGCTCGACACCAGCGGCCTGTTTGGGCTGAATACCTGGACCCTCTTCGCCAGCCTGGCTCTCATGCTGTGGGGCCTGTCCCGCATTGCCCGGCCCTTCATCCCCTCCGCGCCGGTTCATCCCGGCAAGCTGCTGATTTTCTTTGTCATCTCCTACGTGGTCATCAGCCAGGGCAGCGCCCTGATGCAGGATATTGAACAGTGGCGACTGGATGCCGGCAGCACCATCTACGAGAGCGTCGCCTCCAGCGGCAGCCCGACTATCAGTGTACCCAGCGTGCCCTCGACTTCTGACCCCCTGGCCGCACCGTCCAACCTGGATGGCCAAAACCCCATCCGGGGCTGGGAAGCGGTGGCCTCGTCCTACTTCCTGGCCACCACCACCAGCGACCTGCACCACCCATATCCTCCCCAGGCCTTCCGGGTAGCCTACTGCCTCTACAACCCCGACCAGCCCATCGAAACCCAAACGACCACCAACGCTCAGGGCTGTAGCCCGCAACGGGCCTGGGATGAATGGGATGTCAGCAGCCAGAGCATTTTCGATCTGTTTGGCATCGACATTGGCGAACTGACCGGTGCCTTTGGCGATTTCTTCAGCTTCTTTGATGACACCATCGATCTGGACAACATCGCCAGCCCAATCCCCTTTGTCGAACACCACCCCGAAAACCGGGAACTGGGCATTCGCCAGGCCCAGGCCGGGGTGGCCCGCCTGGCCCTGGGCATCATCGTCGCCCTCTTTCCCATTATCGAGGCCAATATCTCGCTGATGTTGGCCTTGGCGGCCAGCTTCATCTACCTGACCCTGCCGGTGGTGGTGTTGTTCGGTTTCTTCCTGGCCACCGAGTCGATGACCAACCGTCTGTTGATGCAATTTGTCTATGTTATCGTCCGCACCCTGATCATCAACGGCATCGTGGCCCTGTTCATGCTCCTCTTAATGAACACCGCTATCAGCGGCAGCCTGACCGCTTACCTGGGATTGGTCGGGGTCGGCCTGGTCGGCGGTTTCTTTTTGGCCCGTATCGCCGCCTCAACGATGAAAGAAACGTTGAGCCAATCGATGGGCGCGCTGGGCGCGGTCTGGATGGGCACGACCACCGGATTGCTGGGCAAAGGGGCGGCCCAACCGGCCCGAACCGCCATGGGCATGGCCAAAATGGGCGCTGCAGCGGCCTTGCTTGGCGCAGGCGGCACCATGAGCGCGATGGACCTGGCCGAGACCAGCTATGAAGGCTTTCGCTCCGGGGCCAAAGATATGCGTGCGGGCGCGCCAGGCACGATGAATTATCTCGACCGGCAGACCTCCCGCTTACCGGCTTCGCTGGCCCGGATGGCCCAAAGCGGCACAGGCGCTGACGAAGCCTCGGGTTTGGCTAACCAACTCCCGGATATGATGACCACGCTAGCCGCGCCGCTGGCGGTGGGCGCCCTGGCGGCGCTGTCCCCAACCAAGACAACGACTGACGAGTCGAACGCAAATGGCCGTCCACCAACAACGCCAGATGCCAACGGTTCTTACTCCAGTCGCTGGCAGGCCAATGCTAGCCCCACCCAGGCCGTGTCAGCCCCATCTCAAACCCAAACCAGAAACGATGCCTATCTCCAACGGCAGCGCCAGGCTCAGGTGGCTGGCTGGCTTAGCCAGATGTACCAGGCGCAGCAGACGCAGCGCGGCCAGAAGCAAGCGCTGGAGCGTGGACGTGACCTGCTGGGTGAAGAGCTGGCCTGGAAAGCCGAACGCGCCCTGGGCCGGCACAGTCAGGCTCAAGTGAATACTGTCCTGGACACCGTCCGCCAAGTTGCCAATGAGCACGATCGCAGTACGCTCATTCAAAAGGGCCGGCTGACCGGCCAGGCTATCACCGCTATCCGGGATCAACTGGATGAAGAAACCGCTCAGGCCTTCAGTGGCCAAAAGGGGACCTGGGATCTGGCCGCCCTGACTGCGGTCGCTTTACAGCAGCAGACAGCTGCCTCTCCTGAAGCCTTTCGCCAGGCCGTAGCCAATGCTGAGAGCGGCTGGGGCCAGGACGCGCCGGGCCAGACCGTCCCCCGTCGCCTGGGGCTGGACCCGGTGGCCGCCGGAGCGCATTACACGGCCATCAACCGCTTCACCCGCTTGAGTGAGGAGGCGGGTTTATCCGCCGCCCAGCGGGAACATTTGCTGGCCGAGGCACAGGTCGGTCAGATTTCGGACGAAACCCGGGCTGAGATTGAGGCCTCGCTCAAGAAACAGCGCGAACAGGGCCGAGGCCAGGGCCTGACCAGCGAGGCTATTATCGCCGGCGCCCTGGCTATGCCGGCTACCCTGAGTGGGCCGGAGCAGGTTTGGACCACGCCGACCCAGGCTCAATCGCAGCCGGCAGGAGCCGAACAAAAAGCAGGTCAAGCTGCGGCCAAAAAAGAAACAGGCAAGCCAGGCCCGGTCGGCGAAGCTCAGCGGGTCAGGCCAAACGAAAAGCGAACGGTGCTCACCCAGACCGGTGAGCAGGTATACCAACCCCCCAACGTGGCCGGCCAGCCGGTACACCTGGGCCAAACGCTCAAAAACTCCTTACGCGACCAACCGCAGGCAAAGCCGGGCCAGCCAGTGACCGATGGGAAACAAGCGAAGTCCCCCCCAACAGAGACCGAGACCGGAGTAATGAACGGCCAAAATGGTCCTGGTAAGGGTAATCCAAAGAATGGAACCACACCGCCGCCAAGTCCCACATCACAAAACCAATCTCCACCAAAGAAGAAGTCAGCTTCATCCAAAGCGGGTCAGACGCAACCCGCCGCCCAAACAAAGGTGGACTCAGCTGCAACCGCACCGCCACCCACAACGGGAGTGGTTATGCCAATTGCGGCTACTGCTGCCTCCGTAAAATCCGGCGCTGATCCCGCCTCAGTTACAACCAAAACCACCAATCTGGGCCAGGACCTCAACGCCGGGGTGAAAGGACAACCGGCGGACACTCCGTCCAATCAGGCTACAAAACCCGCTCGGACCGAAACCAGACCATCCGCCCCGATCAGTAATTCAAGCGGCAAGCCCGAGGTTGGCCAACCTGCACTCGCAGGCGTGTCAGATACGCCCGCACCACCAACTACCCAAGGACAAAACCTGCCATCGGCTATGACGCCAGCTAACTCTCAACCCGTCTCACCACGAACTGCCCCGCCTGCATCGTCAAGCACCAATCAGCCGGTTCAGCCAATACCGGATCGCTCGTCACCGGTTGGGTCCCAAGCCTCACCACTAAAGGCACCAGAAACACCACGAGCGCCGGATGCAGCTGCTCCAACACCCGGTTCTGTGAACGATGCGCCGGCGTCCTTGACCTCGGCCCCATTGCCCCCAAAAGAGCCGCCAACCCGTAAGACGGACGCTGGGCAACAACAAGAAAGAAGCAGGGCCAAAGCCGCCTCGAATCAGCGTGAACCTTTGAAATCACCTCGCCAAACCGGAGGTCAGTCATGAAACGTGCCTTATTGATCGGACTTTTACCCCTGCTGCTTATCGGCCTGGCTCTAGCTGTGATCCCGGTCAAGGCCCAGGAAGCGTCGACTCCGACCTCAACCGTGGAACCGCCGCCGACAGAAGAACCAACGCCTGAACCGGCCACCGCCACACCCACAGCCACCATTGAACCGACGCCGACTACCCAGGATATTGAAGCAAGCGCGACCCCAACGCCAACGATCACCGCTGGTCCCAGCCAAATCTGCGTCGATCCCTATGAACCTAATGACGAATCGGGCAGCGGCGAGGTGCTGATGGCCAACCAGCCGCTGGTCGGCCTGTCCCTGGCCCCCAGCGGCGACGTGGACGCCTTTCAACTTTGGGTCAAGGCTGGCCGCTACTATCAGGTGGATACTGCTACGGTTGAAGGGGTCGACACCCGGTTGCGTCTCTTTGATCCGATCGGCAACTTGCTGGCCGAGAATGACGATTATCTGGCCGGTACGCCCGCCAGCCGGCTGAAGTTTCAGGCCAGCGCCGATGGCTGGCTCTTTGTTAGCGTCGACTCGGTTGTGCCGATTGACTGGGGCTGCCGCTTGTACAATATCGCCATGACCGACGTCTCAGCACCCACCCCCACCCCGACCACCACGCCAGAACCGCCTGGAACACCCAAGCCAACCTCAGCGCCGCCGGCCAACACGCCTCTTCCCGAACTGTTCGATGCCTACGAACCCAACTACGATTTCAGCCTCGCGGCCGACATTGGTGTCAACCAGGTCATTGATCTGAATTTCCATATCTTTCCACCAGGCCATCCCGGTATTGATAACGACTTTTTCCGGCTGTATGTCAAAGTCGGGCAGGAACTGCGGATCGAAACGCTAGCGCTGGCGCCGGGGGTCGATACTAATGTCATTCTGTATCGGGAAGATGCCGCTTCCATTATTGCCGGCAATGACGACTGCAAACCGGGTGAGCAGCGCAGTTGTCTGACCTGGTCGCCCGATTACACCGGCATGGCCTACGTTCTGGTTGGGCCGGTCGGGCTGACGCCCAAAGGTATCTCGGCCGAGGCCTTGAGTTACCAGCTCAGCATCACCGATCTGACCGGCCAGCCTACAGCGACCCCGGTGCAGGCCCCCATCTATGGTGAACCCTTACCCTGGCCGCAAGACCAACCCCCGTTGCCAGCAGACACACCGACACCTGCGCCAACGCAGCCGCCGCAGCTCCAGGTGCAAACCTTCTCTCTGGCCCCACCAACGCCGACCCCGCAGCCGTTACAGCCAATCGTGGTGCAGTTGACCGTCTATTACGACGAGAATGACAACCAGGCCCCGGATATCAACGAGGGGGTGAACGGGATCAATATGCAGATTTTGGACAGCCTGACCAACCGGGTGCTGGGCCAGACCTTCACCAATCATGAAGGACACGCCACCCTGTTTGTGTCGGCTACCCAGGAAATCCGGCTAACTGTGCCTTATTTGGGCTACAGCCAGCCGGTCAAACCGCCCGGTGGGGCCTTTGAGATCCGGATACCGGCGATCCACTTGCCAAGTTTGATACCGTGAACGTGGGGCGTGGGACGTGGTGCGTAAATGTCATACGCTGACGCAGTACGCAATACGTCCCACGTTCTACGAACCACAAAAGGACTTTAGATGATGGTTAACCAATTGGATATATCGGCCGAGTCGCTCCGGACATTCGAAAATTTCTACCAAAAGCGCGTTTCTGAGGCTGGCGGCGCCAGAGAAGATCATGAAGAGTTGGAGATCGCCAAAGATATTCTGGCAGCGGTCGTCAATGATGGCTTGACACCCACCGCCGATGGCGGCGCCTCTTACGTCCGCCGGGGGGCAGTGGACTGGGCCGATCCGGCCACGTTACAGGCGGCTCAGGCCGCGGTTGGCAGCGGAAGTAACGTCCGTACCTCGAGTAAAAAAGGTAAGCAAGGTCGGAAAGATTTGTTTCAGGGGCTGGGTGTCGTCGTTTTGGCCCTGCTGGCTATTGGCTGGTTCTTCTGGCCTTCCAGGTCAGACAAGAACAAGACGCAGGATGATGTCGCCCTGGCGGCAGACCGACCGGGTCAAGAAAAAGACGGTGGCCTCTTTGTCCCTACCCCGACGCCGGTGCCCACCCTGGAAAGTGAACTGCTGGCCGACATTGTCGAGGCCGGCACCAAGACCAAGCAACTGGTCGTCCCCCGCACTCTGGAAATCAAGGGGGTCAGTTTTGTGGTCCAGCCGGTCAAGGTCGGGGTCGGTGACTGGCCGCCGCCGGAGGTCGAGCGGGCGGTGAGTTGGGTGTACGGCACGGTCATCAACTATGTGATGGGACTGGAAGGCACCCCGGCCAACAAAGAACTGCTGGCTTCCTTGCAACCGGGCAATCAACTGCTGCTGCGCATGAGCACCGGCGTAGTCTATCGCTTTGTCTATGCTGATACGGTCCGGGTCGCCCCCCAGGCTTCAGAGATTTTCTGGCAGACCCGGCCCAGCCTGACCCTGGTGCTGCTGGGCGATGAGGCGGAAACGCGGGTGGTCATTCGCGCCCTGTATGTGCCGGACTCGGATCTCGCTGTGGCTGATAAATCGCCGGTGACGCGGGCCACGCCCGGCCAACGGGTGGTGCTGGATGATAAAGTTCGGCTGACTTACCTGGGCAGCCAGCTGGTGCCCGCGCCGGAGACGCTGCGTGGCTACGCCTATCTGGGCGTCAACGCGGTCGTGGAATACGTCGGTGGCGATTTGCCGTTGCTGACAACTAGTTTCATGCACCATATTGAGATCGAGGGGCTGCTCTATCCGATGGTCTCGGCGGATGGTGCAGTGCCGCATCCGGCGCTGCCGGAAAGTCTGTCGCCACGCCAACCCTTCACTACGACCATTGTTTATGCCGTGCCGGATCACGTCTTGCGTCAAGAGATGCGCTGGCAGTTTGCCGCCAACCCGGCTGAGGGGGAGAGAGTACAAGTCATCATCCCACCCTTCGACGGAGAATTGACGCCACAGCTTGTCGTCAAAAATATTGAACTCGACAATGGGGTGCTGGTCCTGGTTCTGGAAATCAAGGCAGCGCTGCACAACCTCACCCTACAGCCGACTGACATCACCGTGCAAGGCGGCCACCTTAGTCCCATCGGCAATTATTTTCCCTGGCGCATCCCGACCGGGGAGACAGACGAGTTTATCTTGCTCCTGTCACCGGATGGGAATGGGCAGGTAGTGGTGACATTATTGGAGCAGGGCATCGAGGTGACGATGGGGGAGTAAAACGTAAAGAAAAAATTACACTGCACGTTTCACGCTCAAGGAGGTGTTCATTGCCAACATTATAATTCAACATTCGCCCAACCTTTAACATACTCACACAAGCAACAACGGAGGACAAAATGCTCAACAGTGCAATAGTTAGACCCAAAATAACATTCCCCACAATGAAAAGCCAGGGACAACAGTTCATAGTTAATCTGCGGATATTGGACCCGGCTACCATTCGACTGATGACCGCCTTGATTGTGCTTGGCCTGCTGCTGGTCCTGCCGGCGGGAACGGCGCTGGCTCAGGGTGGCGATGAAATCACCACAGCCTTTAGCGGCGTGGTGGAGACAATTGTCGGCATTATCCAGGGACTGGCTGTGGTGGTCGGGATTGCTGGCCTGTCAGTTTGGGGTTTGGCCCGGATTGCCCGACCCATCTTTCCCGAACTCAGCAATCTGACCCAGCAGTACATTGGCTCATTGGTCATCGGCGTGGTAGTGGTCTTTGTGGCCGCCACCGTCGTCGAAGGGCTGGCCAGTGCAGTGGGGGGATAACGGCCAGGATTAAGGATGAAAGCGGAAGGGTGAATGGATTCTCGATCCTTCCTGACTCATCCTTCATCCTTTAGGAGGTCCGATGTCATATTCTCAGTTAATCCAATTTAAACGATTAGAAGAACGCACGCTGATCTTTCTGAACGGCAAGCAGATGATGTTTGCCGTCTTTGGCGGCTTTTCCGGGCTGAGTCTGGCCAATACCCTCGACTTGTCCGGCTGGCCGGTCTGGCTGGCAGTGATTACCGTGACCATCCTGGGGTTGATCATCGGTGCCCGTTTCCGAGGGCTGTATGGCTATCAGTATCTGGGGCTGCTGGCTCGCGGTCTGACCCGGTTGAACCGCACCGTCGAACCGGCCGAGTTGTATGATCGGCCGGTCGATGCCGACCTGTCTTACGTGTTGGGCGCACCCGACGGCGGGGCGCTGGTGCTGCGCCAGGCCCCGCCGGCCAGCGAGCGGCAGGTGACCACCTCCTATGAAGCCGCTATCTATCGCCTGAAGCCGGTCGACCTGGCCCAGTACCATCCCCAGGCGGTGCGGCAGTTGATGCAGCGCTGGAGCGGTTTCTGGGCCGGGGCGCGAGCACCATTACGTTTGTTGGTGCACTCGACCCCGTTTCACGCCGGGCAGGTGGTCGAAGATGTGCGAGCGGCCGGCCTGGTCGCCCGTGAGGATTGGCGGGCCCGGGCCCTGACTGGCTACGGTCGCTTTCTGGAGCGGCTAACCCGTGAGGCGGCCATGTACCAGGCCAGCCATGAGATGATTGTCTGGGCCGGTAGCGACGTTGAGGCTCAAGCTGCCGTTGGCAGTTTGGCCTCCTGGCTGGGCGTCTCGGCTCGCCCGGCTGAACTGACCCCGCTGCTCGAGAGCGAGTATGAACTGAATTTTGACCACCTGGCTCCGCTCGACCCACGTCAGCCCTACATCGTGCTACTGGTCAGCCACGAGTTCAGCGGCGAGTGGTCTTGGGCCGACCCACTGGTGACCCTGCTGCGCCAGACCTTTGCCATTTCGGTGGTGGTTGATGTGGAACGCAACCTGAGCGCCAACGAGGCTCTGCGGGAGCTGGTCAAATATGAGAACGTGCTGACCGATGTCCTGGCCAATGCCCGTAGCCGCGACCCCAAAGCTGAAGGGGCCATGCGCGATGTCCAGTTAGCAATGGCTAAAGCTAACGCCGGGCTGGCCCTGCACTTCACGACCGTTGTCGTGGCCGTCAAGGGCACGACCTTAGCCGAGGTCAAGCAGAACGTCGAAGCGGTGCGAACACTCACCGCCGCCCGGTTGTCCTTGGTGGTGCTGCCCGGTGGGCAAGGCGAGTTACTTAAGTTTTTCACGACCACTCGTCGGCGAGAGATCAACATTCCCGAAATCTCTCACAACGTCACCAGCGACGGCATGGCCATCATCAGTGGCCCGCTGGGCTTCCGCCGGCGCAACGAGACGGATGGCATTTTCTGGGGCATTGGCTCGTCCGGCGGTTCCGACACGTATCCCATCTGGTGGAACGGGTTTGGCCGCGACCCGGACAAGCCGGCCGCCTATCACGGCATGTTTCTGGGCAAGTCGGGCTACGGCAAAACCGTCTCGATGAACGCCTTGCTTTACCGGGAGGCGATGCGGGCCACCCAGGTGGTCATGATGGAACCGCAGGGACACTCGAAGCGCCTGGTCGAGTTGGTAGGGGAAGATGGGGCCAGTTACAACGCCCTGTCGATGGCCGAGATGCAGGTCAATCCGCTCGATCCCATTTACGACGACCTTAATGACCAGAAGAGTTATCTAACCAGCCTCTGCCGGCTAATGCTCAAACAGGTCGACCCGGAGCGCAACCTCTCCATCCGCGAGTCGGGTCTGCTGGATGCGGCTTTGACGGTGCTGTATGATGGCCTGAGCGACCCGCTCCATACCTCGGCCCGTTACGTGCCGCGCCTGGAGCAGCTGTGTCACGAACTGCGCCGGCAGGGGGCTGAACTTTTGGCCGATGACCTGGAACTCAATTACGTCTACGGTACCCTGGGTCAGGTCTACAACCAGGCCACCAACACCGATGTGGCCCTCGAAGCCAACGTAGTCACCTATGATTTCAAAGATGTGCCGGAGAGCCACCGCACCCTGATCTACACCTTGGTGCTGGGCCGCATCCAGCGCATTGTCCGTTCGCAGGGACGCCGACGGCGGATCGTGGCCGTGGATGAATTCGGCTGGATGGCCCAGGAACCCATTCTGGCCAACATTGTGGCGATGTGGATCAAAACCTTTCGTACCTTTGGCTGCGGCATCTGGCTGGCCGAGCAGGATCTGATCCGGCTGACCGGTGGGGCGGCTTCGGGCGATTTGTCCGGCCATTCGATTGTCGGCAACAGCGTTTTTCAGTTGTTTTTTCACCACGAGTCGGCCGCGGCCAGGATGGTCTCCGAGACCTTTCCCAATATGGAACCTTACCTGAATATGATCGAGAGCTTCCCCCGACCCCAGGAGACCGGCATGGCTGAGGCGGTGCTGCGCATCCCGGATGGGGCCTATCATATGTATATGCTGCTGTCGGATATCGAACGCAGCCTGGTGGGGAGTTAGCGATGGCCGGTATCTTGTCTGCCCTGGGTCGAGGAAATCAGAAGAAAGATCCCATGCGGGAGTCGGCCGCGCTGACTACCGTCTACCTGCTGGAGCAGAACCAGAAGTTCGAACAGTTTATGCGCCAGAAAGTTGACGACCTGGAGTCGCGGGTGGCGGCCCAGCAAGCGCGGTTGTCAACCCGGGCAGAGGTGGAAGAGCGGGAATTATGGGCGGCGCTGGAATCCTTTGAAACACACCCCGAAACGGATACGCCAGCAGTATCAATGGCTGATCACCAGCACACCAATGATCAGCTTCAACCGGTGGTGGCAAGCGATATATTAGCTGGCGACGAAGGCGGTGATGATGGCGTTGATATTGAAACAAGCTACGAGCCGACTCCCGAGGCTGAACCGGAAGAAATCCCCGACTACCTGGCCTTGATGAGCGGCGCTGTCACGGCAGCGACGGCCCCGGCTAGCATCGAATGGGACATCGCTCCGCTTGTTATGGACGACCCGTTTGAATCGGATATGGCTGAGTTTGATGAGTCACATCCGGTCATATCAGGCGATGAAACTGCCCCGTTCATTGAACCGGAAGTTGATCCGGAATTTATTCTTGAGGACGCCCCGTCTCAAAATGGCTCAGCATCCTGGCCAGATGAGGAAACCGGATTGCCGGCCGACGATGCCGATTGGGCCAATCATCCTGATTGGTTGGAAAATGAAGGCTGGCCCAGCCAACCCTACGAGACCTTTCAGGTCAACTGGCCCGAAGCCGAGGCTGTCGAAGAGATCTGGCCGGATCTGGCGCTGGCCGAGGAGGTTGAGCTATTAGGTGGACAACAATCATCCGACAGTGTGGCCAGTATGGAGCAGATTTCCGATTCTCAGCCAACTAAAGTGGCTGAAGATAATGGCACGTCTGCTCAGGAGGTAACGGAAGGTATTACTGCCGCTCAAGGCGCGACTGATACGGAAGAAGCCTGGCAAACAACCTTGCCGGACGGCCAGAAAGGGGAGTGGACGTGAAACGAGCCACCCACCAGCGCCTGAACCTGATCACCAGCCTCAGTCTCGCTGCCGGTCTGGCCGGAGCCATCGCCTGGAACCTGGCGACCATCTTTATCCGCCTGGAAATCTGGTGGCCGGCCTTGGTCCTGCCAGTGCCGGGTCTGGCCATCTGGATAGGGCTGGTAACATTGTCGGCACTTTCCGGCCGGAAGACGACACCCCATCCTCATAGTTACCGTCTCCTGTACAGCAGCCCACCGGGCTGGGAAGACGCACGGGTGCGGCAGGCACTGCTGACCCTGCTCAAATCCGGCACCGGCCTGGATATCATCTGGGCCAAAGATGGTACGGCCAGCAATGGCACCGCCAACAATGGCGGCGAGATCGGCTGCTGGCTAACGATTGCCGGTTATCGTGGAGTGCTGGAGCGTCTGGTCCGGGATGTTTTTCCCAACGGCGCGGTGGAAGCCTCTGACCCGCCCGAGATTGGGCCAGGCATCGTCATTCTGCACTGGCAACAGGCAGCGCCTGCCCCGGTCGAACTGTGCAAGCAAGCCGGCATCGACGGCGTATATTATCGTTGGGTTAGTGAAAAGACGGCCATCGTGGCCATCTGGGGACCGGCAACGGGTGATGTTGCCCAACAATTGGCCCAGCCGGAAGATGTGTTAACCGGCCAGGGTTCGGCCCTGCTTTCGCCAAAATTTTCCGGCGATAATCCCTGGCCAACGCTACCCCCTTTCCCTCAAACTGATACCTATCCGGGTCTGTCAGTGGTCTCAACCCTGGTTAGGTCAGCCCCGACCTTACGCCTCAACGGTCAACCGGCACTGAAGATGGGTCAGGACAGCGAGGCGCAGCCTGTTGGTTTCGCCTTACCTGATCTGGATGGGCTGCAGCTGCTGTATATTACGGGGCAGGCGACCGAAAGGGTGGTCATCAATATGGTCCAGCAAGCCGTCCAGGCTCGCCGGCCGGTTTTGCTTCTGGACGGTCAGGGGGTGGTGACGACCCGGCTGGCCCGGCGCTTGCTGCGGGCAGTGGCCACCGAACGGGTATTGCTGTGCGACGTGGAACGGCCGGCCCAGAGCCGCTTCCGGCTCAATCCGTTGTGGCTGCCTGAGGCGGCGGAGACCAGAGTCAGGGCCCTCTCGCTCGGTTGGCCGGCCTGGCTGCGTGAACAAGGCGTGACCGCTGCCGGACTGGGATTGGCTGCCTTCCGCCACACCCAGGTGGCAGTCATGTTGACCGCCCTGGTGGCTCAGGAGCGCGGCCTGACCCTGGATGTACCTGGGCTGTGCGAAGCCCTGCACGCGCCCGACTTTCTGAAGTTAGTAGACCCCGAGATCTGGGCCGGCTGCGGCCTGCTCGATGATGATTTGTGGGACTGGTGGCAACGCGAGGGGCGTCTAACATCCACTTTTGATATGCATCTGCGGCTGGCCCACCTACGTGACCGGCTCAATGCCCTGTTGGATTTGCCGGAGTACAGCGTCCTGTGGCGCGGCCCTTACTTGGAGCCGCTGGCAGCCCTCGGCAACGGCCAGAGCCTGTTCTGGCGGTTGCCCGATCCGCGCCGGCGCTTGCCAGCCTACATTATCTCCCAATTGCTGGCCTTGAACACACTGCTAACGGCCTGGAGCGAAGTGCACGCGCCTGTGATCTTTCTGCACGAACTCCAGACTGAAGGCTGGCTTGAACGCCTAACTGCGTTTCCAAATGTCCGCCTGGTTCTGTCGTCAGCGCGGGCCAAGACCAAGCCGGGCTCTGCGCAACCCTCGTCACTGCTGCTATCCCGTCTGGACGAGGTGCCGGCCTGGGTGCAGCAGTCCCTGCCCGACATTCGCCCGACTGATTTGAAGCGGCTGCCGCCCAATCGGCTGCTGCTCAAATGCAAGGGGGAATTATGTACCGTCGATTTCGAGCAATGAAATACTATAGCTATTTACGATTTACGATTTTGGATTTACGAATGGGATCAATCGTAAATCGTCAATCCAAAATTGGAGAAAACGATGCCAATCACCACCGAACACCAACAGTTAGCCATCAACGCCACCGGCAATGCGGCCAAGATTTTTGCCACCCCGCCGGCCAAAATTGATCGCCAGCAGATCCGCGAGCAACTGGCCGAACTTCTCAATCGGGGCCGGCTGACCGGCCGGGATGAGGGGCTGGTCGAATGCCTGCGCGAACTCAACGTGCTTAGCCTGGACCAGATCCGCCGTCTGTGGTGGCCCCAGGCCAAAGAAGCCACCGCCTACAACCGGCTCTACTTCCTGCTCAAGCAGAGTATCATCGGCGGGGCGCGCATGCCCAATGCCGGTATGACCGAATGGGGGCTGCCGCCACGGAAGGTCTACACCGTCGGCGCGGCCGGCTGGCTGTGGCTCAAGGAAGAGATCAACCCGGCGCTTAGCCACCGCCATCTGAAGCGGGACCAGGTCTTGCACGATCTGCTGGTGGCTGAACTTTATGTTCGTTTGACCGAAGCGGTGCGGTTGCGGGGTGACGACTGGTCGGTAACCTGGGTCGGCGAGCAAGGGGCCAGTTTTTACAACGGCGACAAACCCACGCCGGTCATCGCCCCCGACGGGTTAGCTATTGTTCAGCAGCGGCGCGGCGAAAAGGTGGCAACCCTACCCCTGTTCATTGAGCTGGATCGCAGCCGGGAAGCCCATGGCCGGCCCAGTTCCGACTGGGGGCGCAAGGTGCAGGGCTACAACCGCTTTTACGCCCATAACTGGCAGATGCATCCCCATCTGAGCGATTTGCCGAGCTTTCCCTGGGTGGCCGTGATCACCCACGGCGCCCAGCGGCTGCTGAACCTGGCCCAGGCCATCCAGAAACATCGCCAGGAGCAGGTCATCTACTATCTGGCTTTGTGGGAGGATTTGATGGGGGACGGCGACATGCTGGCCGCGCCGGCCTGGCTCATCCTGACCCCAGGAGGCGACGGGCAGCAGGGTGCCCGCGTCATCGGTCTGAAGCGAGAGCAGCGACAGCCCTTGCTGCCCGACAGCGAAGAGGCATAAGCAGGATATGGTGCAGGCTATGAACCCGGGTTTAACCGACGTTGATGGCGTTGAAATTCGTGAACAGCGGAGAAACAGGTCAAGAACAGCCCAAAGGAGTTATGGGCAGGCCAGTAACAGCCTAGATAGGGTTGGGTCTGACCGCCATTTCATCAGCAGAGCTTATGACCAGAGCGGGGACAGCCCGAAATGAGGCTCCAACCAGCCATAGTTCAGGCCATAAAGCTGGCGGTCCAATCTCAAGTCACACTTCTGACCGCAAGTTCTCCCTCTTTTCCGTGGCCGGATTGCCGGTCACTTCAGAATAGGGGGGATCTGAAAAAAACTGTCCACTTCGCTACAAGGAAGGTAATGATGTCAAAGGAAAACCACCGCCAAGAAAATATTGTCCAGCCGTACCCCAAGGCTGTCTGTCCTCGTTACCGTAGGCCAATTTTGGTTCTGGAAACGTGGTCTGACGAAGATGGGTTGACCTGGTGGCGCTGCTACCTGTGCCTGGCCTGGCATCTGATAGCAAGTTGATAAAGTGAGGTGAGTGATATGGTTGGCAAAACCCATGTGATGATTGGTCTGGCGACCTTAGCCGGGGCAGAGGCTGCAACCGGCCTGGTACAGCCGCATCCGGTCAAAGATATTCCGGTTGGCCCCTTTTTGTGTATTATCGCTGTAATTGTAGGCGCACTGGCCCCCGACATTGACGCCGAGGAATCGCAAATCAAGTATGAGATGGGCGAGGCTGGACTGGCTCTGTCTACCTGGCTGCAATCCTTTGGGGTCGAGCACCGGGGCCTGACCCACTACGGCTTAACGGGTCTGATTGTCACGGTCAGCAGCGGTTTGCTGGGCTGGTGGCTGGGCTACCCGGATGTGGGCTTGGCCTTTGGCCTGGGCTATCTCAGCCACATTCTGGCCGACTCGCTGACCCTGACCGGGACGCCGCTGCTGTGGCCCCTGCAAAAAGAGCAAAACTTTCATCTGCTGCCGGCAGTTCTCAGAATTCGCACCGGCGGGCCGGTCGAGCCGCTGATCTTCATTGCGGTCAGCATCCTGCTACTCTTTTTGCTGCCGGCGTTGGTGCTGCCCGAGTGGATCAAGACCCTGCGTCACGGGTTATAGGAGAGCAAAATGTCGCGCCTCGGACCCAAGCAAATCCTGCTTATTTTACTGGCCCTGGCCCTCCTTATCGCCGGGCTCAGTTTTGGCAGCTATTATTTTTCTGTTGAAGAACTCACGACTCGTCGAGGGGGAATGCTCGGTTTTATTCCCCGAGATTACCGCTTATATCTGGTCGAATATCGGTTGTTAACAGGCATTGTAGCCACGACAATTGTTATTATCAGCGGCGGCGTCTGGCTAACCGCTGAGCTGATCGCCCGGTTGTGGCAGCGAGCCCGCAACCGCGAATTGGCCACCAATGCCGTCCTGCTGCGCATCGCCCCCCGGGTTGATGAACGCAGCAAATGGGAGGCAGCCGCCGATATGTGGGCCGCCATTCACTCGACCCTGGCCCGCCCGGGCAAACAGGTTTGGCTGGGCGCGGGACTGCATATGAGCCTGGAAATCGTACAGCAAGCCGGCGAGCGGATCACCTTTTATCTATGGGCGCCCCGCCCGGTAGCGGAGACCTTAGTTCGTCAGTTTCGAGCCACCTATTCAGGGCTGGAGATCGAGACCCTCGTCAAAAGTGGTGCTGACGGGTCCCCTACTGACGAAATTGATGACTACCTTGACTTGCCCGGTAATGAGTCGACTATTGATTTAGAAAATCGTAAATCTGAATTCGAAAATCTCGAAGATACCCGAATGGGTGCAAAATGGGCCTGGGCCGACCTGGGCATCGGCTGGGAGGCATGGCGACCGCTCAGAATCAAATTCGCCGGCGATCCGCTGCCCTCCCTACTTTCGACGCTGGAGGGTCTGGCCCCGGGCAACCGGTTGGCGGCCATTCATTTTGTGCTGCGTCCGGCCGCCGACGGTTGGCAAAGCGGCGGTCAACGCTTCATTGGAAAACTGCGCGGCGATAACGTCAAAGCAGGCAAGTCGAAACCCAAACTGGGCAGCCAGGAACGGGAGCTAATCAAACAGATCGAGCAGAAAGCCCAGGCACGTGGGTACGACCTATGCCTGCGGGTTGTTGTGGCCGGACAGGGAGACGTAGACGGCAACCTGGAGCGGTTGATTCAGGTCTTCGACCAGTTTGGGGCTGATAACAGTCTGACGGTTCGAGCCAGAGGAACTCGGGAGGAGTTGTACCGGGTCACGGGTCGTTTCCTACCGGCAGGCTGGCGTAACAGTGTTGTCAGTGATTTGGAACTGGCGGCGCTGGCCCATTTGCCCAATCAGGACATCAGCGGCCTGGCTATCATGCGGGCCCGGGCCCGTTTGGAAAAGCCCAGTCCGGTCTCCTTTGTCGCGCCTGGCGAGTCGCGGGTCATCATTGGTCGCTTTGCCGATGTGCCCACCTTCGGTAGCCAATTATCAGAGATTGAATATCCCCTCAGCAGCTTGCGCCGCGCTTTTAAGCTGTCCGCAAACGGCGCGGGTGACAGCAATGGGACGCCGGCAAATATTGAGGCGGAACGACCGGTAGGCATCAAGCTATTGGACGCCCGCCGCCACTTCCACGTCATTGGCCCGACCGGCGTGGGCAAATCAACCATGTTGCTGCGCATGATTTGGCAATACCTGGACCAGTTCCCCGAGGCGGCGGTCTGGCTGCAAGAACCGCACCAGGACCTGACCCACAAGGTCATTCAGCGGGTGCCACTCTGGCGAGAGAAAGACATCATCTGGCTCGATGTGATGGACCCGGAACGGGTGATTGGCATCAATCCGCTCGATGTGCCGCAGGAGGTCGACGTAGGCGCAGTAGTGGCCGACGTGATGGGCGTCATCCGCAAGGTAATGGGCGCCAGTTGGGAAACGGCGGTGCAGATGCAGGAAATTCTCAACAACGCCCTGCAAGCGGTTCTCGTGGGTCAACCGCAGCCGACCTTTGTCCACCTCTTTAAGCTACTCTCCGATGCCGATTACCGCTATGACCTGACCTATAACCTCAAAGACCCTATCGCCGCGCCCTACTGGCAGAGCCTGGAATTGAAGAAGGAGCGGGAACTGGACCAGATGTTTTCCGTACCTCGCCGCCGGATCAACGCCTTTTTGAGCAATCCCATTGTGCGCCGGATTGTGGCCCAATCCAGCAGCACTCTGGATTTCCGGCAGGCCATTGACAGCGGCAAGGTCATTCTGGTACAGCTTGATGGTCGTATGGGCGGTGAAAACCGGACCTTCGTCGGGGCGCTGATGATGTACAAGCTCTTTGGGGCGGTAATGAGCCGCATGGACATTCCCGAGGAGCAGCGGCGGCAGGTGGCCATCTGTGTCGATGAGTTCCAGACCTTTGTCGCCCAGAGCGGCACCGAGTTTGCCGACATCCTGGAGCAGGCCCGAAAGATGGGGGCCAGCCTGACCCTGGCTCACCAGCACTTGGGCCAGCTGACCCAAGGCGGCGGCGACCTGATCAGTTCGGTGGCCAATAATACCGGCACCAAAATTGTCTTTCGGGCGGAGTCGGCCGACGCCCCGCAATTTTTGAAATGGCTGCCGGAGTTACAGAAGATCGAGGATTTGACCACCCTGGCCAACTACCGCTGTTACGTGCGACCCATGGTCAACGGCAGCCCCCAGCCGGTCTGCACCCTCTACACCTACGCCGACCCGCCCATCCCCGATCCTGAGGTGGAGCTGCGCCAGGGCCGGCGCGGCGAGCCGGAGCCGTTACCGGAAAATCCGGGACAGTCCGCGCTGAACGAATTGAAACGGCTGCGAACGCTGCCCTCCGATGAGGCCCGCAAGGAATATTTGAAGCAACTGCCCGAGGAGGGCTGGATAGCCTACCTGGCTGCCCGGCGCTATCACGACGCCCTGCGGCGCAATATGTTGATTGAACAGCCTGAGCTTATGCCGGACAAACTGGAACGGGTCCGCACCCTGGTACGGCTGGGCTATGGTACGCCGCATTATGAAACTGAAGCAATGGTCGAGAAAATTCTGGAGCACTGAGCCAAGGGTCGCAAGTTGCAAAGTCGCTATATGCCCTTGTGCCTTACGACTTTGCTACCTCGTTTACTGAAAGGAGTATATGCAATGATCATCACTCTCGCCGGCAAAGGCGGTGTTGGTAAAACTTCTCTGGCGGGTATCTTGATTGACGAACTGGCCCGCCGTCACTTTAAGCAAAAATTGCTGGTTATTGACGCCGACCCGGCTGCTACGCTGGCCATGACTTTGGGCATCGACGCGCCGGCGGTCACCCTGGCCGATATCCGCGACAGTACCCCGCTCGATGCCGGGCAGATCAAGCAGCTTCCACCCGGCACCTCGCCGGCCCGCTTTGTGCGCAACCGGCTGGCCAGCGACGGCGTCATCGCCCGGCGACGGCTGCGCGAGCTCGATTTCGATTTGCTGCTAATGGGTCACGATCAGGGACCGGGCTGTTACTGCCGCATTAATCAGGCTCTGACCCAGGCCCTGGCTTCAATCCAGGCTGAATACGATCTGATCCTCATTGATAACGAAGCCGGGTTGGAGCACATCAGCCGATATCGCCTGAACCGGGTTGATCTGTTTATGCTGGTGCTGACCCCGGGTCAGACCTCATGGCAGGTGGCTAACCGGATCAAAGCTACGGCTGAAGCCACCGGTATTTCCATCGGGCAGACCTGGTATCTCTACAATCGAGTCTACGAAACCAGCCGGCTGGGATCGCCCGGCCCGCGCACGTTGCTGTTGCCTGAATGCTCCAGCCTGATGAAGTTTGATCGCCAGGGTGGACCGCTTCACGCTTTGGCCGGGAACCACCCGCTGCGACTGGCGCTGACGCCGCTCATCGAACAGATATTGACCGAAACGATCACAGCGGCAACGCTAACGGCCGTTCCTTTCAATCCTAGCCTACCGGCAGCCAGCGACGATAAACTACCTGAGATCGAGCCCGGCATCGAGCCGTTCCGGCGGCCTGACGCGGGGACATAACTGGCATGTGCGTCTCATATTGCTCACGGCAACAGTGGCTGTTCTGGAACCATGAGGATTGCAGTCCAATATTTTGTCCGGTCGTGGACGAAGCACACGGTGCCTGTCATACCTGCCGGCACCGCACGGGCGACAGTTGTCACCTGACCCGGGCCCCACTGCCGGCCAGCGGTGGCTGCTGCCACTGGAATGTGTCGCTGGTCGAAGGGCCGGTGGTGGTGACGCCGGCGTTAGTCGCACCCCTGGCCGGCTTCTTCGATACGGTGCGCCATATTCTGGCCGAGGTTCCGCATCAGATAATGGATGTCCAGTGGGTCATTGCTGCCAGCCACGTTGAGACCCTCGAGGCGCTGGGCATTGCATATAAGGTTGGCCCCGGCGGCCTGTGGGTTGATCCGGAGCAGCTGATCCTGACGGTTGATGAACCGGTGAGCGATATTCTGGGCCGGCTAGATACGCCGTACCAGTTCGAACCGCAAACCGGTATCATCACGGTCAATCCGCTGCAGCTGCAACTCCCGTTGTGTTTCGGCAAGGGGATGGAGGAATGAACGACGCAACCAATATGCCATCACCTTTCACCCAAAAGTCACCGGCTAAATACACGAAACTCATTCACTTTTTCACTGACACTGGTGGAAAAACGGGGTAAGGTAAGCCAAGGAGGCGGACGATATGAAGAAAATTCTGGTGGTTGATGATGAACCGGCTGCGCTGACGATGATGGAATTGATCTTGCAGCGGCACGGTTACCAGCCGCTCCCGGCACGAGATGGTAGCGAGGCTGTCAAGTTGTTGCAGACCCACCGGATTGACCTGATCCTGGCCGACGTGGCTATGCCCGGGCTGAACGGTTATCAGCTCTGCCAACTGGTCAAAAATTCGAGCGAACCGGACCTGGCCCTGATCCCCTTTATCTTCATCAGCGCTCGCAGCCTGGCCAGCGACATTCGCTACGGCAAATCCTTAGGCGCGGATGATTACCTGACCAAACCGTTTGACGTGGAGGACCTGCTCGCGGTTATCAAGGGCAAGCTGCGGGCGGCAGAACTGCTTCATCAGACTTTTACCCAACCGCTACTTGACCAGCCACCTGCGGTTATCAACCTGACCATCGGTGACCGGCAATTGTGGCTTGATCACGATCGGCGGCAGGCCTGGCTTGATGGGCAGGAATTGCTCTTAACTCGGAAAGAGATGCGTGTGTTGGAATATTTGGCCCGGCGGCCTGGCTGGGTGGTCAGCGATGTGGAACTGGTCAAAGCCACCCATAGGTTGGAGCGGGTCAGTAAACAACAGGCCCGCCGTAAATCGGTGCGGGCCATTATCTCTTATCTGCGCCGTAAACTGGCCGTCCACCTGGCCGGGGTGGCCTGTATCAAAACTGTCCGCGGCCGGGGATATATGTTGTGTCTTAGCGATGAAGCGGGGAAGGATAATCAGCCACAATCTTATGAGCGCCAAATCATCCAGACAGCTTGAACGCCGTATGAATAGGCCTGTTGAATTTTCGGCCTGGGTGCTTAGCACCACGATGACCCGCTTTACAGTGGGCTGCAGAGCCCTCCTGCCCCATGTACCGCAATTTGGCGATCTGGTCAAGATCGAGACCACTGCTGAAGTTGCTATCTTTGGCCTAATTTACGATGTGTCCGTTCAGGATGACCTGGTTGTCCGCCAATTAATTTTGGTTGACAACCTGACCCGGGAGGTGGTGCTAGATCAACAAGAAAACCGGCTGGTTCCTATTGAAATTAGCGTTCTCATCGTCGGGTACCGGCGTTTTGGAGGGGAGATTAGACAGGGATTACCCCCGCAACCGCCGGCCAGTCTGGACCGGCTCATTATCTGCGACGCGGTTGAGGTGCGGTCATTTACGACGCGGCTCGACTATCTCAGCCTGGTTTTAAACACCCCCTGGCTGATGGCTGACGAGTTACTGGTGGCGCATTTGGTTCGAGCGGCTCTGGTTCGCCCGGCGGAGCAACGCTATTCCTTTGTTGTTGGGGCCGGTCGCCACTTGGCCCGGCTGCTCGACACCGACCTGGTGCAATTGGATTACATCCTAAAAAGGTTGAACCCAAGATGAGCGACTATCTCGAACACATATGCCCAAAATACCGGACGGTGACCAGAGCCATTCCTGGTGGAGCGCCAATTTACCTGACCGACACGATGTGGTTCGAGCAAGGTCAATGGTGGATGGGCGAAGAAGAGATCGTCTGCCCGGTTCGATTTTGCCCCTTCTGTGGACTGGAACTGAAAAGCCTGGAACAGGAGAGCGATGACCATGGTCGCTGATAACACCATAGCTCCCTACGGTCTGCTGTACAGCCGGGACCCGGACTCGACCGATTTTCCGCTGACCGAGATCAAACGGGCCTGCCACTGCTTTCGGCGGCGGCGCGAATTCATTGGGTTAGAGCCGGCCCTTGTCCACTTGCATCCGTCTCATCTGCCACTGGTTAACGAGGAGCAACTTGAGCTAACCATTAAGGCCGACATCAGGATTGGCCGGCAATATATCTGGTTGCGGGGCCGGCCCAAAGAAAATGATCTTAAGGCCGAGGTGCAAGATGGCTTGCCAGAGTAACGCAGGACGCATCTCCCAGCTGGCCAGCAGGGTTAGCAGCGGTATCTCGCAATTGTCGAGCAAGCAAGCCTTCTTCACCGGCCTGGCTGTCGGCGCATCCGGAACCGGGTTAGGGGCGTTACTGGTGACCAACCGGCAGCGGTTGACTAACCTTTTGCAGCGGACTAAAGCACCACGTCAGGCTCTGGCTGTAAATAGCCAATCCGGGCCGGCCAACGGAACGCCGCGAGTGAAAAAGCAGCCTAAACCGATCCCGGCTCTGGCTGCCGGCAGTGGGGGTAAGTCCCAACCTAAACCGATCCCCGGCTTAACCAAAAGTGGTTCGAGCCGCTCAACCGCAAAACCCATTCCGGTGCTGGCCACTTCACCCACGACCCTGCAAGCTGCCGCCGTTGAAATGAAGACCGGCAGCGATGAACCGTATTTGGCTCAAAACAGCTATCGGGTTGTTCGCGCTGACGGCAGCGATACCGGCCTGGCTGTCACGCCCTACCTGGACCCCGGCCAAGCCAACGGCAAACCGGCGGTGAAAGCGGATGCCTGGGGCGTGACCCATACCGGCAGTGGCGCGCTGGTGGATGGCCCCTATGACAACATTGAGCAGGCTCAGGAACTGGCCACAAAATTATCGAACCTGTCCTGGAGCGGGGCCATGTCAATGCAGGAGGTCAGCCAGGCTCAACGGATTGTGCAGGCCCATCGGAAATCAAGGGCAGGTGATTGTGAGTTGTGAATATGCGGCGGGACGCATCGCCCGGCTTCGAGCCGGAATTGGACAGTTGGCCAGCAAGCGTGGCTTTTACGCCGGCCTGGCCCTGGGCGGGCTGGGTCTGGTAAGTGCGGGTTTGGTGGCCCTGGCCCGGCGGCGCAGCGATCCCACGGGAGAGAGCCCATTGAGACAGCAACCCGCCCTGATTGATCCCAATCAGGTGCCGCAACTGCCTGCCCGCACCCAAATTGCGCCTGCTCGCGCCCTATCGGCAGCGGAACGGTGCCAGACCTGCCAGACACCGGCTCGGAGCAAACAGGGGCCATGGTACAGCATCGGCGGGCGCTCCTATTGTCAGGACTGCGCTCCGGCCGCCGCCCGTCAGGCCGATATAGACCTGCTGCTGCCGGCTACATCTGGGCAAAACGGGACGGCAGCGATCAGTAACGTCAGTGCCGGCGGTGGCAGCAGCCGGGTCAAAGCGGTTCAAGCTGGGGTCGACTATCTTTCCCCGGAGCGCAGGGTTGAAACACGCCTGGTTGAGTCTCGAATTGGTCTGAACGTGGGCAATGCCAACGAGCCGGCTCTGTTTGTGGTGGACAAAGCTTATGTCTTGCTCCGACCTGACGGTAGCGACACCGGTCTGGCCCTGACACCCAATCTGAAGGCCGAGACCGGCGCTGATGGTCAAGCGGTTATCCGCGAAGATACCGGCCAATGGTGGATCACCCACATTCCCAGCGGGCGGGTGGTGACCGATCAAGCCTATGGCAACCTGGAAACGGCCCACATGTTGGGCAGCATTCTGGCCCAAATGGATTGGACTCGCGACGAGACCGAGTTCTCCACCGCCGACTATCGGCGGGCCAGCGCTACGATTACGTTTTTCAACCAGTCGCTGGCCGAGGCCAAACAAGAGGTGGGGCAGGGAAACCGTGCTCTGTCGGGCCAGCCAATGAAGCCGTCAACGCAGGCTGCCCCCTCCGTCCCAACCGGCACCCGCCGCCTGCCGGATAATGAGTCGCTGGCAGGCAGACTGGTGGCCGACGGCTATGGCGGCGTCTCGCGGGTGCTGGAGGATAACGGGGATAAGCTCTTTCTGATTGACAGCCTGGGCAAACGGTACGAAATCTACCGGCAAGGGGCCCGCACGCCCGACGAAAGTGATTTCGAAATGTGCCGGGTGGCTATGTCGTTCGATCCGGCCAGGCAGCCGGAAGCCAGTTGTGGCGCCTGCCGGCGATCAACGAAAGATACCGGCGCCGGTGAGATGTGGTACAAGATGGGCTGGCAAGCCTTTTGTGAAGGCTGCGCCACTGAGTACGCGGCCAACGAGGGCTACATCAAGGAGGAAGAGATTGACGAGCATATGATGGAGCTAGCGTGAGCTGCTCGAGTTCCTCCAGCCTCATTGGACGGGTAGCCGGTCGCTTGGGCATAGCCTGGTTGGGTAGTAAAAGCGGTTACACCAGCGGCAGCACGGCACAGGTCTCGTTCTTCGACCCGCAGCCGGCGACCAGAACAACGAAGAAAAGACTATCGAAAAAGAGCCAGGCCCGTAAAACAAAGGTAGGCAGTGCCAATGATCAGATCTCATTCTTCGCTGACAACCAGGCCGCTGCTAGCCAGGAACAACACCACCCTAACGAGAGGACCGGGCAGTCGCCACTGCCAACCCAACGCCAAATCAAGATTACGAACGATTTTTCAGCGGAGGAGTTGCAGACCATCTCCGTTCAACTCCGGCTCGGTGTGGCGGCGGTGTCCCGCCAGATCCGGGAATTGAACGGCGGCGCTTTGCGGGGGATTGGCCACAGCGACCCGCGACCGCTGGATTGGGCCCGCTCAGACCGGAAGAATTTTGAATTTCTGGTCAGCCAACTCGATGAAGCTCGCCGGGGTCGAGGATATCTGGACACTACGGCCTTGAATAAAGCGGAGTTGGTCGACCTGTGGGACTTTGCCCGCTTCGAGGCCGATCGGGCCATGCGTAACATCGACCACCTCCAGTCGGGCTTAAGCCACCTCAAGGGGCCAACGGCTGAATACCTGACCGGGCGGCACCAGCTGGAAGCGCGCTTTTACAGCTTTGTGGCCGGGCAGGTTGAAACGATGATCCCGCCCGAAAAGATCGAAGCTGCGAAAGCGTGGGAATGAGCGAATCTACGAATTTACGGATTTACGAATGGTGCTCATTCGTCCATTCGTAAATCCGTTTATTCAACAAGGAGTGTGACCTATCAGTTGCAGTAAGAACAGCGACCGAATTACCGGAACCGCATCGTTGAAAACCGGCATCAGCAACATTTCGGGTAAAGTGAGCAATATCACCGGCCAGATATCCAGCACGGTCAGTCGTGGCCTGGGCCGGTCGGCCACAGCGGGTATGACCGTGCTGAACAGCATCGATCCGCCCGGCTCGCTTGATGTGCTACTGCCGCTGGCCGCAGTTGGCGCGCTGCTGGGCGGCAATCAAACCCGGCTGCGGCTGCTGAATACGGTCGGCGCGGCTCAGGTGGCCCGAGCGATCAGCACGGGGTTGGGTACAGGCATGGGACGGCTGAGCCGGAACGGCGCTGTCCAATCCCGCAACTTCTTTAACGGCCGGGTGCAAATGCAGAGCTGGCCGTCGCGCCTGACCCCGGCCCTCAATGCCCGGGATATCCAGGGCTTGCCCTTGACGGTGCAGGCCAGCCGGGGCCAGATGTTCGAAAGCCGGGGTAAAACCTGGCATTTGGGGGTGACCACAGTTAAGACAGGCCGAGGCGAACGGACGTTGGGGCACTTACAAAGCCTGGCCGCGCCAGCCAGCCATTACTACTTCAACCGCGCCTTGCCGGAAACAACCGTGGCGGGGATCATTGGCGGGCAGCGCGAGTTTGAACCAAAAAATCTGCCCGGCTTTGCCGGCGAGGTAACCGAAGTCGAGTCGCTGGTGCCGGCCCTGTCTCAGGTCAAGAAGTGGCTTATTCAACTGCACGTCTTTTGGGGAGGTCCCTCTTGAGCTGCGAAAAACAGTCGGCCCGGATAGCCGCCACGGCGGCGGTCAGTGCGGGGATCAATACCATCAGCGGCAAAGCCAGCAATGTCATCGGAGCGGTGAGTAACAAAATTGGTGGCCAGATTGCTGGGGCGGTTCAAGCTGGTCAATCGAGCGGCAAGGCGATGCTGGTCACGGTGCAGCGGCAAGCCGGGGCGGCGGTCGAGCAGTGGGTTGATACTCAGGATACGCTCAACGAGCAGGTGTTGGGCCGAGTAGCGCCGGTCTCCAATGCCGTACTCCGCAAAGTGGATCGTCCTGCGGTGACCGCAGCCAAAGCCGCGCCTTATATTGCCGGGGCCTTGGCCACACTGCGCGTTCGCGGCTACCTGGTCACCCAACAAGGCAGCGCACCCATCGCCGCCGTGGCCGTAGCGCCACGCTCAATGGGCGAGATCATGCGCAACCGGCGGGTGCTGGGCCAAGCCCGCCGGACTATTGGGGTCGCTGGGGCAGTTAGCGCCCTGTCTGCCTCCGCCGCCGTCTGGGCTACAAAAGATCAGGGCGATGACCAAACGTTGACCTTGCAGAAAAATGAAAAAACTCTGGCCGAAGTTACCTTTCAGAAATCGGCCAGGATGACCGGGTTTTTGAATAAGCTGGATTTGATTGGCTCTCACCGGCTGGGCAAAAACGTGGTTTTCAGCGAGGGCGATGTCCTTCGGGCAGCCAAAGGCGGCGCCTGGCATCGAGGCACCAGCGTGATTGAGACACCTGGTGGGCAGCGCACCATCACCCACTTGCAAAGCCTGAAGCTGCCGGCCCAGCATTTCTACTTTGACCGCAAGCTGTCCGCTGGGGAAGTGGCCGGTCTGGTTAGCGGCCACACAAAAGCTAACCGGCTGCCGGGGTATGTGGGGGAGGTACATCCTGTAGAGAACCTGGTGCCCAGTTGGGGGACGACCAAGAAAGCCATGATCACTACCCGTTTATATCATCCCCCGGCTGAGGCAGGCTGGGTGGTCTCGGAGAAAAAAGAATGAGTTGTTCAACGAATTCGGCACAGGCCGGTCGGGCTGGGTTGATGGCTGGCCTGTCAAAATTAACCGGCCAGGCCGGCTACACCAGCGGGGTCATCTTCACCCAGGCGACCCAGGCCCTGGATCGGGTGGGACAGTTGAGCGCGCCGGTAACTAACTTGGCGCTGCGAGCTATCGAGCCGACCGGTTCCCGGGCCGCCAGGAAACGGGCTGCCACGGTCAAATTAACCGGTACGGCGATTGCCGTAGGAGCCAGGTTGGCCGGACTGGCCTCACCTTTAGCTAAGGTCAAACTGGCGGCCATGGTGAGCGAGAAGGTGACCGGCAAACTTGGCACAGCAGCAGCCACCCTAAGCGATACCGGCCCGGCCGGCTCGGTGACCACCGAACGTCGCCGCCTGCTGTTTTTTAAATCGAAACAGACGGTAGAACTGAATCGCTCCGGCTTAACTGGCTGGCTGAACCGGCGGAACGTGATTGGTCAGCGAGAACTACAAGCCAGTAATGGAATGGTGTTTACCATTGGTCGTAAAAGCTGGCATCGCGGCACGGTCACCTTTGATGTGGACCAAAACAAGCGCACGATTACCCACCTGCAAAGCCTGAGTTATCCGGCCGAGCATTACTATTTTGACCGCCGCCTGTCCAACCAGCAGGCGGTGGCGCTGGCCGGCGGCCAAAGTAAACCCGAAACAATCCCCGGCTTTATTGGTCGCATCAGCAAAACTGAGATGCTCTGCCCGGCCTGGGCCGGGACGAAAAAGGCTTTGATTTTAGCGCAATTACACTGGCAGGATAAACGATGAGTCAAAATATTATTTATCTCTCATCTTTCATTTTTTATCCTGGGGAGGTTCCGCTTGTCTTGTGAAACCTCAGCCCGGGCCGTTGGCAGCGTTGCCCGGCGTAACGGCGTGATGGGCCAGGTCAGTAAGTATCTCAACACCCTCGGCAATTGGAGTACCTACCGGGATTTGAACAGCGTTGAGGATATTCCCGAACGGGTGGGACAGGTGACGGCCGCTTTTTTTGGCCTGGAGGGCGGCCTTTCAGGCTTGGGTAAAAATGGTTTTCCAAAACTGGCCGGTATCCTGGGGGCGGTGATGGCGGTTCAAGCCCTGGAACAGGTGACCGGGGCTGGGGTCACCTTTGGTGCTCGTCTTTTAGGCCGGGGAGAGCCGGTGGGCAAATATCGCGGCATCATCTTGCGTAAGAGTCCCTTGACGCCCCGCATGGCCGGCGCGGTCAACCGGCTGAGCGGCGGGCGATTGCTTGAAGCCAAAGGTTACTATTTTTTTGAGTCAGGCCGTACCTGGCACAGCCAGACGGCCACGGTTCAGGTAGGGGATACCCCCAAGACGCTGACCCACGTCCGCAGCTACAGCCTGCCTTACCGGGAATATTACTTTGACCGGGAGTTGTCGCCCCAGACCGTGGTCGATGTGGTCAAGGGCGACCGCGACCCCGATACCGTGCCCGGCTTCATCGGCAGCATCAATGAACTGGAGAATACCACCCCGCTGGGTGGGGTCAAGCGGGCTTTCTTTGCTGCCAACTGGCTGCTGATCGATGAAGGCGAACGAGATGAAGGCGGTCCCGGCTTTATCGATTACGACGCTCTGATCAAGGGCAGACCGGCCGGCTCGACCAACAGCAGCGGCTATTATCAGGTTTCCCGCGCGCCGGCGTATGCCAATAGTCGCGGTAGTTGGCCCTCGACCACCAGCCAACCGGTTTCGCCCCTGACCGGGGCCCGGACAGCGCCGGTGAGATCGACCGGCGGCAGCCCGTCGCAACCGTACGGCACGCAATATTTTCGCGGCGGCAATGTAGCACCGCCCAGTGGTGATCCTTACGAGCGAATCCAGGATCGTTATCGAGCGCCTAACGGCCAGCAGTACCCGCTGCTGGTTCGGGCTCTTAAGACCAACCCGATCACGATGACCAAGAAAGCCGACGCCATTTATTACGATGGGGAGATGAAACGCTGGCGTGAAATCGTGGATGATGAGGTTCAAGTCGCCCTGGCCCAAGAGGTTGAGGCCGGCAAACTCAAGGTGACCCAAGATTGGCATAGCCATTTGTGATTTGTCATTTGTCGTTTGTCCTTTGTTATGCGGTACCACGAAGCGCGCACCAGGCAAGTGACAAATGACCAGTGACCAACAACCAAAAAAAGGAGAACATGATGACAACTGATGATACAAATCCCACAACAGCCCAAGCCCGTTTATTTGACCACCAGGACGAGATTTTTGATGACGTGGTCTTCGAAGAGGAGGCATTTGATCTGGAAGCCTTGCTGGGCTATGAAGAGACGCCGCTGCTGCTGGTTGATACCGACCCGGAGCGGGCCGTCGCTCGCCAAAAGGAAATGATGGACCACTGTTTTGGCGGCATTGGCGAGGAGCGCAAAGAAGAAAAAAGAATGGGCCTCGCTATGCAGCAACTGGATATAGAAAATCGTCATTCGCTGCTTTTGCTGTTAACCTACCAAGAACCGGAGGCTTTGATCACGCATCTGGGCCGGTGTTTGGTTAACCCGGACTACGGCTACGGCGAGCGCGGCTGCAACGGGCGCACGATTGCCCAGGCTATGGTTGCCCTGGCCGAGGGCGATGACTTGAGTGGGGTGGCCACCGCCTGGCTGACTGCCCATCAGGAGTTCCAGCAACGAGTGTTGAACGGCCAGCCCTTCAGCTTCCGCTCCCTCTTTGACTTTGCCGACATTGACGCCTTTGTGCCGGTGGTGCAGCGGGTGGGCGATATGAACTGGCAGCTTGGCGTAGAGGGCGAGGGCAAATCGCGGGTATTTCAAGGTGCGTTTGACGCCATCTGGCCCGCGTTGTGCGATACCTACGTGGAGTGGTCGGAAGCGGACAATCAGACCTGGCTGGACGATTTACAGCGCCGGGCAGCCCAGCTGCCGGACTCGATCCTACGTACCGCCCGGGCTGAGGGATTGCGAAAAGAGTTCAACCGGATTGAGGTGCAGGCTGATCAGGTCATCCTGCATACCGAGCGCCCTTCGACGCGCTCAGGACAGGTGGGCGAAGGTTGGCCGCGCAGCCTTATTTTTGGTGACCAGATTGGCCTGAGTCGTTTATCGGGGCATAGCTTCTATGAGCTTGTGTGGGAGGGTGGGCTGCACGTCCGCCGCTTTGAACTGTCCAGTACCACCCGCAATCGCCTGCCGATTGAACACATCGAACTGGCCACCGCCCTGGCCGAAACGTTGGCCCTTGAATACGACATTTCTTTACCCCCAATAACCGCCGAAGCGGTTGAGGCCGCTTATCTGCGCCGGATGAAGGCCAAACGGGCCGAGTTAGGCGAACCTCAATCACGGGAGTTGCCCCCGGCAATCCAGGGTAAGCCCATGGCCGAATACCGGGTCAATAACATCGTGGCCACCCTGCTGTACGGCGGAGCGGATTTTGCCTACATTGCGCCGGGCAACAACGGGCAGGAACAAGAGAAGACGGCCATGTTGTTGCAACGAAATGAGCAAAAAGGGGTGATAGTTGCTTTGCCGGTCGTCAAAGGTCGCCCCCGGCGCGGTAGCCCCTTGATGACTACTCCTCTAGAAGGGATGAATTTACGGGAAGGTGCATGGCTGCGGGCCGTGACCGCCTGGGGTGCCTGGTTGGTCTCGGTGTCGCCCTAACCGATGGCCTGTGAGTCCCGCTCCAGACAACTGGCCCTGGTCTCCACCGTAGCAGGTATCCCGACCACCGCCAGCCAGCGCGGGTTTTATGCGGCGCTGGCCGCCGGAACAGCTTTGGGTGCCTTGCTGCTGGGACGTTGGCTGACCCGTCCAAATAAATCACTATCAAACCAACCGGGTTCAGTGCCTACCTTGACCGGGCAGCTTCAACTTGATCCCATCCCCGGTGACCAATTGCAGGACCAACAGTGCTCCGGCTGCCGGTCAAAAGCCCAGGATAAACGAGGTCTCTGGTATACTATCCGGGGCTCAACCTATTGCCCGGATTGCGCGCCTATAGCCGCCCGCCAGGGCGGTTTTAGTTTGGGCGTGCGTTCGGCAAGTATGAAGCGTGGCGCCGTGTTCAACCCTGACGATACCCCCTCGGTTGCGATCAAACTCAAACCTGGACGGGTCAGAATCGGGGTGACCCAGGTTGAAGGTTACACTGTGTTGCGAGCGCGTGACCGCCAGGAAACCGGCTTGACCATTACCCCCGAGTTCAAGATTGATAGCAACGGGCAGGTACAGGTGAACAAAAACTCCTGGTTTGTGAATTATGACCGGGTAGGTCAGCCGGTGGGTGGCCCTTTTCGGACCCGGCAAGAGGCTGAGGGTCTGGCATCGGAATTGGCTCGCTTCGATTGGAAGCGGTCTATTGAGGAGTTTAGCGACGAGGAAATCAGGGGGTCGGTCAGCTTGGCCAATAATTATCGAGAAAATCTGACCTTCAAGAAATATATGGAGGTAAGCCAGGCATCCTGACTCTGCCGCGATAAAATCGGGTTCTTTGATATTGGCAAAAATTGACTATTTCCAGTCAGGGGCTTAGCATTGAGCAGTCAATGGTAATTCTCAAAATGGGTGTAGGGGGCTTGACGGCGATGCATACTGAGCAACGAACATGGGGTATTGAGATTAATCGTCGAGGTTATGGTAATCAGGCCATACCTGACCTATGTCTAGAGTGGGCTACGTGGGCCGACAAAGAAGATTGGGAGAAGAAAGGGGTTGTCGTCTGGAGTCATGATGCCCAACGTGTCGAGCGTTTATCGGCCGCTCACGCGCTGCAATATCTCGAACATATACGCACCAACGATGACTGGGAGGTAGATGGAATACCTATTCTGCGGCAGTCAACGGTGTTACGGATTGAAGATACCCGCAAGAAAAAAGGAAAGCGTAAGAAAGACGAAGGAGACCTCGACGCTGAAGAACAATCGTCCAAGGGTGAAACGGTGGTTGAGGAGCGATTTCGTTTATCACCTGACCAGAGTGTTGAATTCTTGAAAACCCTTGAAATGAATGAGGCAACTCTGCAAGAGATGGCTGATGAAGATGAGCGGGAGCGATCTAGAGTATTATGGGAGGTTTACAGTCTTATCCTTAAATTTGGGCGCGAACGCGAAGCCGATGAAATTGATTTTTCGGCAAGACCTTTTAAGTGGGAGAAAGAGCCACTTACAAATAGCTGGATTTGTGACCGTCCACCCAATCGGGGCAGTGCTACCTCGACAAATGACAACCTTTACTGGCAGGGGTGTATTGAACGCCCCGATCAATTTAAGCATTATAGTCGTTCCTTTGACAAGCTGGAAGCGGCCTTAACCTGGGTGGAACAGCAACTTGAAGCCGCCGAACAGGAGACGGACGAACCAAAAGAAGAGGATACATGGCAACGAGTTCCATTGGTCGAACTCATCGCCCAAAAACAGGAACAGTTGGCAGACTACTGGATTGATCCGGCGACCTTGGAACCGAAGCGGATCACTTACCAGGCCATCATCAGTCTGGAGTATGCGCCTTATGACTACAAGACAATGGAAATGTCATTCGGCAAAGAACTGCGCTACGATGAGAAGTTTGCCTCTCCAACCCAACTGGCCACTGAACTACGATTAGATCCCCAACTCGATATTTATAACCACTACAGTGGGTTTTTTACGATTAAGTCTCGAGTGACCTATTATCAACAAGACATCGCTATGGCGCAGGCCCAACGGTTTTGGGATCAGAGTACAATTGTGCAACAGCATCGAGCAGGCAAAGTAACCCGTGCCGAATACGGGATTGTGGAAGTGGAAACCGGCTACGAGATCATCATGGGCGCGTGTGAGGATCCCGACCGACCATATCCGCCCCCACAGAGCCGTGAGGAACACTTGGCTGCGTCAGCATTAGGGGAAACACTGGAGTACGCCCTTGATGTTGAAGGGTATCGTTCCTATTTGGGATTTCGTTCCAGTCGCATCAGTGATGAACAGCTATTGGAAATGATGCATAGTCGTCGCGCCAGGTCTTCGCATATCCCTATGGAAGCCCAATTGGAAAGTGAAAAGTGGTTAAGAGTTAATAAAGTCAAGTAACAGATTCGCTAGTGCTTTAGATTATGGCCAGGAAGAAAAAAGGTAAATCGGACCAGCCACCCCAGCGCAAGAGATTGAAGCGAGCCCAACGACTGCAATCGGCCAAAGCCTGGTTGAACATATACCAGGGCCAGAAAATCGTCAAGGATTACCGGCAACGTTATGGGGTGGATTGGCAGACAGCCTTCACCGAACTGGAGATGCTGGAAGTCCCGATTGATCCTGAATACAAACGATACGTACTACAATCTGCAGAGGCTCAGTTAGCAGCCAAAAGACGAAAGAAGACAGAGCAAGAGGCTAGGTTACAGGAAGAGCTTGGTCTTGACCAGGATGAGCACTTTGCCTTTATCATCGGGTATACTAGTGGAGGCGCTCCCTATGGCCTGACCTGGGAAGAATGGGAACTTATCAAGGAGTCGGAAGAAATCGAATTACTTTATGATGACGATGAATTAGACGACGAAGTGCAGGAAGGAGAGTAAGAATAGCGAAATGTATGCTTTGGAAAGAGCATAATTTTGGCTGTGTGAGGTGTTTTGTGCCGTTAACTTTGTGCTCACCTCTCCTGACGTGGACAAGTTGGTGGTATTGGCGGTCTAACTTGACGCCATCACCGGCGAGGTTTTGGCCGACGAAACGCTGGCCGAGGAACTTACCCCCCGTGCCCATGCCCTCATTGTCAATTGAGCATTATGGGAGAAGCCGGCAAACCCCATTGTGCCAATAATGGGATGAATAGCTAGAAGTTTTTCCGTTTTTAATCATCAATCGGCTTCTATGTGAACCCCGTTTGAATATACCAAATCCCCTATAGTGTACTCCGGGGTTCTCACCCTCAAGAAGAAGACACCGACTGCCTGGCGCGTATGCCCAGGTGGCATGAGCAATATCCAAAGCAACCTTAAATGTCTATTAAAAAGCGGGATCAGACTCGTCAAATGCATCAGGCGTGATCAATCTTGGCAATGTTGCCTGCTGATAAGGGGAACTTAATTGACGCGTCATAGCCGTTAGCCGTCGATGCAAAGTGGTATGGTGGTGTTGATAGCCATTTATCATGGCCTGATCATAGGTGACCAAATAATGTGTTCCCAAAATGTGTTCGGTTTCATCCGTACCAAAGGTGGATAAAGCTATCATGCCAGCGTCTTCACGACTCAAGCCGCTGGACTCACGCAGGCGTCGTGTCCAGCGCACATAGTAACGGGTTGGAAACAACGTGTCGACTGAGTCCAAAAAAATGTGGACTTCATCAAACCGTTGCAGCTGACGCAAAACGCGAAAAGAAGCCCAAATGATAAATAGTTGGGCTTGATGGCGTTCAGCTAGTTGCAAAAAAGAAAGGCTCGAAAATTCAAGCGCAGAGAGGGGGCGTACCTGGCCATAAAGCAGGCCTTGCAGCACGTAACGGACGATGTTTTTGTCAAGAAGGTAGCGCATCAGCTTGAACAGGACGTTCGTCAGCCAGGGTGTAGGTTTCAAACTGGCGATGGGCGTCTTGCCAGGCTCTATCCTGCGCTTCTTCGGGGAGGGTGAAGAATTCCGCCACGGTCAAATCACCCACGAAAATGTCATTTGCCTGCAACGGCGTTCGCTGGAGCAACTGCTCCATTTTGGTCTGAAAATAGGCCATCAACTTGATCTGTTCTGCTGGAATGTCAACATTCTTGACGGACAAAGCCTGAAGATCAGGCACGAGTTGCAGCAGCCTGATTTTCTGTTCTTGGCTGAAACCTTGAATCAAGCGGGCAACTTGTTCAACCGGGCTGGATAGATTTCTTGTCATAACAATCTCCTGTTGGAAAAGTTAGCACAGTCACGGCACGCTGTCAAATCCCGGTCCTGTTAGCTGAAGGACCGTCAATCAAGCCTCGACTGGGCGAACAGACAGGCTATTAGAGACAGTATCGGGCGAAAAAGGTTGGATAATCCGAGAAAATCAAAGGGGTACGAAACCCGGAAAATACATTGAAAAATCATTGACAATTCATATAATTCATGATATAATTGTTAATATATCCCCACAAATATCTCCAACAAAATCCATAAATAGATTCCCCTATTAAGTCAACTGAATACGTTTAAAACCCCTGCCTGAAGAAATAGACCTTCGGGATTATTGTGATTCAATCAATTTTAACCCAAGAAAGGAGTTGTTCAAATGACCATCTATCCTATTCCCATTACCGAAGAATATACGTTCGCTGCTGAAAAATCGGTGACTGTCACTGGAGAGGAGACCCTGCTGCTCTCCAGTGACGAAAAAGAGCAATTGTTGCTGGCCTGGCAGCGGTTGCTGCTGAGTGGGTTCAAAAACCTGTTCTTTACCGAGCCGCTCTACCGTTTTCTCATCCATCATTGCCATTTCAGCGCCCATCGCCACCGGGAGCAGTTCTGGAACTTCTATATAAACAGTTCGATTTCCCGGTTTCGTGATTTTCTGGCCCAATTCGGCGCTGACCGGTACAGTGTTGAACAGGGCAACCATCTCTGGCTCGATGGCCCGGCCGCCGACCTGAAGGAGGCCTTGTGCCGCGAAGCGTCGCGCTTGTATGCGCCGTTGAACCAGGTCTTGCAAGACCTGGAGATTAAGTATGAGGAGATGATCGCGGCCTGGCACGACTTTGCGGTGGCGGGGAACATCACCGATGCCACCTTACCCCCGGCTTACCAGATCAGCGAGAACACACGCCATCTGTTGGCCTACGCAGCCTACATTGCCCTGCGGCACCAACGGCCGCTGACCGGCTTACAGCTGCGGTTTCCGCTGCAGCCGCAACGGTTGTTACCCCCGCCAGCGCGCTTGCAATCGCAGGTGTTGTTGCAGCCGTCGCCGGTTGAGGGCCAGGAAGTTATTATCATCAATGGTCAGGGAGGCGGACAATGAACCAACAAAAGACAACCCGGCTGTATTGGAAAGACGCTTTACGCCAGGTTCAAATCAGCCTTGACGAGGAGACGACTATGGGTCGACAGCACAAGTGGGCCATTGCCTTTCACCAGGCCCAGGCCGATCTGAAAGACCCCAGCGCCATCGTCTGGCTGCCGGATGAAATTGTCGATGTGATCCGAGGTCATTCTGCTCAGGAACCACCTCCGGCACAGACTCGCCGCCAGCGTCTGAAGGCGCTAGTTCTGGCCTTGTTGTTCCTCGTCCCGGCAGCCATTAGCTACCTGCTGGCCTACCGGCGCATTACCGCGCATCTTCGCTAAATCCCCACTTTTTTCCGGGTCACGTTTTCCCCGCTGACCCAACCCCTTTTTTTCCCTGTCAAGTAAATCCCATGACATTCGCACCCTGGCGGAGTGCGCCGTTTTGGCTTGCCTTGAGGCCGGCAGACTGTATCCCATTTTATCAAACTGAATAGATTGGAGGCAGCCGATGGAACAATGAATAATGAGTAAACCTCCCAAATTACCAACTCTATAAACCCAATACACTCTATAAACTCACTCAACTTTATATAAGGAGCTAAACAATGAACACCCCCAAGACACAACAAGCAAATAATGATCAGCGCCGGCCGCGAGTCGGACTGCTCTACTTACAAGGTTTTGCCACCTATCTCAGCTACCGCCTGCTCGATGTCGGCTATGCGGTCATCCGTCTCCTGACCGCCCCGTTTCGCTACGTCCAGGCGCAGCTTGAAAAGCAGTGGTTCCGGTTCAAACCGTGGCTGATACGGCACAAACGCCGCCTGATCTGGTCAATTTTGGCCCTGGTATTTCTCTCGCTCGTCGTGGGCGGCGGCATCACTCTCTACCTGTGGCGTGAGGAACTGCTGGCCCTGGCGTTGCGCCTGCAAAGATATTTATCCGGCTTGGCGGCTCACCTGCACCGACGAGCCGAGCCGGTTGTGGTTGTGGCCACGCAGGCTGTCGAAGAAATGCCCGTGCCGGTCATGCCCGGTGTCGACGGCGCGGGGCAGTAGTACAGGTAGCAGATAGCAAGTGGCAGGTAAATGACTTACAACCTGCCACTTGCCACAGCCGTTAACAAAGTTTGTGCAGATAAACCAATATAACACTTTATAAGGAGCACTAACCATGCAATCCAACTTTTTTGACCCATCTCAGCCTGCAAATGATGGCTCGAAGGCGTATCAAACCCCGGATCGACCGGCCACCCGGCGGGTCTTTCTATATGACAATCAGGTCTTCGAGGATCCGGGAGCAGAATATAGCACGCAGGATGTGCTCAACTTCCTGAGCCAAACTTATCCCGAACTCGGCAACGGCACCTGGACCTCGCGCAATCTACCTGACGGTGCGGCTGGAGCCGTTGAGGAAATCACCTTTGTCAAAGTCACCGGAGAAAAGGGCAGCGACGCAACCAAAGGTAGCAAGACTACTACAGATAGCGAAGCCAACCTATTTGGCCTGCCGCCCAACCGTCTACTGCTGCCGGGACCGGTCAGCCAACCGGCCCGCCGGGTCTTTCTGTACGATAATCAACTCTTTGAAGACCCTGGCCCGGAGTACAGTGTGCAGGATGTCTTGAACTTCCTGGCGACCACCTATCCTGAATTGGGCAACGGTACCTGGACTTCCCGCAGCCTGCCCGACAGCAGCGAGGAGATTACCTTCGTCAAGGTCACCGGCGAGAAAGGGAGCGGAGCCGCGAGACATAACGGCAACACAGTTGCCCCGCGCCACCTGATCGCCGCCCTGCAGCGCCTGCACCCGACTGAGATCGAGGCCATCACCCTGCTGAACCAAATTACCAACCTTGAGACCGAAGAGACGGCCAAACTGGACGCCATGCGCCTCCTGGCGATGACGCCCGCTATCGAGGCCGCCTTGCAGCAAGCCGAACGCATTTCCAATGACAGCCAAAGGATCGTGAGACAATGTTTAGAATTGACCCCCATCCCCCATCCCAAAGTCCCGCTCGGCTTTTAAGACCCTGGGCCGTGCTGGAGCGGCTGCGTCCGGCCAGATTAGTCGCCTTTCACCAGCAATTACGTGAGTACGAGCGACTAAGCCTCGGCCTAAGCCTCATCCAACACCATTTCCCGGCAGCCCTGGTCGACTACGATGACCTGTCCGGTAAAGGCTGGTGGGAAACCCTGGCCCATTTAGCCAACCTGGTTGAGGAAGTCGAGTGGTTTGAAATCAATTGGCCCATTTTAAACGAAGCCTGGAGCCACTGGATGAACGATCCGGAAGAAGAGCAAGGCGACCATCTCGCTGTATTCCTGCATTATCTACCGGTCACCCTGTACGGCTTCACCGACGGCGAGTCCCTATTCGAATTCCCGCCGATGGAGCTGCTGCACACCCTGCTGGCCCGCTGCGAAATCCAGGCCGTCAGTTCCCAGCTACTGGTCGAAACAGAACTGTATGACAACCTCGAGCAGTGGGATGAAGGAGACCGGGACTCGGCTTGGAAACTGTTGGAACAGATCGAGGCCGATCCGGGTCGCTATACCGAGCCGGTACGCTGGCTGCCGGAGCTGGCTCGCTGGGCTTGTCACCGTACCGGCAATGTCATGCTGGATCAAGTGTTCGATCCCTATCACGACGGACCCTGGTTTACCTGGCGCGAAGGTGATCTGCTGCAAATCAAGACCGCCTGGCGCCGGGCTAAGCCGGTCATCGACGTTTTTCAGCGCTTGCTGCACTGGTATGAAAGAGATACCAGCAACCTGATGAAACTGGCAGATTTTATTATGAACGGAGGCAACTGCAATGAGCTTGACTGGTAACAACAACGGCCGCATGTTGACGGCCATCCCTGATTTGATCTACCCGGCTATCCAGTGGGGCGAGTCGGATTACGCCCGGCTGCAAGCCAGAATAGATTTGTATGACGATTTTCTGATGTTGGCCAAGTATCGCCAGGGAGAAGTGACCGAACAGTTCCTGGTCGACCCGGCCGAGTTGGCCGCGGTGCTGGCCGGGATCAATCTCCACTCCGGCCTGCTACCGCAGGGCTGCCTGTTCTGGAGCAAGCTGCGCGGCTACGATCGCCTGGCCGTCTACCTGCCGCCTCGGGTCTGGCCGGTGACCATCCGCGATGAAGGGCAGGCCTGGCGCGTACCACTGCCGGGTCTGCTCTTCACCGGCCACGAATATGACTACAGCGTCTGGGCGGTCAAGGATTACCCGGCCGATGAAAACACCCCCCTCTATCTGGCCCCCTGTCCCAACGTCCATCCCGAAGGGGTCTGCCGGGGCAGCGCCCCCTTTCCCCAGGCCGGCCCGGCCACCATCGGCCACGCCGTCGATATTTTCTTCAGCTCCAAGTTTAACCGTGACCTGTCCAACCAGAAGAGTAAGAAATACCCCAATTGTGTCCTGGATCAGTGGCGCGCCCTACACCAAGCTGGTACGGACACCTATCCGCTGGATGATTTAGTGGAAACCAATTTGACCTTAAGGAGGCTCATCAATGTTCAATAACAATCTTATCCCGCTGTATCTCTATCTGGGCCAGCCCGTTCCCCGCCCGGCAAGACTCTACGATTATATAATTTCGGCGCAAGGCATCATAAAACGGCTGGAGACGCAATATGTTTCCGCCGACCAACTGCTGGTGCCCATCGAAACCCCGCTGACCGGGCTGCGGCTGGCCGACTATCCCCTCCAGCCGGTCCGCTTCAAGCTGCCCCGCATCCCCGGCCAAATGCTGCGCGATGCCCTGGCCGATGCCCGGCAGAATATTGAGTTGGAATTCATGTACCAATTCAGGCTTGACCCAACCAACCAGCACTGGACCGTGACCCGCCCTGAGCAAGACCAGTCCCGCACCCACGTTGGCTACACCTTTGACCCTGCTGGAGTCGTGGTTGACCTGCACTCGCATAACAGGATGCCCGCTTTCTTTTCACCTGTGGATGATCGAGACGAACTTGGAGGCCGCCTCTATGCGGTTATGGGCCACCTGGAGCGAGAAAATCCGGAGTTGATCTTGAGACTTGGGTTTTATGGCCACTGGCTCTATAACGTGCCGGCCTTAGCCATCTTCGACGATATCACGCCTTTTGAGGAAATCTATCTCGACACGGTTGACCTGGCCACGGTGGATTATGTCGAACCGCTGGCCGCCCGCGGTGGCTGGCTAACCAATCTCTTTCAATGGAGGACATCATGAACGCCTATGTTAACTACCTGAAACAACTCGCACGGTACTCGCACCAGAAAATTCTCTCCAAACTCCACAAACTCTATGAACGCTATAAACTCCCCTTAAGCACAGCGACCCTCACCAAACTCAATCCGACCAAACCGTACCGCCTTGACATTGGCCATCCCGACCGCATCGTCATCCTTCTTGTGGGCTGTGGTGGAACAGGGTCGTGGGTCGCTCATATCCTGGCCCAACTGGCTGTTTGGGCCAAAGGGGCGGGCATTGACCTGCGGCTCTACTTCATCGATCACGACCATGTGGAAGAGAAAAATCTGGTGCGCCAGAATTTCTGTCCGGCCGAGGTTGGTTATCCCAAGGCCTTTAGCCTGGCCTGGCGCTATACGGCTGCCTTTGGCCTAACCATCACTCCGGTGGTAGAGCAATTCTCAGCCGAGTTGCTGGAGCGGTACAAGCCGGCGTACTCCCCCCATGGAACGCTGACCCTGGTTATCGGCGCGGTCGATAACGTCTGTGCCCGGCGTGCCATCGCCGAGGCCATCACCGCCAAATTGGAGCAGAGTTGGGGCGGTCAGCACAAATATTTCTGGCTCGACGCCGGCAACGAACGCTTTAGCGGCCAAATATTGATCGGCAACAGCCTGGAACCGGAGCCGCTACTTTCGCCGCTGGGCTACTGCATCGGCCTGCCGCTGCCTCATCTGCAAGAGCCTGGGTTACTTATGGAACGCGAACGCTCGTTGGTGGACTTAAGCTGCGCCGACCTCAACCTGCTGGGCGAGCAAAGCGCTATGATCAACCGGGCGATGGCTACCATGATTGGGCTGTACTTATATCGCCTCTTGCAGAGCCGGGACTTGTACTGGCAATCGAGCTGGCTAAACCTGGAGACGGGGGTTACCAAGAGCAACCCCATCAGCGGTGGCCGGGTGGTGGCCCCCAAGCCACCCCAGCGCATTCCGGTGACGACTCCGGATCAGCCTCGTCCTGTGGCAGCCCCGCCGGCCGTCCTGGACCCGGAGGCAACCATCTGCCCTCACTGTGATGGCAATCTCATTCAAGGTGAAGATGAGTGGTCAGGGGTGTTGGTGGGCGTCCGGTTCTGCGATAGCTGCACCTTCCGCGAAGAGTTCTGCCGGGAGTGTGGTGGACAGATCGTGGAAGCCCAATCCATGATTGACAATGAACCTCAGCCCTCGATTTACTGTATGGAATGTGGCTGGCACGAACCCATTCCACCCCGAACGGCAGCGGCGCCACCTGTGGCCGCGCCTGATCCTGAGCTGGTAAATGAGGAAACCCGGTAACCGGTTTTGGAGGTTGTCCATCTAGATTGGGTGGACAGCCTCTCCTTCAGGAGACCTAATGCCATGAAACTAAATCATAAACCCGCTCGCCCTGTTTATCTGCGACCCTGTTCTGCCAAGACCTGTTTGAGGCTCAACTGATGGCCAAGTTGGAAATCACCGTCAGCCGTAAAGGCAATGACCGGCTGGTCGCCCACGAAACATTCGAGATTAGCCCCGAGCTGGCCCAGGAACTCATCGCCAAAATGGAAGCGATGATGGCCAAACTGCCGGGCCGGCACCGCATCACCCGCACCGTTCGGCCCGACAGAGCCGACGTGGTTGAAATCGAACTCAATCGAGATGCCCCGCCGCCCATGGTTCACCCTAACTTTGAAGAGCTTTTTAGACAAAGGAAGAAAGATGATCCCTGTTGATGACGACTTCAAATTAACCGACCAGACCGTGCAGCGAATGGTTGATCTGCTGCAAGACGGCATTTCGGTCGCGTTCATTGTCCAGGGCTTGAAATTCCATCACGTCCGTCCGGCTCTGACCCACTACCTGAAGGGCCCTTTGGTCTGCTGCCAATCCGGTTTGGTGGATGTGCCGGAGTGGGTGTCAACCGTGGTAAAGGGTTGAACGGCTGACCGCTATCATAGCCGAACATCGCGCCGGCGAGGTGGGGCAACTCGCCGCTTACGCCGACGTGCTGGCCTATCTCTACCCGGCTGCCGGCGGCCAATTCTTACCAGATAGATGGGACGCCATCTACCGCTACATCCTGCATACCACCCTGGTCCGGCACGAGCTGCCGGCTGATGAAACGACGTCCCAAGCGGCTTGTTTGACCCCTGGTCAAGAAGCCCGGCTCTTTGACCTGCGGCAAGAGCTGCGCCACTCCATTGTCCGGCTAGCCCGGCTGCGGGAGATTGCCTGGCCGGGGCGACCGTTATCAGGCTCTTCGGACCAACCCTCCTTTCGGCAGTTAGCCCACCGCCGGCCGGGGCAGACGATTTGTTTGAACGTAACCCAGGAGAAAATTAACCATGACTCAAAAACAGAAATCCCGCCGTTCAGCCCGCCCCCCTAAAGCGCGACGCCTGCCGGCCCCCCAAATCCCGGCAACGTTGCGCCCCTTACCCCCACGCCAATCAAGCCCCCTGCCGGTTGACGATCCCAACGTCACCAAGATTGCCCACTTGCTCGAACAGATGGCCACCGTCTCCGGCCTCAGCTCCTACGTTCTGCTCAGGGACTGGCTGGGCATGCTGGAAAGCGGCCTGAAGATGTGGCCGGCCAACATGCGGGCCATGGCCTTGGACGGACAGGTCATCGAAGACCCACCGGAAATTCAGATCATCTTCAGCCAGGCTCGCGAACGCTATTTGCGCGTTTCAGCCCAGCGTCCGGCCGTCTATCGCCAGATGCAGGAAGCCTTCTCGGAGGCCTTTGCCATATTGTTGGAGAGCTCGACCCCCGGTCTGGAACAAATCAAGGGCAACCCCGATGTCATCGGCCAGGTTTTTACGACCTGCCTCCAACCCGGCCATGCCTCGCCCTGGTGGTGCTACTTTCCCGACTGGTCGACGGCACTGGCCGTTGCTCAGGACACACTGCCAGAGGCTGGCCAACTGGTCTACCTGGTGCTGGCTGAAGCAGCCTTACAGGCTCGCGCTGAGGGTCAGGCCATTCAGCTCAAACCTGGCGAAAACTTCCCCGACTGGTTCGAAGCAATCTGGCCGTATGTGGAGCCGCTGCGCCTCGGGCCGCCGTTGGTCTCCTCCAGTGTGGAGCTCCTGGCTACCGCCGCTCAATTTCCGGGCTGGGCGCTCAAGACCGGTGTGGTCACGTTCAGCTGGGATCCAGCTCTTGATCCCCTAATCCAACAACTTATTAACATTGACGCGATGTTGTATGGCCTGAATGGCTATATCGTCGCTCACTGTGAGGCCCTGATCGACATCCAGGAACAGTTGGCCCAGGTCGACGCGCAGCTCGTTTCAACCGCTGCCGTGTATCACCTGCCACCGACCCTTGATGAAACCCCGGAACAAGACCCCAACCATCAACAAAAGCGCCAGCCGGCCACCGGTCAGAGCTTTGCCGATCTGTTTCGCCAAAAGTCCAAACCGTAAACAGCCCAGGGCGCAGCCTATAAAACGTCCATTATCCAGGCTGAGGCCCTGAACAGGGCAGGAACAGCCCAGGTTCAGACTAGCTTCCCAGTAATAGCCCCTAAGCTGCCCAGTTTTGGCCTGCTCAGACGCTGAGCAGGCCCTGTTCAGCCTAGCCCCAGGCCAGAAGCAGCCCCAGTATAGCTTCCCTAAATCACTGTCCAATCCCACCATCCATTTCAAACTGCAAGTTCTCCACCACTCCCGGTGGGTAAGTTTGCCCCAATTAGAATGAAAGGATTCTGTCCAATGATGCCTACACCCTATCCACAGCAGACTATCTCTGCTGCCAATGATGAAGTTATTCCCCACACCATCGTCCGTCGCGTCTATGGTTTACCCCCAAGCTGGCTCCGGCAGCTCGGCCGGCCGGATCAGATCAAAACCCGGCGCCAGGACCATAGCAAACCTGTCGCTCTGTACCGCCGCCGGCGAGTCGAAGCATTCATTGATGCTCGGCAGCCTGCCTATCTGCAAATGTTGATTCGCCAGGCCAAACAATATCGCCGTCGCAGATCCGAAACCTGCCGGCAGGTACACGACCTCATCGCCTGGGCCCGAAATGTCGAGATTGTTGTCACGACTTTACCCCAGACGGTGGCTCAGCTCGCGCAGGAAACATCCGCCTCTTTTCGGCTAAATTGTGCCGGCGAGAATAGCGACCGGTTTGTCCTGACCCCAAAAGCGATGGTGGCTCACGTGCGCCATACTTGCACCAACTACCACCAGTTGCTGAGCCAATTGCAGCGAGGTCCCGGTACGACGGTCACCTACCTCATCCTCAAACAACGGGTCAACCAAGTCGTTCGTGAACGCCTGCGGCAGCAATACGGCGTGGCCCTGGCGGAGGCCCACCGATGAACGCGCCGCAGCTGGCCGCCTCCCATCGCCGGATGCTGGAGCAGGATTCCGGCATCACGCCGGAGGTCATCGCTGCTCGCGGCTACCGGACCGTCACCTCGGCTGAAGCTCGCCAGTTTGGCTTCAGCGGCCAGCAAGCCCGCGATGGGCTGCTGCTGCCAGTTCACACCACCGACGGGCAATCCGGCCTCTACGTTTTGCGGCCTGACCAGCCGCGGGTGGTCGAAGACAAGCGTCAGAAAAAAGACCCACTGACCGGCGACCGGCCCCAGAAAGTCATCAAGTACGAATGGCCCCGCGGCGTTGGCGCTCGGATCGACTGTCCACCGCCTTGCTTCGACCGGCTCAAGGATGCCCAGACCTCACTCTGGATCACTGAAGGTCAGAAAAAAGGCGACGCCCTGGCTTCATGGGGACTCTGTACCATCGACCTCCCCAACGGCGTTTGGGGCTGGAAGTCAAAACAGACCGGCATCCTGGCCGACCTGGACTTCATCGTCTGGGCCGAGCGGGAGGTCTACGTCGTATTCGACTCCGACGTTATCACCAAGCCGCCGGTAGCCCAGGCCCTGGCCCGGCTGACCAAAATCCTCAGCCGTCGTGGGGCCAGGGTCACGCCAGTACCCTTGCCTCAACAAGGCGACGACAAGCTGGGCGTCGATGACTTCAAAGCCCAGGGCGGCACGTTGGCCCAGTTACAATCCTTTGCCGCCCTGGGCCAACTCCTGCCGCTCCAGACCGATGGCAAGCGCAGTAACGAAGCCGGCTCGGCCGAATATCTCAAGACGTTGTCAGAGCTGGGTTACAGCTTCAGGATGCGGGCCCTCGATGACCTGATCGAGGTCAACAACCAGCCCCTGTCCGATCCGCTACGGGCCGAAATCCGCACCCGCATGCGTGATCTGGGTTACAAAGGACTAACGGCTATCGAGGATGCCTACACCGCCTGGGCTTACCGCCGCCAGTACCATCCGGTCAAAGACTATCTCAACCAACTCGCCTGGGACGGCCAGAGTCATATCGCCAGCTTGGCCGGCTACTTCCGAGACGATCATGCAGCCGTTTACCAGGCAGTCATCGGCGAAACCGGCTACACCGGCACGCCTTCGACTTCGCTCAGGACAAGTATGATCTTCTACCTCTGGCTGCGACGCTGGCTGATCGGGGCCGTTGGTAAAGCCCTGGAGGCCCGGCAGAATGTAATGCTGGTCCTGGATAGCCATCAAGCAGCGGGCAAAAGTTATTTCGTGCGCTGGCTGGGCAGTGTCTTGCCCGATTACTTCAGCGAAGCGCCGCTCAATCCCGATGACAAGGATAGTTGGATCCGGCTGATGTCCACCTTTGTCTGGGAGTTGGGCGAGCTGGGATCGGTCACCCGGCGCAGTGATCGTGAAGCACTCAAGCATCTGATCTCCTCGCGGATAGTGACCGTACGCAAACCCTACCACCGCTTCGATACCATCAAGCCGGCCCTGGCCAGCCTGATCGGCACCATCAACAACGAGGCCGGCTTCTTGACCGACCCGACCGGCAACCGCCGCTTCCTGGTCTGCCGCCTGACCGGCATTGACTGGGCTTATACCAAAAAGATCGATCCCCACCAGGTCTGGGCCGAGGCGGTCACCCTCTACAAAGCCGGTGAACCCTGCCTGCCCACCGCCGAAGAAACCAAGCTGCAAAACGCCATTAACGACGAATATATGGTCCCCATGCTGTCTCTGCGCCGCTCAAAACCCAAAGATCAGGCTCCCACCCAGCTCTGGTTTGAACTGTCAGAACCGGGTAGCAAGTAGCAGGTGGCAGGTAGCAAGTAAATCATCTGTTTGCTATTCACCATTCGTCCATTCGTAAATTCGTGCATTCGCAAATTTTCACCAGGAGGACAATCTATGATCTACAACCAAAACAGTAACCTGACCTCTCCCCGCAACGGCATCCTGAGCCAGGTGCATCGTTACCTGAACACCCTGGGTAGTTGGAGCAGCTACCGTGACCTCAATCGTCCTGAAGAGATCCCCCAACGGCTGGCCAATCTCACCACCGCTTTCTTTGGCCTGGACGGCCTGACCGGTAACGGCTTACCCAAAGTGACCGGTATCCTGGGAGCAATCATGGCCGTTCATGCCCTGGAGCAGGTCAGTGGCAGCCTGGCCACCTTTGGCATACGGTTGTTGCTGCGGGGCGAACCGCTGGACCAGTATCGAGGGATCGTCCTACGCCGCAGCCCAGTGACGCCGCGAACTGCCCGCGCTCTGGGCTGGCTCATCGGCAGCCGGCTGGTCGACGCCGAGGGGGTCTACTTCTTCGAGTCGGGTCGAACCTGGCACAGCCAGACGGTGACCGTCGCGCTGTGGGAGACCCGGCGCACCTTGACCCATCTGCGCAGCCTCAGCCTGCCCTACCGCGAGTTTTATTTTGACCGGGAGGTCGCTCCCCAAACCCTGGTCGACCTGGTCAAAGGCAGCCGCGCCCCCGACTCAATCCCCGGTTTTATCGGCAGCGTCAATGAGTTGGAGACCATTACCAGCCTGGGCTATCTCAAGCGGGCTTTCTTCGCCGCTAACTGGCTGCTGATCGAGCCGGGGGAACGGGACGATGGCAGCCCCGGCCCGGTTGATTATGGGGCCTTGATCCGGGGCAAACCGCCCGGCAGCGGCGGTCTGGGTAGCAGCGGCTATTCACGACCGCTGGCACCCTTGCCGTTTTCCGGACCTGGCGCCGGCCGTCCCGGCAGTAGCTGGCCGTCCACGACCCATTACGCCCCAGCCGTTTCAACCCACCCGACTCGGCTGCCAGATGCGGCCAACGGTACCTCCCGCGCCGTACCGCTCTGGCCCAACCCTGAACCGGTGACCGTTAGCGTCCCCCCGCCGGCCGATGAGCCCTATCTCCGCATCAAGGCTCGCTATCAAACCCCGGATGGCCGCTACCATCCTCTGCTGATCCGGGGCATCACCACCCACCCGATTACGCTGGTCAAGAAAGCCGATGCCATTTACTACGACGGTCAGACCCGCCGCTGGTACGAGATTGTGGATGATGAGGCCCGTCTGGCCCTGGCCAAAGAAGTCGAGGCCGGCACGTTGAACGTTACTGCAGACTGGCAGCATCAGCTCTGATCTGTCCCTCGTTTTCAATCGTAAGCAACAAATGACCACTCAAAAATGAAGGAGTAATTTCCATGCAACAGACAATGAATTCACGTTGTTTCACCTGTTCCTTGTTAGAAAAAGACTCGGACCTGGGGGAATGCTTAACCATAATTACCCTGCGCCGGGTGAACTTTCCCCACACCCCGCTCATCCTGACCTCGTCCGAAGTCAGCGAGCTGCAGAGCCTTTTGGCCCGCTGGCCGGCGAACGGTGGTCCGACTCAAACCAGGGAGGGCGACGATGCAACAGTTAATAACTGAACGTTTGGTTACCATCATCTTCAGCCCGCTTGATGAAGTGGCGGCGTGGTGTCGCCAGGTCGGCTTGGAGGTACATCGCAAACCAGATGGCGTGGTCGTCATCACCAATCCCCACTTCAACTTCACCACCGCTATTTACGATGGGCTTGATCCCATCAGCCGGGCGGTCTGCCTGGCCTCGGCAGTGGCCGGCCCTGGCTTCTGGCCTGAAATTTTCCCTCGCCTTTTGGATACCGTCAATAAAGAATGGAAAATGCGGGCCAGGTACGAGAAAAGCAGGCAGCAATGGGCTGAGGACAAGGCCCCGGCCAGCCAGGTGCCTGACCGTGGAGCCGTCAGGCAACCCACCTTCGAAACATTATACAAACGCGCCTGACGTGCTTCCCCAATAACAATATTGACTCTGGAGACTGCGGAACTTCCGCAGTCTCCACTTTTATTGCTCGGGAGAATACCCATGAATACCAACAAAAACAGCCGGAAGGCTCTGTTTGCCCCCGGCCAAATCATATATTCATCAGCTTGCCGGACGGCCATCAAAGAAAGCGGCGCCAGCGGATTGATGCTGCTGTGCCGGCACATCACCGGCCGCTGGGGCACTATCGATGCCGAGCAGCAAGCCAACAATGAAGCCGCCATGAATGGTGGGCTGGAGCGGGAGATTGTCTCTCGCCACGCCCTGGCCGATGGTATTGAGATTGTCCTGATTACGAACTACCCCCAAACGCCATCACTGCGCTGGACCGAAATCTGTCTGCCGGAGGAGGTCATCCCCGAAAGCGACTATCGCCCTCAGAATGGGCACTTAGTGGAGGACGATGATGTGGAGCTTTGAGGAAATACAGAGCCATTGCCCCTGGGCGGTTGCTGATATTCCAGCCGCGATCAAGGCGCTCATACCGGAGTTGGACCTGGCCTGTATGGCCGACGATGGCGAGTTGGATCGCGGTCTGGCGCTGCACCTGCTCCATGAAGCAATCTATGACTGGCCCGCGCCTGAAACCCCTGAATGGGTGCAGGCTGCCATCGCCGCCAATCCCGGCACCTGGATCACCCGGCTGTGCCGGGCCAAACACCAACTGCCCGAAACGTATCAATCTATCGCTTACTGTGGGCAATGCCGCTCATTTGCCAACAGCCGTAAGCGCCGTCGCGCGGCCAACCTCCAACAGGAAGTTTTGCCCGGCTTTGAGCAGATCGGTGGGGCATATCATTTGCACCCACCTTGTAGTAAACGGGATTTGACCTGGCTGCGCCACCTGATCTATCGCCTGGTCCGGCAGGGGAAGGTGGTCAAAGTTCGAGAAAAGCGGCCTGACCTCCGCCAGGCACGAGGCTGGGATTGGATGAGCTGTCTGTATTCCCCAGAGAAAGGAATGATGTTCGATGAGTAGTAAGAAAAGCGTCAAACGAAGAAGAGGCCCCAGGAAACAAGCTGTGATACCCTTTGAGCAGCGCGATTTCCCCAAAGAAATTATCAAACGGTTGGAGACGGTAGCCAGTATCTCAGGCCGCCGGCCCAGCGAAATTTTTTCCGACTGGGTCTTTATCACCGAGGCAACCTTGAAAGCGCTGCCCGACCAGGCTAAAGCGGTGGGCGCCAGCGGCCAGTTCGCCGCAGATGCTCCTGAGGTGGCCGACACCTTTGCCCGGGCCCGAGGTCATTACGACCCAAAGCACCTCGGTGAAGAGCGGGCCGAGCGGGTCTGGCACAGCTTCGCTGAAGGCTTCGCCCTGTTGCTCGAAGCAACCGCACCGGGTCTGTGGGGTGAGCATAACAGTCTGAGTGTGGCCGGCATCAGCGGGCCGGATGTACTGGGCTATATCTTCCAGACCTGGGCCAGCCCGCCGTCAGGCAAAACGTGGCACGGCCAGGTGCTAACCCCCTGGAATGTCGCGTTGATGATGGCCCAGATGTTGAACACCGATATTGAACGGATGGTTTATGATCGAGTGAAAGAAGCCTTGTGCCATCCCGACAATGTGTTGGGCGCCGCAGTGCTGCTAGCCTCGCTGGCCATCCCCGAGGAAGAACCGGGCGCTCACTTTGACTGGTTCCTGAACCGTTGTCTACCGGCGGCGGCGCCCTATCTGAAACCAATCTTGGTGCAAGAACCGGCGGTGGGGACGGGCGTGATGATCCTGGCCCACGCCGCCGCCAGCCCGGAATGGGCGGTTCGAAATTACCTGATCCGGTATCACGGTCAGGATATCGATCCATTGATGGTTGCCTGTACCCGTTCATCCCTCATGTTGTATGGTCTCAATACTTACACCCTTCAATTGGAGTCGGCAGTTATGGAAGCGTTGCAGGCCCGGCAGCAACATTCGGAAAATGGGCTAGTTCTGACTGCATCGTCCCCGGCTGAGGCCGTTCGAGATGTTTACCGGAATGGCAATGGTGTCCTCCAAATTGACGATAGCCAGGCCACCTTTGAAGAAATGTTTAGAGCCGCTGCCGTTCGACTGGCACCGGTGGTAGATACCATTGGACGTGAATGACCAATTGGAATATGAAGGCCCTACCTTCTTGAGAGGGTAGGGCCTTTTTCCATCTTAAGGGGGTTTTGGAAACGGTGCGATATATAGCCAAAAGTTTGCCATCCCGGCACGCCAGTTAGCCGTAAATTTAAATACTTTTCCATTCGATGTTAGCCAAAGCCCAGCCCTGTCATGCCCATCTCCACTAACCATAACTGGTACAATCTCACCATCTCCAGCTTCAAAAGACTCTAAATCCGTGTCATCTAATCCTGTAATTGTCTCAAATCCTATCATACGGGGGTTCAACGTATTTAAAGCGAGATATGTACCTATATCTTCTATTTCGGGTCGGCCAGACCACCGAATTGGATGGGGAAGCCCTTGATACTCTTGGATTATTTTGTCATAACTGATTGCCGCATTTTTGTGTATCTCTTGGTGGGTTTCTAAATCTTTGGGAGCAGACGAATATTGAAGTCCGCACATTGGACATTGCATAGCCTGCATGATGATTAAACTCTCCTGATTGTTATATCAAATGGATTTTACCAGATTGGAATTTTCTTGATTTCATTAGTTTTGGTTCCATCATTGTACAAATGATAACAAACACAATATTCTTCCATATCTGCTTCAGGAGTTACCCAAGACGGTTGTTGCTCTGGTAAAGTCAGCCTAAAACCAGAACGCACTTGGGTATTATTTTTCTTAGCATAATTGACCAACTCTTGTGAAGCATCTTTAAAGATTTTTTCATAATTGCGATTGTAAACAACAGATTTTCCATTCTTAGTATGAACAACAAGCATATAAGGCTTTGTCAATTTTAATTCGTCATGTATTCTCATATTAATTTTCTCATTCTAGACGGCCTGATTATATCAACAATCGTGTTTACCATTAACGCTACCCCAATCAACATTATCAAATTACCGTAAGTTACTTTGTATCCGGGTTGCTGGAATAGAATTACAATAAATATTGGAATAGCTACCAGCATCGTGTAAGGAGCAGTTTCTGCAGTTATCATGGAAAGCGAAATCCCAAAGCAGCTTCCAAACGCTAAACCAACAGATGCCATAATCAAAACAGTTTCTTCCAATGATAAATAGATTGCAACACCTCGTCCTAATAATAGTCCACAAGCTCCGAAATATAAGATATATACTACACCTATAACTGCTGCCGAAGAAGGGCGTAAAGTTTTAGCTTGATCACGTTTTGTTGTCTTGCATAAAGTCGTGCCCCCAAGGGGCATTGCAGAAAGTCATACCCCCTGCTCGATAGGTTCAGGGTCGTACATTAACAAGGGTAACATCAGTTGCCGGGTCGGCAACTCGGTCAGGGTCAGGGGCAAGCCGGTCAACTCTTCGATACTTAAACCTTTGGCAACGAGCCGGATTGGCCCCAGTTCGAGTTGGGGTCGGCGTCGGTTGTTTTGAGGGTGGAGCGGGGTAAAGACAAATTGGTGGGCTGATGGCTCAAACTGAATGGTGACCGTTTGCCCGGCCCAGGCTAGGCCTAAGCCATACCGATACCCGCCAAGCGAGACTTGACCGACCTGACTGACGACCCGCAGCCAATTTTGGTGGGCCAGATAAGCCTCAACCCGGTTCAGGTCGAATAAGGCCGCCTCCCATTCAGGATGGTAAGGCCGCCGTGGGCACAGCAGTTCGGGATGAGCCAGCAGTGGCGGTTGACCGCCGCAGCCTTTGGCCCGGGACGGACATTCGGTGTTAAGTTCATGCCAGTCAGCATCGATCTGTCGTTGCAAGTGGTCAACCCCGTCGAATTGCTGGTGGCTCAGGGTTCGTTCATCCAGGGTCCGATGGCTCCGTTCCACCGCGCCATTGCGTTTGGGCGTATGGCGCGGGATCAGCCGAGGCTCAATACCCAGACCGATCCACCACAAGGCCAATCGGGTCGGGTAGGGGGTAGGATCTTTATCCAGAAAAATGGGGGCTCGGTCAGTTTGGACGGCATCCGGCAAGCCCCATTGACTAAAGGCAATGCGGCAGTCTTGCTGTACTTGTTCTGTCGTCAGCTTGACCACCCGTTGCTCCGGCGCTGAGGCCGGATGGACCCGGTGTATGACCGTGGCTCGGCCAAATTCATCTCGGGCCTGATGGATGGTGACCACCCCCACCCCAGCCACCGGGACTGACTCTTTGGCATCCATCTGCCACACCCCGTGCGCCACCCCAGCTTGGGGCAACTTGGCTTCGGTCGGTTGGCGTTTGGGCCATAAGCGGTCCCCAAAGCTGCGCCAGTACCGCCATAGGGTCGTGGCCTCCGGTAAGGACAGCCCCTTTAACGAGGCTCGCTCTTTCATCTTCTTCAGGATATAGGCCGCTCCCCAGCTTGGGTGCTGTCGCTTCAGCCGTAAGGCCACGTACCGCACTCGGGGATTAGTCTCGGCCATCGGTCCGGTCAGCGGTCGGCCCATCGCACTCACCAGTCCGGCCAAGCCACCTCCTTTGGCTTGGCGAGCCCATTTGCGGACTGTCCACAACGAAAGGTTGAGTTGAGCCGCAATCACCTGATAGCTCTGGCCTTCGGCCCGCAAGTTTGCTATCGCTTGCCGTTGTTGGATTGTTGTTGCTCGTGTGGCTGGCATTGTTCTTCTCCCGTAATCATTAAGATTACCGGATAACAATGGCTTAAGCTGTTCAATTGTCAAGGTACAGGGGGCACGACTTTTTGCAATGCCCCTTGGGGGCACGACTTTATGCAAGACTACATAATTAGCTGAGGTTAAATTAGGCTTCCCAGGCATTATGCAATATAACGCCCCCAGTCACGTGATGGCCGGGTCAGAGAGACATCATTGAATATAAATCAACTTCATAGCCAACACAACTTCAAAAAATGCGTTGCTAGGTCATTCGCGTGCGGTGCGCTTGGTGCGAACCATTCGTCCAAAACTGACCTATAGGTTGGGAGAAGGGCGGCAATGAACGAACAAAATTCTTTGACAACTGAGTGTCCAAGTTGGTGAGATGATACTCTGAAAGCGGGAAATCATCAACTCCAACCTTCCAGGCGGATAGGAGACAGTGCCCCCTATGGCAGACGACTGGAAATCAACCGTCAAAAGCCTGAAGGGAAAAGCGATAAACCACGAACCGGACGTGGTAACCTCGTCGAGCAGGTGACTATGGTTAGCGAAAGCGAAGGTATATCCAAAGCGTTGTGAAGCACAACCTGCCAACGCCGGTTATGCATGGTTCGATAGAACGTGGGGTGAGGCTGCGTGGTCAAAGTGTCAAATCTTACACGGTATCCTCTCGGACCATCCCCAGCGTAATATGCCGACCTAAAGTCACGTAAAATGGGCACTCGGAACGGAGTAACTCCCCAAATGCTCTCGGAGAGGCGCAAGCCAACCTGAGCAGGTAACCAGCCGCAAGCTAAAGGGAGTAGGATGATCCAAGAAGCAAAAGCCCAAAGTAACGTTTGGGATAGGCTGACGTGGGTCCGGCAGAATGGACGATAGAGGGCGTTCAGGGCGACTACTTCTTAATCGCTTTGGCTGGCAAATTAGCTCCTGGCGGCTTTAACCGGGGCCAGATATGCAGGGCGAAGGCCGCTACGGAGCCGGCTTCTGCCAGTCGGCCCAGGAAAATGAACAACGCTGGTGTACTCAATAGAAGCCCGACCCCGGCCAACCACACCCCTAAATTGAGGTAACCGAAGGCCAGCCAGACCGGCCGCTCATCACCGCGCAAACGCCGGAAACGAGGAAATATCCAAAAAGCAACGCCCATCACGAGCTGCACCGTCCAGCCGAAGAGCAGAAACTCCACATGCAGCGGTAATAGCCGCCACAGCAGGGGATGTAACGGCATGCCCTTGTGAAACAGGATGAGCCCTCCAAACGTTACACCAGCAGCCAAATAGAGCAGCGCTGCCCGGATAAACCAGACACTCAAACGGGGCATATTTATCTCCGCTTACCGCTCCTTAACCCGGCCCCAGGTGTTCACCACAAAGGCAATGCCGGCCAGCCACTGTAACACGGCAGCAGCCATCGTCAGCCAGGCCCACAACGCCTCCGGGCGCAATAAATGCAGCGGTTCGCCTATTACCCGAAATACCAGCCCAATATTGAAAAACCAGAAGGTAGCCAGCCATAATCCCTCGTGGCCGTGCGGCTTGGTTTTGCTGTATTTAGGAAACATCCAATAGGCGACACCAAAGATAAGCTGGGTGACCCAACCCCACATAAACAAATGGAGAAAAATGGGGGCCAGGGCGGAGACATTGACCGGCAAATCCCAGAAAGGGAGGGCGGCCATCGTGGCCCGCACCAGAAAAGCTAAAACGAGCGAAGCCATCGCAGTTTTGATAAACCAGCGGGTGAGTGGGGGCATATCTCTATCCAGTGGCCTCCTGCGGGGTAGGGGGTGAAGCGGGATCGCACGGCTGGCGCTCCGCCTCGCCCCCATTTCCCTTTGCCAGGCCAGTAATCCCATAGCCATGAAGGAAAAGCGCGTGCCCGCGATCATTTTTGAAGGCTACGAATATAAGCCGTAATATCATACAAATCCTGGTCGCTGAGGGCCGGGTTGCCCCCTTTGGGCGGCATGGCCACGCCGGTGGTGTTGAGTAGGTCGCTCGGATCCCGGCCCATCTTGATGAACTCGACTAACTCATCATCGGTAAGCCCGGCAATGAATTCGCTATTGGTCATATCCTTCCCCAAGCCAGGAACACCCTGACCGGCTGGGCCGTGACAGGCGGCACAGGTGGCGATAAATAATTCTCTTCCGGCAGCCGGATCCCCAGCCGGGGCTTGAGCCGGCTCTGCCTGTTCAGAGACAGGTTCCTGATTACTGGCTGACTGGGCGGCACTGCTCCCACCACAAGCGGCCAGAATGATAGTTGGCATTGCTAACAGTAGGATGAGTAATAGAAAGTTTCGTTTCACAGAAGGTTCTCCTTGGCAATATAGTAATCAGTAAAGAGGCAGGCAGACCTTCTCCGGCACATTAAGTTCAATGGCGATCTCGACGGGCTTGCCATCGACTTAAACAGACTCCAGGTACTTTTTAAGGGCCACGGCATTATTATGCTCGGTATCCCTGGCCGAGAACACCAGCGTGAGCGTACCGCTTGCACGCTTTTCCTTGAGCAGGTCTACCGCCTCTTTCTTTTCTTTGAGTTCTGCCTGGTATCGCTCGCAAAAAGCCGGCCATTTGGCCGGATCGTGACCAAACCACTTTCTTAACTGCGCGCTGGGCCCAATCTCTTTCAGCCACAGGTCAAGGGCCAGCGCTTCTCGCTTAATGCCCCGCGGCCAGACTCGATCTACCAGGACGCGGAAACCATCCTCTTCTTCTGGCGGCTCGTAAGCCCGTTTGAGCTTGATCATCTTGTATCTTCTGTCTTTAGAAGGGCCGTAACCCTTCAGGAATGGTTTGCCAATCATCAAGAAAACGCTTCAAACCTGTGTCGGTGAGCGGATGTTTGATGATTTGGGTGAGTATCTTGAAAGGCATCGTTGCTATGTCGGCCCCGATGAGCGCCGCCTCGATCACGTGCAGGGGGTGGCGGATACTGGCAGCCAGGACTTCAGTGGCAAAATCATAGTTTTGTTTGATGTGGACCAACTGTTTGACCACTTCCATCCCATTTTGACCGGCGTCATCAATGCGGCCGAGGAAGGGACTAACATAGGTTGCGCCGGCTTTCATCGCCAACAAACCCTGAGTGGCATTGAAGACGAGGGTCACGTTCGTTGGGATACCGGCTTCCGTACAGCGCCGGACTGCTTTCAACCCCTCCGGCGTGCAGGGAATTTTAGCCAGTACGTTGGGCGCCCACGAGGTGACCAGTTCGGCCTCGCGCACCATGGCCTCAGCCTCCAGGCTGACCGTCTCGGCGCTGACGGTTGCTTGACTGCCGATAATTTCACTAATCGCCACAATATTCTCTTTGAAAGCGCGACCCGCTCGAGCCGCCAAGGTCGGGTTGGTTGTTACGCCGTCGAGAATTCCCCAGGCAACAGCCGCCCGAATTTCATCCAGTATTGCAGTATCTAAAAAGATTTTCATCAGATTTCCTCCAAATAAATATTTGTCAGTTTAACGAGACTTGATTATCTCTACTTTTTTTCACAAGGCCTACTTTCCATCTCAATCGCTATGAGGGCTTGGACTATGTCTATATCATGATTGCCGGCTCGCATTTTAGAGGCGACCCGGATTGCCTCTTGCACCTGCTCCGGGGTAGCACCTGCTCTCAGGGCCAGCTCAATACAGTCTTGTATACAATAAGGACGCCGGGTCGCGTGGACCACAGCCACGGCAATAAGCTGCTTCATCTTTGCTGAGAGCGTACCGTCAGCGAAGACACATTCGCTCCGGGTATCGCCTGAGTCACCTTCTTGACCGAACCAATTTAACATAAATTGGGCTTCCAGACTTAAGGCCTGTAAACGCCGTTTTAATTTCAACCATGCCTCGTCCAATGATTGGTAAATTAGGACCCGTTCATCAGCTAAAAAATGCTGTACAGCAAATCTCATTTTAGTAATCCTCCCAAAGCCAAATGGGCAATTTCTGTTTGCCCCAGGCGCTCTCCGAGCAACAACCGGGGCAAAATCAGATCAACCACATTGGAACTGAGGCTACGAATGCAGCCGGGGGCGCACAAAACCGGCATGCCGGAAAAATAGGCTAAGGCCAGTAGATTGCCGGGTTCAACCGGCGCCCCGTGAGCTACAACTTCGGCTCCAGCTAACCTCAATGCCCGTAACGTAACGTCGTCCGAGTCCATAATCGAGGTTTGACCGGCAATGATGAGCAGATCGTGGCCAGCCGCTAAACGGGCAGCGGCGTCGCCAATCGCCTCGGTAGTCGATGGCGTTACTTCAATTGTACTCAGCACGGCTCCTAATCGCTCTAACCGTGTCCGAATTGGCGTCTCGAAGCTGCGACAAAGTTTTTTGTGGACTGCCGGTTCCCCGATCAGGAGAAGAGCCACTTGCCGACCTACTGGAATCGGGCGAAGTTCGATGATGCCCGGCCGAATTCGGGCCAGTTCCAGGGCTGTGATCAGGTCGGCTTGGGGCACGGCATAGGGAATAATCTTGAGTGTGGCCACTTCGTCGCCGGTCTGGTGAGGCCCGACAAGAGCGTACTGCAGCCGCGTAGCCAGCGTAATCCCCGGAATAAGATTGAGCTGTAATAATCGTTCTGTGTTGACCACTAACAGGCTGTCAACTTCGGCCCTAAAATTGATTCTCCCTCCGGCTCCCTGATTGAGACACAGCCCATTCGTCTGGAGGGCCTCGGCCATGCGTCGGGCCGCTTCATTTTCGGGAACATCATCCTCATCCAGAATAGCGACCAGGATTTCAGCATGCTCCGTTTTCTGAAGCGTTTTGATGTGGCCGTTGTCTAGATGGGTCCCCTTGCGCAGGGCAAGTCGGCCACTTGGGAAGGCTACATTGTGGACTAAAACGGTTCCGACAGCGTCCGTGATAACTCGGGTTTCCAATTTCATAACTTCCAAACCCCTATAGTAAATAGAAATCTAACTGCGGAGTTCCAACACAACTTTATTCATGCTGCTTGCGCTCCAATTCATTTATGGCCTCGATAGCTATGGCAGCGTGGGCATAGGCCCCACCAGCGCGCATTTCGGCCGCCACCCAAATCGCCTCCATGACCTCCTCTGGTGAGGCACCTTTCCTTAAGGCCAACTTGGTGTGGCCCTTGATGCAGTAAGGGCACTGTGTCACGTGCGCCACGGCCACGGCGATGAGCTGCTTTGTCTTGGCCGGAAGTGCGCCCTCGGCGAATACCTGGGCGCTGAACGTTTGGAACGCATCGTGAATATCTGGCGCGAGCCGCGCCCGCTGTTGTGACATTTCCTTACTTGGAACCGGATACATGTGATTTGGCATGATATAAAATCCTTTATTTTTCGTTAAATATTGTTTTACCAGGCGAGTAAGGGATCCACTTTATCAGAATTGATCTCTAAATCGTGTATGGCTTCCTCAACATCATCGAAGCCGAGCTCCCCTTCGCGGGCCAGCCCTGTGAGCGTGGCCAACGTAATATGCCGGGCGTCAACCTCAAAAAAATCGCGGAGGGCTTGACGCGTATCGCTGCGACCAAAACCATCCGTTCCCAACGCTATAAGTGGCCTGGGAAGCCAGGGGGCGATGGTGTAAGGCAGTGCCTTCACATAATCGGAGGCGGCCACCAAAACTCCAGGCTCGTTTGTCAGACACTGGGTAACGTAAGGCAGCCTGGCTTTTACGGTAGGATGCAGCCTATTCCAATGCTCAACCTGGAGCGCGGCCCGGTATAGTTCTTGATAGCTGGTCACACTCCAGACATCGGCAGCAACGCCATATTTCTCCGCTAAAAGCTCCTGGGCCTTCAAAACTTCATTGATAATCGCGCCGCTCCCAAAAAGCTGGGCCGCCGGGCGTTTGGTCAGGTTATCTTCCGCCGGTTTTAACTTATACATCCCTTTGAGAATCCCCGCCTTGATCTGGTCTCCATCAGGCAGCGGCGGCATGGAATACTTTTCATTCTCCACGGTGAGATAATAGAAGATGTCTTCCTGCTCCTCATACATCCGGCGAATACCCTCACGGATGATAACCGCTAATTCGTACGTAAAAGCCGGATCATAAGCGACAAGATTTGGTACGGAATGGGCCAGCAAATGACTATGCCCATCCTGATGTTGGAGCCCTTCACCGGCCAGGGTTGTGCGTCCGGCAGTCGCGCCAACCAGGAACCCACGCGCCCGGGCATCTCCCGCCGCCCAGATGAGATCACCGATCCGCTGAAAGCCAAACATAGAGTAGAAGATGAAGAAAGGAATGGTATTAAGCCCGTGTGTAGCGCCAGCCGTACCAGCCGCAATAAATGAGGCCATTGACCCTGCCTCGGTAATGCCTTCTTCCAGAATCTGGCCGTCTTTAGCTTCTTTGTAGTAAAGCAGGTTGTCGGCATCGACCGGCTCGTAGGTTTGGCCCAGGTGAGAATAAATGCCAACCTGTCGAAACAGCGCATCCATGCCAAAGGTGCGGGCTTCGTCGGGAACGATAGGCACAACCAATGGCCCCACCTGCTTGTCGCGCAGTAATTTGGACAAAATTCGGGCGAAAGCCATGGTCGTAGCTTCCTCTCGATCCTTTGATCCGCCATAAAACTCCTCGAACAGGCTCTGCGGGAATGCCGGCAACGGCGCGCTGCTGACGGTGCGCTGCGGCAGATAACCGCCCAATCTTTCCCGCCGCTCTCGCAGATATTTCATCTCAGGACTATCATCAGGCAGAACGTAGAAGGGAATTTCGGTAATTTCCTGATCGGAGATAGGAATATCAAAGCGGTCTCGGAAGTCACGCAAGGCGGCTTCATCGAGCTTTTTCTGCTGGTGGGTGACGTTCTTACCTTCACCAGCCTGGCCCAGGCCATATCCCTTGATGGTTCTGGCCAGAATGACCGTGGGCGAACCGGTATGTTCAACCGCCGCCTGATAGGCGGTATAAACTTTCAGGGGATCGTGGCCGCCCAGATTGAGGTGTTCAAGCTGTTGGTCAGTCAGGTTTTCCACTAAGCTTTGCAAGCGTGGGTCGGTGCCAAAAAGATGTTCACGCAGGTAAGCGCCCTCGGCAATGGCGTACTTTTGATGCTCGCCATCAACGATCTGTCCCAGGCGTTCAACCAGAACCCCTTCGGAATCCCCGGCCAACGGCGGATCCCAGGCGCTGCCCCAGATGACCTTGATCACATTCCAACCGGCGCCCCGGAAGATCCGCTCAAGTTCCTGGATAATGTTGCCATTGCCCCGCACCGGGCCATCCAACCGCTGCAAATTACAGTTAATCACAAAAATCAGGTTATCCAAGTTCTCCCTGGCGGCCAGGGTAATCGCGCCGAGCGCTTCCGGCTCGTCAGTTTCGCCATCACCCAAAAAGGCCCAGACCTTGGCGCCACTATCGTTTGCCAACCCTCTGGCCGCGAGATAGCGGTTGAAGCGAGCTTGATAGATGGCCATGAGCGGGCTTAAGCCCATCGAAACGGTCGGAAATTCCCAGAAATCAGGCATAAGCCGGGGATGGGGATAGGACGGCAGACCGCCACTCGCTTTTAACTCGCGCCGGAAGTTGGCCAACGTTTCTGGGCTCAGACGGCCTTCGACAAAGGCTCTGGCGTAGATACCAGGGGAGGCATGGCCTTGAAAGTAGATCATATCGCCGGCGCCATGATCTCCCCTGGCCCGGAAAAAGTGATTAAAGCCAACCTCATACAGCGTCGCTGCCGAGGCGTAGGTTGATATATGGCCGCCAATGCCATCGGCTTCTTTATTAGCCCGAACCACCATAGCCATGGCATTCCAGCGAATGATATTCTCGATTTTCTGCTCGAGTTGCCTGTCGCCGGGAAATGGAGGCTGCGCATCGGGCACGATCGTATTAATATAAGGCGTATTTGCTGAGAAGGGGAACCGTATCCCGGCCAGCCGGGCGTGATATTCCAGTTGTTTCAACAAATGCCGGACTTGCTCAGGTTGACGTTCATGCAGAACATAGTCCAACGATTCAAGCCATTCCCGCGTTTCGATTGCTGTGATGTCGAGTGGTTCGCCACTCGCTTTGATGAGGTTTTTCATAATATATACTCCTGCTTCGTTATCAGGTCCCTAATTGTCCTTGGAGGCCCTGCGGGCGCACGGGGTTCGCTTCAGTGATCAAGGCCCGCACCGCTTCTACCTGTCCCCAAACGTTCCACAAAGCCACTCTCCGAACCCGGCCTACTTGCAGATAATAAATCACGCCCTTGCGAAAAGGGTCTCGCCAATCAACAATAGTCTCCAACTCGAGGGTCGTCGCCAACGGCTTCGTAGCCCAAATCAAACAAATCAGCTACGTTGAGATTGAGACGACGATCTTACCCCTTGCGTGCCGGGTTTCAGTCTTTTCCAATGCCTCGATTGCGCGATCGAATGGGTAGACTCGCTCGATGACCAACTGGATCTGGCCTGCAGCGATATCGTGAGCCAGCCGAATAACCTGTCGCCGGGTTTCCCGATGATGCATGAACTGACGTACTGTGATCCCTCGTTCCGGCGCGAAGCTGTCACCCGACACGGTGATCACCTTGCCGCCGTTCCTGACCACGGCCATGCTGTCCACACCTGTACCCGGCTGAATTGCCAGTGCGGCGTCCACCCCGCCCGGCATCCACTCCCTGACCTGCTCCTGCCAGTCAGAATTGGAATAGTCAACCGTCTTCTCGGCACCGAGTGATCGCATGTATTCGTGATTCTTACGGGATGCGGACCCCACCACCCGAACGCCCCGGACGGCCGCGAGCTGGATAACTAGCGTGCCGATCGCGCCGGAAGCCCCGGCGACGAATAGTGTGTCCCCCTCGGTAAGATCGAGTGCACCCAGGCTTTCCAGCGCCGACGCACCAGCGACCGGAATCCCGGCAGCCCGCACAAAGTCCAGCTCATCCGGCATCCGGATCAACGAGTTTTCCGGAACCGCCGCGAACTGGGCCCAGGTTCCTCCTTTGGGCTGCAGGCTGGTGGACAGAATTACCCGATCGCCGATCCGGAAATCCGCGACTTTTCGGCCGATCTGTGCGATGATGCCCGCGCCTTCCGTCCCGATGGGGTAGGGAAAGCTGGCGTCGGATGGAATGAAGTACCGGTCATGAATGCCGACCCCGAAGCCATGGATTTCCACAAGTACTTCGTGTTCGTCAATTTCGGGAACCGGCACATCCGCGAGCTCGACCACCCTGCTCTCCGCGCTCTGCCTCACGTACGCTTTCATCTCTCTCATCATTGTCACCCCTCAGAATTAGTTGTGCTCATTTGGAACAGCGGCGAGTCCGTTCAGAGTGCGGGGCTACCCCTTCCTCAATTCTGGACAATACCTATCCTTTTTGTCAGGCCGGCAATCTCTCTTGGAGGTCCTGCGGGCGCACAGGACTTGGTTCGGAAATCAAGGATCGGGCGGCTTCTACCTGGCCCCAGACGTTCCACAGAAGTACGCCCCGAACCTGGCCTTCTTGTAGATAATAAATCACGCCTTTGCGATAAGGGTCTTGCCAATCAACAATAGTCTCCAACTCGGGGTTCAGGTTGCCAACGGCTTCATAGCCCAAATCAAACATATCTGAATAAAAATAAGGCAGGTGATGATAGGCCACCGCATCGCCGGCCATGGAACGACCTGCCATTTGACCCATTGTGTTCGCGTTATCCTCGTGTTCTACTCGCAGACGCGTGTATAAGGTGGGGTTAAAAAAATTGGCGACATCGCCGGCCGCATAAATATTCGGATTGCTGGTGCGCAGAAACTCATCAACCAGAATGCCATTTTCCACTTTAAGTCCGGCCTGTCGAGCCAATTCCGTATTTGGCTCAATGCCCAGTCCCGCTACCACGCCGTCTACAACAATCTCCTGTCCCCGCTTGGTCTTCAAAACGAGTTGCTCCCCGTGCTCCTGTAAATCAATAACCAATTCCCCGGACAGAACCTCTATGCCTTTTTTGCGATAGTAGGCATTCAAGAAGCGGGCCAGGTCCGGCGGAAAAATCCTCTCGCCGATACCTTGACCCGGGAAGATCATCACCACTTTCCGGCCATTCATAGCCAGGGCCGCAGCAATTTCGGAGCCGATAAAACCGCCGCCGATGACGGCAAATCGTTGCTTCTGTTCGGCGAGGACCCGCAGGCGTTGGTAATCTACCAGGGTGCGAAAGTAAATAATCTGAGTATTGCCAAAAGGGAGACGCCGGGGTGTTCCACCGGTAGCCAGGAGTAACTTTTCAAAGGTATAGCCCTTTCCCTGGTCATCGGTTACAGATTTACCCTGCGGATCGATGGCCTGGACTTTCCGACCCAGGTGGAGTTCCACTCCCTGGCTTTCTGTTTCACGCCAGATGCTTTTCAGGGGTTGCCCTTGCCACAATCTTTTTGAGAGGGGTGGCCGGTTATAGGGCGGATCAGATTCTGCACTGATCAGCCCGATAGAACCGGTTAAATCTGTCTGACGAATGCCACTAACGGCAGCATCGGCGGTCATCCCCCCACCGATGATGAGATATTTATAATGGGACATTTCAGCCTCCAATTTAGCTTTCGTAATAAAAAATCTTCTCGAGAAACAAGCACCAGGTGAGGGACGTTGCTTGAGTTGGGCCAGGTGACCGGCACCCTCAGTGGAATTCGGATCACGTAGGAGTCGAAGCGGTGATCTGGTGACATCTCCGCTTGTATTGTCTTGATAGCCTTCGTGACCAAGCTAACCTGACCGGTACTGCCCATCAGAACGGCGGCCAGGACCAATATAAGGATAAGTGAATAGGAACGCATGAGACCTACTCCTATACTGCCAGGGCGACACTCTCTGGCTTTGCGAACGCCGATTCATCTCTGTCAAGATTGTAGGAGTGAGAGATGATATGGCTTACTTTACCGGCCAGGATATCTGCTTCAGCCTGCCTGTAACTTTGCATCGTTCCAATATCACGCCAATAACCGTCGGCCAGGTAACCGAAGAAGGGAGTGTTCTGGGCTACCAATAAAGGAAAAATATCATACGAGAAATCATAAGCCTGGCTGGGCTCCATATAATCCAATATCTTCGGCTCCAGGATATAGATACCGGTGTTAACCATATTAGAAATGGCCGGCTGATGTTCAGGTTTCTCCAGATATTGCCTGATGCGCCCGCTCCGCTCGGTGACAACCACCCCATATCCGTGAGGATTGGCCACCCGCTTCAGCACAACGGTAGCCAGCGCCTGCTTCTGATGGTGAAAGCGTATCGCCCTGGATAGATCAATATCGGTGACTAGATCGCCACTGATGACCAAAAAGGTCTCATCATCAAGATATGACTGGACATTTTTGATACTGCCGGCTGTACCTAATGGTCTTTCTTCGACGGCATAGCGCAGAGTCAGCCCCAGACTACAACCATTGCCGAAATAGTTCTGAATCTGTTCGGCCAGGTATTGCACAGTGATCACCACCTCAGAAAAATGGTGAGACTTGAGCAGCTTAAGAATGTGGGCCAACACCGGTTTATTGGCGAGCGGGATCATCGGCTTGGGATATTCAAGCGTCAGGGGATGGAGCCGGGTGCCGAAACCACCGGCCAGGATAATAGCTTTCACAATGCACCTTCCTTTACTCGCGCTTCAAGGTGGCCCAATTAATTTTGGCCAGCTCATAACGCACCCACACCCTTCTCTGACGGGTGGGCGTATCAAACCACAAGAAGAACAGGGTGATTAAAGGAAAACAGACCAGACTCCAAAGAATCAAGTCTATTAGAAGTAATAAATTTACCATTACAAATAACCTCTCACGAAAACGATAGCTAACTTGATTTTTTGGCCTCGTATACACGCACAAGCTGACCCGTGATCCGGTTGAGAATCCTTACCTTCTGAATTTCTGGGTTTTTTGCAGCCAAACCCTGAGCCGTCTGTTCGGCCAGATTTAGAGTAGCAAAACTGGTATACTCTTGCCACCGGCCACTTTTGTAAGTTTGGACGATATATCCTCGAAATAAAGGTGATAACAATACTGGTGATGCCATTTTTCACTCCTGTTTTCGCTATGATTAACCCTGGCTGTGTTATGACGCAGCCAGATTTTGCTCGCTGCCACTTTTCGATTAAGTAGTGGCCAGTGGAATTGTAAACCAAAAGGTAGTACCGTCCGCAATGGAGCTTTCTACCTCTAGTTGACCACCGTGCATTTCCACCAGCCAGCGTGCCAGCGGTAATCCGAGTCCATAACCTTTCTCCTGTTGATCTTCACTCCCTCGATAGAACTTTACAAAAAGCTTCTCCTGCTCGTCCGGCGGGATGAAGGAACCAAAATTAGTAATTGATACGAGCATCTGGCCCTTATCTTTATCTGTTGGAGCCTGATGAATCTTGGCCGTGATGATGATGGGGCTTTGCGGCGCTGAATATTTGAACGCATTGCTGATAAGATTATCAAGTACTAAATCTAACTGTCCTGCATCTCCCCATACCCGTCGGAGTTCGGTCTTATCATAAATTGTCACCCGCTGACGGGCCGGTGCTTGCACCTGATATGACTTAACCACGTCATTAATAGACATTATACCGATTAAAAATCAACAAAAAGATTGAGTTGGATGGGCTTGTAAATCCAAGGCCGAAAATTAAGTCTGAAATTATGGAGACCACAACAGGTTTCAAAAACCGCATCAACAAACCCAGCTTTCCAACACCGAATTTTGTCTTTAACAATCCGATAACGTTTAACACCACCGATGGCGTGTTCAATCCGAACCCGTAAAGAAGAAATCCAGTGGTTGATATGCTTGTCTAGCTCAGAAAGAGGGTTGCCTCTAGGTTTCTTCTTGGGCTGAATAATAGCCACCTGTTCCAACTTGAAGCCTTGAAA
>JAGRBZ010000300.1 GCA_020433805.1 Anaerolineae bacterium
GCTTGCGTGAGCCGTTTTTGGACAAAATTGATCGAATTCACCGAAAACCCTGATTTCTTTTCCAGGCTTATGTCAAAATCTCGTGGTAGTGCTATTACCAAGGAATTAACCGGGCGCGCAGCCCGTATGTTAAGTCACTAGGATGATCCAGTAGCTCGGAGACAATACGTCCCCGCACAGAATTGACATTGGGATAGTCCGTTATCTGAAAAGCGGCATATCCTAAAATGACTACATAATCTTTGGTTGTGGCATTTGCCTCTTTAACCTGCACATACAGGTTAAAGGTCTGACCCTCCAGGCCGGGGGAAGAAACGGTAATGGGGATGGCATAAGGTGTGGTGTTGGCCGTGGCTGTTGTGTCGACATCAAGCTTGATGCTAATATCAGCCGTCTTGTTATACTTTAAACTGTTTTTTACCCAGGGTGGGGAGGTACCGTTCCAGCTAATACCGGTTGGCAATGCGGCATTGCTGGGAGCAGAGACGGTAACATCGTAATTGCCACTGGTCAGGCCCCAAAGCCTTAATTCTAGATCGATCTTGTTGCTCGTATCCCCCTTGGCCAAACTAACATAAGGGTCACTTGGCTGGGCTGTAACCGTCGGATTGATCAGGCTGGTATTGCCATCGCCAAAGACGGCAATTGCGGGCCAATAGCGCCGAATATTTGTGCCGCCTAATCCATTGTCCAGAGACCTCACATAAAACATGCGTGCTCCGGTAATAACATGGGTGGTAGTTAATACTGTCGTTATTTTGGGGGTAACTTGTAAAGTAAGCGTTCGCTGCTTGCTGCCCAAATAGGGCAAAACCGGCGAAGATGTCGGCGAAAAGCTCCAATCGGCAAAGCCATCCAGCCCCTCGACCGTCATCCCCATTCCTGAGGCAGCCGATCCAAAACCGTTATCGCCTTCCAGGTCAATGGTATAAGTTAAAGCATTTGTGGTCAGGGTCGTTGTCGTGGGGTAGGTTATCAACTCATCGGGGGTGCCGTCTAAGTCCAGATCGGGTGATTTGTAGACATGGCCATCATAAACAATAACCGCGACCGTATCGCTAACGGCATACGTTTGCTGAAGCGGTTGAACAGAAAAGTTGTTGCTAAGACCCGAAATAATGGCTACCTGATCACCCGGTTCTGGAATATCGCAGCAGTATCCCTGCCGGATATACCATGCGGCGTAATCTTTTAGTGTGTTCGTGTTAGCGTTGGCCGCCACCCCATTGTAACTCTCGATAGCACCGGTCAGGTCCCGTAAATCTAGATTGACCAGGCCCGCAAACGCGGCTCCAGTCGATACATTGGGATCAACCCCGGCTCCAAGCATATAATACTCTCGGCCTGGTGTCCCGCCATTGAGATCGGCGTGCGGCGAGGGCGACTCGAATTTCTGGTCCGGGTCACTAGGCCAGCCGGGCCAGTCGGTGATAACGTCCGACCCTTCTACCCGTAAGAAATCAAAGGCAGTCGTATTGCCTTGCCCCGTCAGCGACACTCGGGTATCACACTCCTCACAATAGATCGTAGCGGGGTCGTTTTTGTCAGGTGGGGGTGCGGTATCGTCCGTATCAAATTCATCACCAAAGCGTTTTACCGCAATGGGTACAAGGCCGCCCGCTCGATTGCATCCGGCGTGCGCATTGGCTCCTACTTCAAGTAGCTCGCGTCCTACAAACTGAGCAAAATAGGTTCCAATGTCGCTCCATCGAAGCGCTACGCGCATATCACAACTATCCGTAATTTCTATGCCTACGACGAGGTCTTGGCCTGTACCAATATTGGTGGTAGGTGGATTTGGATTTGCTAAGTCGGTTGAATACCATTCAATTTCGCCCTCGTTGGTCGTAATGGTATTCATTGCTTTTTGATAGGCCTCAGCCTCTGTTTTGCCTTGAGACAGCGCTACTGCTCCACTTAGTGCAGCCGAATCGGCCATGTTTTGCAGTTGACGACGGCGCAAATAAATAAGGGTACCGTCCACGGCCACCGCGGCAAACGCCAGAATGACAAAAGACAATAACAGTGCCATAACAACAATCGACTGACCTTTTTCATCGTTTGGTAGTAACTTGTATAAACGTTTCATCGATCCCCACTCGCTCCAATTTAACTATTTATCAAAATCCATTATCACTGAATGTTGTACAGGTATATCGTCAGGAAACATTGGCATTAAGTCTGAAATAAGAAACGATGAATGCGTATACGTCACCGTCACCGTGATGGGGGTTCCCACCTGGGGTAGCGCACTAAGAACGGGTTGAACTGCAACCTGAGTGTTAGTTCCGCTCATATGTAGCGCTTGACCCTCATCGTACACAGCCGACTCAACGACCTCCGTTAAGTTCGCCAGGCCGGGTTCTCCTAAACAGTTATTATTGAGGCGGCACAACGAGCCGTGCCGGGCTCCAACCCGGGTGGCATTGGCAACTTGTACGTGGGAGAAAAGAAAGAAGCCTAGCTCGGCAATGCCAAAGAAGAGAATAACAAGTACTGGCAAAGTTAAAGCAACTTCTACAAGAGATTGTCCTCGTTTACTGTGTGGCATCGTAACTCTCCTAACTAAGGTCCCGTGATAACCGAACTTGGCTCAATGCGCATACTGGCTTGCGCCTCAAGATCAATACTGCTGCCTAACGCACCAAAGAGAAACGGATGGGTGTGCGTGACCGTTACCGTAAAAGGCTCCGTGCTGCGGAGAGGGTCAGGAATGAGGGATGAAGATGGTCCGTAGCTAATGAGGCATATCGTGCCTGCACTGGTTCCATTGCAATCTGGAGGCGATCCAATAAGAGGACCCAAAGTTTGGCTGACCGCAGCAGAAACTTCACCGCTGCGACCGGCGTCTGGGGCGGCAGACGACCCACCCGGATCGCCCATGTAAAGGTAGATAGAACCCGTTCTAACACCTTCGCGGGCACTGTTTGTTATTGCCACATATTTATAAAGAATGGTACTTGTTTCTATAAAAACAAAGATAAAGGGGATAATGATGAAGATCAGCACCAGGGCAAACTCGACGAGACTTTGCCCGGTTTCGTGAGGTTTTCGTATCTGTTGCCAGATTTTGTGTAGCCAAATCATAGTTAACCTCTTTCGGTTGACCAACCTTGGTCATTACTTTTACTACTGGAGTTTTTAAGATGCGTAAACTTAAATGGTCTGCGCTCTTGAGACAAAGAACGTTTAAAACTAAATACCTGCAGATAATGATGAGAATTACCTGACACACTATTAGGGTACGGGATATATATCTAATGAAAATAAAGATTACATAGGGGATTGGTTAGAAATATTTCGGTTGAATATATTTGAAATTTTTGTAACAAGTTTGCTGAGAAGGAAGAGGGTGATTTAATGGGCCGACAATTGGGATAAATGAAAGTCTAATAAGGCCCCGGAGGCGATTGCATCCCTAATTTGTTGATTTGTAAATCAACAAATTAGTCGGGGAATCACAAAGCTAGCTTTGTGATTCCGGCACGTACCCGATTAATTTATAGAAACACAAGTTATGAACCGTGGAGATAAAGAAGATGATTAAGATGTTTGCTGAATTACAGGTTGTCTTTTTGGGTGACAAAAAGATAACCCCGTTTCCTGATGGTTCGAATAACATCAGGATATTTGGGAAATACCTCAATTTTATTGCGCAAACGAAAGATATAGGGGCGAACCAGATTTTGGGCTTGAACTTCATCTAAATCGCGTTCCCAAACCATGTGGGCTAACTCGCGACAAGAAAGAACTTGGTTTGGATGGCGCATCAAACATGAGAGTAAAATAGCTTCAGTTTCCGATAAGGCATGGACTTGATCAGGATCGTGCTCGCTTATGACCGTCCCTTTTCCCATATCTAACTGTAATGGTTCGACCTGTATTAGCTCATAGGAAGCAGAGATGGTTAAATTGAGGGGAATTTCAGTCTCAGATTCGGACTCAGATTGCTCAGATTGATGGAGGGCGGTTATCGCAACCTGAGCCAACTGACGCTGCCTTAACTTTTCGGCACGTTCATGTAAGGTGTGCGAAATAATTTCAACCAGTTGACCGGCACTGACAGGCTTAAGTAAATAGTTGTCCGCTTTTAATTTTACGGCGGAAATAGCGCTGTCCAAAGTAGCGTGGCCCGTTAAGATAATGATTGACATATCAGGACTCATCTCTCGTGCGCGCTCCATAACTTCTATACCCGACAAACCGGGCATTCGCATATCGAGCAGCATCAAGTCGTACGAAATCTGTTCTAATAACCGCAATGCTTCCATTCCGGATGCCGCTTCCTCCGCACTATACCCCTCCAAGCACAAAATATGAACCAATCCGGAACGGACATCTGGCATATCATCAACAACTAATAGCCGACTACCTTGTATCGATTCGGAATTGCCATTAAGGCTATCGCTCACGGGGTTAGGGCCTCTATCGAAACAGTGGGTAGCTGTATGGAAAATACAACGCCTTCATTATCCGCTAAATTTTCTGCAGATAAAGATGCGCCATGCTGCTGGATCAAATTACGACTAATCCATAAACCTAAACCGCTGCCTTCTGATTTTGTGGTATAAAACAGTTCAAAAATATGGGGCATCATTTCTAGCGCGATAGGGGGGCCTTGATTGGTAAAGGTGATCATGATCGCTTCGTTTTTATTAAAAGTAGCTATTTGAAGATGGCTGTTAGGAGGGGCTGCCTCGATGGCATTGAGAATCAAATTCAGAAAAACCTGAGTCAACTGTTCGGTAACAGCCAAAACTGGAGCGACTTCCTGAAAGTCCGTGCTGACGTGAAGCTTATTAAGCTCCAGCTTTTTCTCAACGAGAATCAAAACCTGTTCTATCAATTCAACAACGGAGACATGTTGACGCGGAGTAGACTGTGGACGACTGAGGTTGAGTACAGGGCGCATGATTGAATGGAGGCGTTCGATTTGATTTCGTATGATAGTTAAGTGCAGTCTGCTTTTCTCCGGATCGAGGGCATAGTTGAGAACGATATCAAGATGGCTTTGAACCGCCTGTAGAGGATTGTTTATCTCGTGCGCTAAAGTTGCCGCTAGCTGCCCCAGGGCAGCTAAACGCTCTTCATGAATGGCTTTCTGTTCGGCATGTTTCCGAGTTGTAATATTCTGCACAATACCTATGACTTCATCGGTACCGTTAGCCACCATCCGGGTTTCATAATCCTGAACCCCGTATGGTCGTTGTAGTTGATATTCAAAAATTTGCATCTGCCTGGTCTGAACGGTTTTCTGAATATTATTAAGTATAAGATCGGCAATTTCAGGCGGCAAAAGATCGGTTACATTCTTTCCGATTTCGATGCCAAAGGCGGCGTTTACGTCTAAGCTGTCGCCACCCTTGCAATCTACATAGTATCCGTTGCGCGTAATTTGAAATACTAAATCGGGAATGGTGTCTAACAGCGCTTTATTCCGAGACTCGCTTTGGCGCAGCTCTTCCTCGGCTAAGATACGCTCAGACAGTTCCTGCTGAACCTGTTGATAAAGCCGCGCATATTCAATTGTACCGGCAGCCAGGTTAGCCAGCAAGCGGACAAAGATAATATCGGCTATGGTAAAGGTGCGCTCTACCTGGTCATCCATCAACTCAACCAAACCCACAACACGATTTTGAAATTCCATCGGCACCAGAAGCAAGGTTTTGATGTTGATTTCCCGCATATATTCTAACTCAGCCTGATCAATATTAGGTTGGTTAATTGTCAGTTGTTGAGCGCAACGCTCAAAAAGGACTTGCCTGGTAAGAGGGAAATCCTGTAGTTCGTAAACCTCCTCCAAAAGGTCATCATCCCACCAATCATCGGGACCATATTCGATCAAGAGCGGTAGTGTGTTCGTTTCCGTATCCCATTCTGAAATAGCACAAGCAGGCACATCTAAAAGTTTTGCCATAGCTCGGCTAACATAGTCGAGCATATTCTGCAGCCCCGTGTTAGAGGCGATGGCTGAGCTAACGAATTGCAACGTTAACAATTGATGATCGTGTTGACTAATTTGGGCAACGCTCTCTTTGTAAGCCGTAATATCGCAGATAAACCAAAGTAAATCTTTCGGCTGATCTTCCGGGTTGTCGGCTGTTGCCACGGCAATTTTGGCATACGTGGGGCTTAATTGAGCCGACTTTACACGTACTTCCCAATCCTTAATCTGCGGCTCTAACCTCAATCGCTTGAGTTGTTGATGAAAGATGGCTTGATCGACGTCATCGATTAGTTTGACCAGCGGGCTACCGACAAGCTCATTCTGCGGCAGGCCAAATATGTCGGTTGCAGCCGGGTTTGCCTCCCGGATAAGCCCCGTCGAATCTGTACGCAGGCAACCATACGGAATAGTGTTGAAAATGTCCATATATCTTTTGAAAGAAAAAATCTAGGGCCGCTAGAGAAAATCGGCAAAGTAAGTACGGGCTGCCTGGTCTACTAATTCTTTTGTCATGATTGGGGGTTTGCCTCGATATTTAGCCGTCATTGCCATTTGCTTGATCAAATCTCGAGGATGGCAGGCGCGGAAAGGCCGGCCCATAGCCTGGTAATACTTCTGCAACAGATAAGCATAAGCATCTTCATCAAACTCAAGACCACGCGCTTCACTCGCCGTCGTAAAGATTTGATGATACTGTTCCTCGGAGGGATCATAAATACCCAGCTTATGGCTGATGCGGCGTAGGAAAGCCTCATCGACCAGCGATTTGGGATCGAGATTGGTTGAAAAAACGATCAATACTTCAAAAGGAACAGAAAACTTTTTGCCGGTATAGAAGGTCAGATAATCGACCTTTTCCTCTAACGGCACAATCCAGCGATTTAATAACTCTGCCGGAGTCATTTGCTGGCGTCCAAAGTCGTCGATGACCAACATGCCACCATTTGCTTTCATTTGAAAGGGGGCTTCATAAAAACGGCTGGTGTCACTCCAAACCAAATTCAAGTCTGACATGGTCAACTCGCCACCGGTGATAACAATCGGTGGTTTGCATCGCACCCAGCGTTTGTCGATATAATCTGTTTCTGCCAACTGAGCCGCTTCACTACCAATGGCCTGGTGCGTTGTTGGATCAAAAACTTTGATAACCTGTCCATCCTCGTGAATGGCGTGGGGAACCATAACATTACCAGGCAGTAAGCCGGTACCTATCGCTTTAGCGATGCTCGACTTACCATTACCCGGTGGTCCGTAAACAAAAATAGCTTCGTGAACGTTAATCGCCGGACCAATATTCTCGATAACCTCTTCGGATAGAATAAGCCCCTTTAACGCTTCACGTACATCTTCGTCCGTAACCCAGGGTCGAATTTGAGCCTGCGCCTCAACAACTTCGATATACTGATCCAGAGAAACCGGACACGGACCGACATAACGATTACGTTCTATCAGCTCTCTGGCACGTTCGCTGCCTTTGTTCGTAATTGTATAATGATATGATGCGGGAGAGAGTGCGCTTCCGCCGGTAACTTCCACCAGATGCTCGGTCTTTAAACCTCTCAGCACCGGCTCCACGACACCACCAAAGTACAGCCGCAACGATTGCGCTATTCGCGCACCTAGCATCGCTCCGCCGTAATAGAGAGTTTTTAAGGTCAAATCGCTTAAGAAACCCTGAGATAATCCGGTGTCTTCTATTGTTCGGGGTTCTTCCAGAATTTTGCGCAACGACTTATCAAGACCTTCATCTTTCGAAGGAGCCGTCGGCGCGCTCTCTTGGGACTCGGCTACTTCCTGAGGTGGTATCTCTTCTCGGCTAGAGTCGTCCGATCGGAGTAGGCTTCTTAATTTGTTTGGTCGAGACACAGTCACAATACACCTCCAAATTATGTGAGTATGGCGCTACCCCAAGAAAATAAACACTCCCCAGTGCTTATATTGACCCCGACTGGCTGATAAACTAGTGAAACGCTTGTTTGGCTATCAAGCGATATTTCACTATAGCATACTCGATTTTCTGAAACAACCCTTCGATATAGGACTTTTGTTTAGTTTGATAACATTGGTGCAAAAGATGAATTATGTAGCAGCCATACTCTGCGGCATTGCTTGCACGGCTGGGGAGTAATTTGTCTTAACGCTTTCGCGTCAGCGCAATCTGCCAGGGGAAAGAATAGCCATGCCAGACAATATCGACCACATCACCCACCATCTGGCGGAAGTCGCGACCGGAATAGTTGTGAAGGTGTTCGGGGTCGTTGCCAAAGGCGGTTACGTGCTTACCGCGCAGAAAATTTGCGCCGCGAAAAAACGGCTCGTGAGGTACGCTTAACAGCACATATTCGGAGGATACGCGTGCCAATTCGCGCAGGCCAACCTGGGAATCGGGCAAATGCTCCAGCACTTCCAGGCAGATAACCAGGGGAAAGTGGTTATCGGGAAAAGGGAGCCGGTGAATATCTAAATTAGCAAGAGACGAATTGTGGATACCGTTCTCGCGGCCCCACAGCAACGCCTCAGGTTCAAAATCGCCGCCGACGCAACAGGCCGTAATGCCGCTATCGCGCAGATGCTGAATAACAAAACCTTCCGCGCACCCGGCATCTAAAATCGTATCGGCGTTCGTTCGTCCTACCAAATCGACAATGATCTGGTGAAATCGGTCAAGCAATCTCTGCTGTACCGGATTTGAATTCAAATGTTTTTGTCGATTACCGTGGTCACTCAATAGTATCGTTGTGCCAATATCTCGTGGGGCAATAAAAACTAATAACGAGGCTATAGAACTAGGAGAATAATTAATAATTAACAATTAATAATTAACAATTAATTATTTAGTCTCTAATTAACCAATTACTAGTTACCATTAACCAATTACTGTTTACCCTTCTACCCGTACACGAGAATTGGTCTCCTCTCTTTGTAAGATGTTTTTGATGGTGTACTCCTGCTCCGGCCGGAAGGTGAAGTAGCGCAGCATTTCACCCAGCAGCCCTGTTGAAAATAGCTGAATACCCAAAATCATCGCCAAAATGCCGACGATGAAAATCGGACGGGTACCGATAGGGGCTATATCAAAACCGGCTGCTGCTCGCAGAAACCACAGACCGGCCAGGTACATTTCGATAAGCGTTCCTACCCCAAACATAAAAATCCCAATGGTTCCAAACAGTCGGAGCGGATGCTTGAGATAGGTAGTCAGAAACAGTACCGTAATAAAATCTAAAAAGCCGCGAATAGCCCGTCCGGCACCATATTTTGATACGCCGGAATGACGGGGATGATGCTGCACCTTTTCTTCGGTAATGCGAAAGCCTTTTCCGGCGGCTAATACCGGCACAAAGCGATGGAAATCGCTGTAGAGCGGAATTTGCTCGGTAACAGCACGTCGATAAACTTTGAAGCCGCAGTTGAAATCGTGCAGATCCAGCCCGCTAAAAGCCGACACCACCCCGTTGAAAATCTTCGACGGCCAGGTTTTGTCGATGGGGTCCTGTCGATCGTGTCGCCAGGCGGCCACCAGATCATACCCCTGGTGGAGCTTATCCACCATCTTGGGGATTTCTGCCGGATCATCCTGCAAATCCGCATCCATCGTAATGATGACATCTCCTCGGCTGTGCCGAAAACCGGCCACCAGCGCTGCCGTTTTGCCAAAATTCTGATGGAAATGAATAATCCGCACAGCCGGGTCCAGCTCAAACAGCGACTCTAAAACCTGAGCCGAGTTGTCCGTACTGCCGTCATTGATAAAAATAATTTCGTACGGTTGATTAAGTGGGGTGAGCGCAGCGGTGAGCTTTTGATGGAGTAACTTCAGATTCCCCTCCTCATTGAGCAGGGGAATGACGATTGAAATCATGAAAATCTCTTAAAACGGAATTTTTGCGTGTTGGTCGTGCGAGCCGTTATGTTGGTCAACCTCTATTTTACCGCTATCTGGCATAGTCGGCAATTTACTCGACAGTCCATTCACCCAAGATGATGGCGCTTTCGCCGCTCTGGTCATTAAGCACGCCTAACCGCTCAAAGGTTTGGGGATGATAAAAGCCGACCAGCAGTCGATAATTTCCTCGCGGCAGTTCCGGCGGCACCCTCAAAACCGCTCCATCGCGGATGACAGTTTCGCTTTCCAATACATCAGGCCAACGTGATGAAGGCACTTTGTTGTCGTAGATAAAATGATCGGCTTGAGCAATGGTGTTGTTGTCGGCATCGCGCAGATGAACCAACACTTTTGCCCCAAAAGGAATTGAACCTTGCCAAAAGAGTGTCATATTAACCACCGCTCCCGGAGCCAACACCGGCGGATCGGCTGTGTACCCATGCAGCCGGGCACCGCCGTCAAATTCGGCATCGAGCACAACAGCGACATCTTTAGCCAGCGGTCTCGCACCA
>JAGRBZ010000301.1 GCA_020433805.1 Anaerolineae bacterium
ACTTTTTATGAATCGTTGTGGCGAAAAACTAATGACACTAACTGATTTTAGAAATTAATCGAGGAATCACAAAGCTAGCTTTGTGACTCCGAACCTTACCCGATTAATTTGTTGTTGATGTACAAATATGATCGGCTCATTTAGAACGACCACCCCAACCCATCGAACATTTCCTCCGTCTTCTTTGGCAAGCCGAGTTGACTTCGGGTACAATGAGAAACCATTGACCTTAAAACGACCTGGTAGATTGCCAAAAAAGCCCAAGAGTCTCACCTGAGACGACAACGACAATGAAAATTACCGTAGGACAAACTTAAGTTTGTCCTACGGTAACTTCTAAAGGAGAGAAACCATTGACCCCACTTAAAAAACATCTAACCTTTGTGCTGCTCAGTGTCACGGTTTTGGCGCTGATAACCGCCTGCGGTACGCCATCGACCGACTCCACCGAACCGGCGGCGGCGAAATCGATTACGGTCGGGTTAGGCTCCGAACCGCCGAACCTGGACCCGCGCAATTACAACTATACCGCCGGCACTTTTGCCGTCGCCTGGCAAATTTTCGAGCCATTGGTCTACCACGACACCCGCACCGACGAGTTGATCCCCGGCCTGGCCGAGTCGTGGGAGCAGATCGACCCGACAACCTACGAGTTCAAGCTGCGTGAAGGCGTCACCTGGCACGACGGCGAACCGTTTACCGCCGATGATGTGGCCTGGACATTGACACGCGGCCCGCGACCCATCCAAGAGTTTGTACTCAACCCCGACCAGCCGGTTGAAGTAGTCGATGACTACACGATTCGTGTCTATACGGCCAACCCCATCGGCTATTTTATGGTGCAAAGCATCGCCCTCAACCTGCGCATTATGCCCGAGCATATTTTGGCCGAACGTTATGCCGACTGCCGGACGGCGATGGATGAGGAAGGATTGGATGCCGAAACCACCGGCGAAATCTGTACCGAGATCGAGAAAAACCAGGTCTGGACCGAGAACATTGTCGGGACCGGCCCGTTCAAGCTAGAGTCTTGGGAACCGGGCGTCAACATTGTACTGGCCGCCAATCCTGACTACTGGGGCGGCGCACCGAAGATCGATGAGCTGGTCTTCAAGTGGGTTGAAGAAGAAGCCACCCGCATCATCAACCTTGAATCCGGCGAATATGATCTCATCCTGGGTGTGCCCGATACCGACATCGAACGGCTAGAAGGTGAGGAAAATATCAGCCTGCTCAAAAGCCCCGGCTACGGCTACGATATGATCACCCTCAACGAAGCCGTTCCCGAACTGGCCGATGTCCGCGTTCGCCAGGCCATTGCCTATGCCGTCGATAAAGAATCGCTCATGAAACTTTTCCCCGGCGTGGTGACCCGCACCTGTGGACCACTTTCCACCCGCTCTTCCTTTTATAACGACACGGTCAACTGTTATGACTATGATCCAGACCAAGCCAAAGCGCTGCTGGCTGAAGCAGGTTGGGAGCCGGGCACCAGCCTCACGCTCAAAACCCCGCCCAATCAGCAGAACGAGGCCCAACTGATTCAACGCAACCTGCAAGATGTCGGCATCGATGTCGAACTGCTAACCGTCGAAACCGGCGCGTATTACCAGGAAGTGCGCGACGGACAATCGGAGCTGGCTCTGTACGGCTTCAGCAACATTGTCGACCCGGATCATATGTATTGGGTCTTCCACAAAGATTGGATCTTGGGCCAAGCCTCCGCTTACCAAAACAACACCGTCAGCAGCCTGCTGGAGGAAGGCCAAACCGTGACCGATCAAGAGCAACGCCGCGACATCTATAACGAAGCCCAGCAGATGATTGTCGATGACGATGCCGTCGCCGTCTTTCTCTACAGCCACGATGATGTACGGGCTTACCGCAACGACCGTATAACCGGCCTGGAGGAGATGCCGCTGCCGACGGACGTGGTTTACTGGCTGCGCTCGGCGGATGTGGTGGAGTAAGACACCCTTTATTATCGAACGAACATCCATGTCATTTCGAGGCCGAAGGCAGAGAAATCCCTACAACGTTCGGTTGTCAACAGCGTTCGGGGGATTTCTCGCTCCTGTCGTCGCTCGAAATGACATGGAAGGAATTGTGTAAGTCCACCAAGTTACGAAACGAGAGAACACGCTTTGTTACGCACCATCATCCGGCGACTGCTGCAAGGGCTGGTGACGATGTGGTTGGTCGTCACCGTGGTCTTTGTAGTGATGCGCCTATCCGGCGACCCGGTGGAGATGCTTTACGCCGGTGATCCCCGCCCGGAGGCCGAACGCGAAAAAGAAAATTTACGACAAGTGTTGGGTTTAACCGATCCGCTGCCGGTGCAGTACGTTTCCTTTTTGGCCCAAGTCGTCCGCCTCGATTTCGGCCAGTCGTTCGTAACTCGCCGCCCCGTAATGCAGATGATCGTCCAAACGCTGCCCTATACCCTGCGGCTGACGGTCTCGGCCTTTGTGGTGGCCTATCTCATCGCGCTGCCGTTGGGTATTATGGTCGCCGTCCGGCGCAACAGTTGGCTCGATTACGGCAGTCTGGTGGCAGCGATGGGCGGGGTATCGATACCACCGTTTTGGGTCGGTTTGATGTTCATCCTCCTCTTTGCCTTGAAGCTCGACTGGCTGCCGGCCTCCGGGGTCGAGTCGGCCTCGGCTTATGTGCTGCCGGTCATCGTGCTGGCTATTCCGCGCCTCTCTTTTATGACCCGCTACGTGCGCGGCGTAATGTTGGAAGTGCTATCGACCGATTACCTGCGCACGGCCAGGGCCAAGGGTCTGCCGGAGTTCAGGGTGGTGACCGGCCACGCCGTTCGCAATACGCTTATCCCGATTGTAACACTGATGGGCTTGCAGTTGGGTTATCTGGTCGGCGGCTCCGTTATCATCGAGCAGGTTTTCGGCATTCCGGGGCTGGGCCACCTGCTGGTGCAAAGCATCTTCAATCGCGACTTTCCGGTCGTGCAGGCGGCGGTGCTGATTCTGTCGCTGTCGATTGTACTGGCTAACCTGCTGACCGATTTGACCTATCCCTATCTCGACCCCCGGATCGCCCATGAGTAACGCGCTTTCTCATCCGGCCCTGCGCCAGGCGGAGGCAGACCTTCGCCGTCCACCGAGCTTTTGGACGCAGTTTGTCCGCAATCCGCAAACGCTCGTCGGCGGCATCATCGTCGCGGCCATCGTGCTTATCGCCGTGCTGGCTCCTATTCTGGCCCCGTACGATCCCAATTTGCCCAACCCCGATCAGCTTTACCGTCCTCCCTCCCCGGAACATATTATGGGCACCGATGAAATCGGGCGCGATATTCTCAGCCGAATGATCTATGGGGCGCGTATCTCGCTAACGGTGGGGCTGGCAACGATGCTGCTGTCCGGCTTCATCGGTATAAGTTTGGGAGCCATAGGCGGCTACTTCGGCGGGCGGATCGATGCCGTCATCGTGCAGTTGTCGGACACCTTTCAAGCGATCCCCGGTCTGGTGCTGGCTATCGGCATTCTGGCCGTTTTGGGCGCGGGGTTGTCGCGGGTGGTGTTGGCTATCTCCCTGGTCAGTTGGGTGGCTTATGCCCGCATCGTGCGCGGCAGCTACCTATCGCTCAAAGAGCAGCAGTTTGTTGAGGCGGCCCGCGCGACAGGCGTGCGCACACCAACCATCATCGTGCGCCACATCTTGCCCAACGCCATCGGCCCCATTGTGGTTATCCTCACTTTGAACGTGGCCGGCGCAATATTGACCGAAGCCAGCCTTGGCTACTTGGGCTTAGGCGTGAGCGCCCCCACCGCCACCTGGGGCTCGATGCTGGTGCAGGGTCAGCGCTTGATCCGCGTCGCGCCCCATGTTGCCATCTTCCCCGGTCTGGCGATTTTCCTGACAGCCTTGAGTTTCAACATGCTGGGCGAAGGGCTGCGCGACATTCTCGATCCGGCTACGCGATAGGTCGGATTGCCTCTAAAACTCCTCTGAAAATACAGACCCGGAGCATCAAAGTTACCTTTGATCCCAACACCGATGACAAAGCAAGCTTTGTGACGCCAACCGTTCATGTTGTCCAGAATTTATGACAAATCTGTCTCAGATGTCGGACAGACAACGCCTGCCAATTTTGCTATCATTGATGTGTACTTCTTAAGTGAGGGGAGTCGCCTTAGCAGCGATGTGTAGGACAAACTGAAGTTTGTCCTACCGATATTTTCATTCCCGGTGTCGTTCCCTGAAACTGCCGCCCTCCTCTCAACATAGTTTTTGTGAGAAGAACTTACTCCGAACAGTTTGTGATACAGTTTCCCAACAGCGTAATCCTATACTAAGTGCACAATCGTGCGCTGGGGAAGGCGTATCGAAGAGTTTAATCATCATCAACCCTTGTTTGTTATTGCTTAACGGAGGCAACCTATGACCCACAATAAAGCTACAGAACGATTGATTGACGGCTACCACATTGAGGGAATCATCAATCGGGGGAGTGCCGGCATTGTGTACCGTGCCCTAACGGCTCATGACGAGCCGGTGGCTATCAAATTCTGCATTCCGCCGACCTGCGATGATAGCGAGGTGCTTATGATGCGCTTTCATCGGGAAGCGCAAACCCTGGCTCGACTGAGCCATCCTCACATTGTGTCGATGCTCGATAGCGGGACGCTTGATGATCAGGTCTATATGGTGATGCCGCTCATCACCGGCGAATCGGTGTTCGGGTTGCTGCAACGTAAACAGCGCTTAGACGAGATGACGGCCACGGAAATCGGATGGCAGGTGGCCGAAGCCTTGTTTCATGTGGCCGAACAGGGCGTGGTTCATCGTGATGTCAAGCCGTCGAATGTGCTGGTTACTCCCGATGGTCAGGCACTACTAACCGACTTTGGTGTCGCTTTTGCGCTCGATGATCCGAGCATAACCCAGAACGGCCATATCTTAGGTACACCGGCTTATCTAGCTCCGGAGCAAGCGTCCCGGCACAAATCCATCGACGAACGCGCTGACATCTACAGTCTGGGGGTTATGCTATACCGAATGGTCACCGGCAGGCTGCCGTTTCACGGAACCAGTCTCCAAATGCTTCATGCACACGTCTACGAAAAGCCAGCGCTGCCCTCTACGCTGGTCAACATCTCGCCGGAGTTGGAGCACATCATTATGACGGCTTTGGAGAAAGACCCGGCCAAACGCTTTCAGGATGGTCGCACGATGGCTCGCGCCCTGTTGACGCTCAATATGCAATTACGCCAGGCCCAGCAGCCGGCCCGAAATTGGCGACAGACGTTGGATTACTGGCTATCCAGGCTGCAATACATAGATATAAGTGTGCTTTCTTTTTTATAGACAGAAAAAGCTACTTCGCTGAAATAGCTGGAGGCACATTGGATAAGGTATCGGCAAAGGCCAAGAGTTTGTCGGCATTGCGATCGGGATCGAGCGAGTCAAGCTCGATGTGGTGAATGGGCGAGTTGCGCTTAGAGAGGCTACGTACGTAGGATTTATCATAATAGTGGCGCAGCAGAATATCGCAGCAGGTGGTTAAATCGTTGGCTTGCAGCGCCTCCACTACCAGGTGAGCATTCTGATAGCCGAGACGTTTCTCTAATCGCTCAACAGCATTGAGTAGGGCAGACATCGGAAAGTGGCCGTACTCTTCCACCAGATAGCAATTGCGCAGTTCAACCGGCACTTCAATGAAGAGTGTTTTCGCCGCTTGCATCTGCTGCCATAACGCCAGTGGAATTGAGAGTTTGCCAATTTGACGGCTTTCATCCTCTACCCAAACCGGTCGCTGTGGGTCAAGCTGCCGCCACTGCATGGCTAATTCGTTTTCAAACTGTTGCGAGGAAGGTTGGGCAGCTTCGCCCAGGGCACCAAAGGCTGAGCCTTTATGATGCGCTAGCCCCTCTAAATCGATGACTTGCTCACCCCGCTGCTTGAGCGCTTGCAAAATCTCGGTTTTACCGGAGCCGGTCTTCCCCCCTAAAACCAACAGGCGATTCGGCCTATCAAAGGTCTGCAATACATAATTGCGAAATCCCTTATAGCCACGCCGCAGCGTATAACAACGGTAGCCAAACAACCCCGCCAACCAGGCGACGCTCTCGCTGCGCATTCCGCCCCGCCAGCATTGAAAAAGCAGCGTGCCTTCAGCGGCCACCGCCTGTATCTGCTCGATCAGGCTCCGCATCTTGGGGCCGGTTATCTCCAACCCTAACAACATCGCCTCCGTTTGGCCAACCTGCTTATAAGTGGTGCCAATAACGGCCCGTTCTTCATTAGAAAACAGCGGGATATTGATTGCACCGGGGATGTGGCCTTTGGCAAATTCAGCCGGGGTACGAACGTCGATCACGGGGTAACGTTGACTGAGTTCGAGAAACGGTTCAACATCGAGCTTTGTGGTTGAGCGTGATGTCTGCGGGGTATCCATAACCGGTATTATATCAGGTGTACGCAGAGGGAACAAAAGCGTTTTGTCAGCCAAACATAAGGCCTAGACCTTATAGGTTTTGAAAACCTATAAGGTCTCGACGCTCCAAATAAAAAGACCTCGCAGGACGCCAAATAAAATCCTACGAGGTCTCATCTAAAGGAGTACCAACAGGTGGATAACGCTAATTAGATAAGGAGACACGCACCGATAAAGTCTCATTAGGAAACTGCGGCAGGGTGAACGACTCGCTGGTGCCGAGTTGTTCGCCGCCGGGTCCGCTATTGACAGCCCAGCGGAACGGGCCGGTGTTGAAATCTTTGGCGGCCACCCACCAGCGATTACTAACTTGAACCGGCCCTTGCCAACCTTCAACATCGTGCCAGTTACCGTCTGCCCCCAGCCATTGAACGACGCCCCAAGCACCCGCCGGAGCGGCTCCCACCTGAAGCACAATATAGGCCCCGACCGGATCGCTGTCGCGGTCGCTGTCGTCGTCATCATCGGATTGAGAGGGAGGCTCATCCCGAGGCGGTAGGGTAGCCCCTGCTTTGGTCAGCAGCGGTGGCCACAGTAAGCCGACGGTTGTTCCAATAATTGTCATCGCTATAGCGACCGTTAGAATAATGACTGCACGTGTTACACCAGGATGTTTTTTATTTAGCATATTCTTCGCCCTCTTATAAAAGGATTGATAGAATTAGGAGTTACACACTTGACACCCATAGTTGTCATTTCGTAGCCCAAGGCGGAGAAATCCCTACGGCATCTGCTTACAGCCATATTTCTCAGGGATCTTTTGTCGTTTCTCCTCGAAACCTATCCCGAGCTTGTCGAATGGATGACATGCCAACTGCGTAAGCTCTAAGAATTATAATAATAAATTATAGCATAAATGAAAAGAGACATTACCTATTTTTTGCCCAATGGTACCTTAGCAGAGAGATTTACGATCACCGTCAGTGATTTCATCTTCTCACTGACGGTGATCAGGTTTATCTCTGCGGCATTACCTCCCCGCTTTGCGATCCCTCCGGCGGTTTAGAGAGACTGGTCGCCCCCCCCGTTCCCGATGTGACCGGGCCAAAGACGTTGTTGCTTTCATCGCTTTCTGTTACTGCCGCAAAGCTGAAACCCACCTTGACCGAGTCGACGTAGCCGTAAACATCGACACCGACCGGGTAGGGCGGATCGCTGGTCACTTGTTCGCCGCCAAAGAATTGCGTGGCATCGGCCAGAATCAGCGTGCGCGACTCGCCCGGTAGGATCGGCAGGTCGCTGCCGAACAGCCCCCAGACAACGCCGTGGCTGGCATCGGTCGTGGGCCAGGGCTGGTTAACGGTCGGCGGCGCGTCGAGATCGAAGTAGACATCAATCCAGAAGGCATCCACCACGGAGGCCGTGCCGGTATTGACAATGGTGACGGTCACGGCGGTGCTGGTGGCTTGCAGGTCGGTGATGATGAGATCGGGCAGCGGTTCGAAACCCTTCATCAACATCGGGAAGTATTGCAAAGAGTCGGAGGTGCATGTGCCTAGAGACAGCCCACCGAAGGTCGCGGCATAGACTGTGCTGCCCTCGACATAGACGCCGTTGACATAGTTATCGCCCAGGCCGTCGGCGGTGGTCTTGGTGCTAAAGCTGCTGCCGCCGTTAGTTGAAATCGACAGCCCGCCGTTGGTCGCGGCATAGATCGTGCTGCCTTCAGCATAGACTCCGTAGACGAAGTTACTGCCCAGGCCGTCGCTGGTGGTCTTGGTGCTAAAACTGCTGCCGCCGTTGGTCGAGATCGACAGCCCGCCGTCGGTCGCAACATAGATCGTGCTGCCCTCGACATAGACGCCGTTGACATTGTTACTGCCCAAGCCGTCGGCGGTGGTCTTGTTGCTAAAGCTGCTGCCGCCGTCCGTTGAGATCGACAGTCCGCCGTTGTAGGTTGCGGCATAGACCGTGCTGCCCTTAGCATAGACGCCGGAGATGGCGTCATCGTCCAGGCCATCGGCGGTGGTTCGATTGGTGAATGAAGCGGGCGGGTAAAGTTGACAGGCTGTAGGTTCTTGGCCGGAGACGACAAAGGTGTACGGGTTTTCATCGCTGTCGTTATTCTCGATAGCCACCGTGGCCGTATGCACGCCCGCTGCGGTGGGAGCGTATTTGATCTTGAACGTCGTGGTCGAGTCGGCGGTAACCGGACTCGCCGGCGGCTGGGTTAAGCTAAAGAAGCCGCTGGTGTTGGTGACCGTCACCAACGGTGAGCCGGTCAGGGTCAAGTCTTCTCCGCCGCTGTTGCTGACGGTGAAGGTCCTGGTCAGTGAACTGTTGACGGCAACCGCGCCGAAGTCGGTATGATCGGCCAAGGAAGGCGTGGTATCACCGTTAGCAATGGATGCGCCGTTGCCCTGCACATCAATTTCATGCGGGGAGATACATTTACCTAGAGATAACCCGCCGAGGGTCGCCACATAGAGCGTGCTTCCTTCGGCCTGGACTCCATAAATCTGTTTACTGCCCAGACCGTCGCTGGTGGTCTTGTTGCTAAAGCTGTTACCGCCGTCCGTTGAGATCGACAGCCCGCCGTCGGTTGCAGCATAAACTGTGCTGCCCTCGACATAGACACCGCCGAGGACGAAGTTATCGCCCAAGCCGTCGCTGGTAGTCTTGGTGGTAAAGCTGCTGCCACCATTGGTCGAGATCGACAGCCCGCCGTCGGTTGCGGCATAGACCGTGCTGCCCTCGGCATAAACGCCGTTGACATAGTTATCGCCCAAGCCGTGGGTGGTGGTCTTGGTGATAAAGCTACTGCCGCCATCCGTCGAGATCGACAGTCCGCCGCCGTAGGTCGCGGCATAAACCGTGCTGCCATCGGCATAAACGCCGTTGACATAGTTAGCGCCCAGGCCGTCGCTAGTGGTCTTATTGCTAAAGCTGTTACCGCCGTCGGTCGAGATCGACAGCCCACCGTCGGTCGCAACATAGATCGTGCTGCCCTCGGCATAGACGCCGTTGACACTGTTACTGCCCATGCCGTTGCTGATGGTTTTGTTGCTAAAACTGCTGCCGTCGTTGGTCGAGATCGACAGCCCGCTGCTGGTCGCGGCATAAACCGTGCTACCCTCGGCATAGACTTTTCTGACGTTGTTAGCGCCCAGGCCGTCACTGGTGGTTTTGTTACTAAAGCTGCTGCCGCCGTCCGTCGAGATCGATAGCCCGCCCCGGGTTGCGGCATAGACCGTACTGCCCTCGGCATAGACGCCGTAGACATTGTCACTGCCCAGGCCGTCGCCGGTGGTTTTATTGATGTATGAACCGGGCGGGCAACTAGAGAGTTCTCGGCCCGAAACGACAAAGGTATACGGGTTTTCATCGCTGTCGTTATTCTCGATGGCGACAGTGGCCGTATGGACTCCGGCTGCGGTGGGAGCATATTGGAGCTTGAATGTCGTGGTGGTGTCGCTCATAACCGGACTAGACGGCGGCTGCGTCAGGCTAAAGAAGCCGCTGCTGTTGGTGACCGTCACCAACGGCGTGCCGGTTAACGTCAAATCGGCGGTACCGCTGTTACTGATGGTGAAGGTCCGGGTCAGCGAACTGTTGACGGCGACGAAGCCGAAGTCGGTGTGGTCGGTGGTGGTGGGCGTGGTGTCGCCACTGGCGATGACTTGGCCGTTGCCCAACATCTCCATTTCAGGAGAAGTAATAATAGAAAAAGCGACCACGGCGTCGTCACTATAACCGGCCACGTAGACGTGCTTGTTGTCGCCGCTGGCCGTGACCGAGCTGGCTCCCTCCATGCCGTCTACACCGTCCACGCCATCTTTGAGCATTTCCACAAAGGTCAGTTGGCCGCTGCTGCTATCCCGGCTGAACACCGCCACCGCGTTGTCATACTCACCGACC
>JAGRBZ010000302.1 GCA_020433805.1 Anaerolineae bacterium
GATCATGACATCAACACCGCTTAGTTGGTTAGCCAGTTCCAAATCTTCGTTAGCGTTCTGTAAGTGGCTAACAACAATAATTTTATTGATGCCTTGGCCTACCAGGCCGTCAATTTCGGTTTGAATAGCCCCAGCTACGTCACTATTAACACCCACGTTACGGGGGCTGGAAATGGAAGCTATCGCCGGGGTGGTTGCTCCAACAACGCCAATTTGCTGACCTTCTTCCTCAATGACAACGCTCTTGACAATGGACCCGTTGTCAACCAGCCCTTGGAGTCTTGGCTCACCACTAAAATCAAGGTTGGACGTAACAAAGGGGAATGCACCGCCGACACCTTCAATGAAGTCGGCCAGAAATTCCGGACCAGAATCAAATTCGTGATTACCTATAATCATGGCATCATAGTCGAGCAAGTTAACCGCGATTGAGTCATAAAACGGAACACCTTTCTCGATACTGGCATCCAGTTCCGGGCTGGGCAAGAAGTTGTCACCGGACGAGAGCAACACCACGCCGGTATTGCCGGAGCCGTCAACAGCTTCAGCTCGAAGTTGGTCTACGAGGGCACCAAAGCGAGCCACGCCACCAAAATCCTCCAGACCACTGCCGGCGTCAACCAACTGCGATTCTCCATCGTTATTATGAAGGATAGTTAGGGTAAATCCTTCGCCACCCTCTTGCGCTCCAACGGACGACGCGCTCAGCGCGAACATCAACAGTAAGGCAAGCAACAAATAATTAAGTTTTTTCATAACTCTGCTCCTCATTTATTGATTGTTAAAATTTGGTTTAGATGGGTGTGGGGTGGTAACTGTATTCGATGCGTATGTAGCCGATTAACAGTCAGGTCACAACATTCCTATTATAACTCAAGATGGCGATGTGTGAAAGTTGCCAAATAGAGTTCAGAGGAATGAGTTGAACCGCTTTATTGTTACCCAGTCGTAAGTTGGTTATGATCATTTGCCGCACAGCCGCTTGATCTGAGCGAGATGGCCTTTGTCGTGGTTGGCAACCCACGTCCCCAAATCGAGAACAGAACTGACCGACCCCATCAGCGTTCCCTGTCGCACCCAATCCTGCGGGGACAAACTGCGAACAAGGGCCAGCGACTCGGCCCGGACATCTTGCATGGTGGTCAGGAGTTGGTACGGTGAATAGGCTTCATAGCCTTTGCCCTCGTGCAATTTCCACGGCGGTTTTGCGCGGGGCAGAGCGGGGACACCTTCCGCAGCCAATATCGTGCTTGTCCGTTCGATAAAGGCGTGATCGGTTTCGAACATGTGGGCCATAATCTCTTTGACGCACCATTCATCGGCGCTTGGCTTATGGCTCAAAACCGCCTCATCGACGCCTTCAATTGCGTTGGCTACCTGATCAGGGATTTGCTCCAATGTCGTTATAATCGCGTCGGGAGTCAGTTGCCCCAGGTGTTCTGAGGTTTCGGCGTAGAACGGACCAAACCATTCCAACTCCACGGCCAAGGCACCGCAATGGGGGCAAAGCTCAATCTGCGACTCCTCGGTGAGAACGCCGCAGTTGTAGCAGCCCATGATGATGATGGATACATCTTTTTCGAGAATATCGGGATTGTCTTCTAAACTTGTAAGCGAGCGCTCGACGATGCTCGCCAGAGACATTCTGGCCGCATCGTTGAGACCGGAGGCCGCTTGTATTTGGTCTAGTTCATCGGCAATCATCCCTAGCAGTTCTTGCGCCGACAGGGTATCCGCCACCTGTCGAGCCGCCTGCATCGCTAGGGTTCGCTGGGTATGCGCAGCGGCTCGTAAAACCTTGGCAACATTGAACTGCCCGCGCTCAATTGCCTGTTCAGCTCCGGCCAAATTGCGGACGTAGGCGTTGCTGCCGGATGCAATCAATTGCAGGTATGCTTCTTGTGAATTACCCATCTCATAATCCTCTCACTTTACTTTGTCCGCCGTGGCGTGCCGATAACCATAGACTGAATGCTTGGATTAACCACCTATAAATATGTGGTCCTAACGCCCTCGGCGTAAGCTGTGCCGGCCGACACTTCACATTGCAGCAACCTCAAAGTGCCACAACCAACTTTGCCAAGCAGGGAGTCCTGGGCATCAGCTTTACACCGTTGTTGGGCGATTCGTTACTCGCATTCGCTGATCGCTTGAATTTGAGTAACATAAACATCTGATCTAGCCTCGACTGGATAGAGGAGTGTTTTATAGTATGTTAATTTATAGCAACTGTCGTCTTCAAATTGTAAGTTATAAGCTTTCGGCACCCATACATCCATTAATCCATCGTATGTTTCAAACGGTAGCTCTGCATTAAACCGTGGGAAAGAAATATTAGACAGGATTTACAAGATTATCACGATTTTATTTGTCATATTTGTCATAATTAAGGTAAATCCTGTTAATTCTGTCGATTATCAGCACAATTTTGTGTTTCCACGGTATAATGTTGGGCTACCTTTCAAACATGTAAAGTATTCTACTTTCTTTTATATCTCCATCTTCTAAGAATATTTTACCTATCGTTACGTGCGATCCTTTGGCAACCGCACCCCCAACATTTAGCCCCAGTCTTACTGTTCCAAGACTAATAAGGAGAAGTAAACTAAGGGCAGCAATACCCACCCCTCTTAATATATCGGGGCGAGTATCTCCCAACAATCGTTCCAACCATGATGGACGCCACTTACTGATCAATATAACAGCCCCACCAATAGTAATTGTAATCAGCATAAGTAAAAGTAGATACGCATACACTTCTTCCGAAATGCATAACGCTGCGAAAGGCAGTCCTACAGCTATTGCGAAATGTTTAATTTTGATAACAGAGCGCTTATAAGCAACAATCGACCATCCTACTATTACAACGATAAGGAGACAGGCGAAAGTGATGATGTCTGTTGTGCCTATAGCTTCCAGTAAACTGCGATTTACCAGAATTACCGTATCACCCATTTCAATACTTTCTCTCACCGCCCAACGACTCTTATTAGATGTAACTCGCTAACCGAATTTATTACCCATCAAACCGAATACTTCCAACACTTCTTCAACAATTATCACACAAATGAGCTTCATTTGCAATACAAACTAAACAAGCAAACCTTATGCTTTAGAAACAGAGATAACCTCGCTTTAACCCCTGCTCACGCTGCTCTTTGGTCGTAGACGACCGACCATTGTCAACGCGTGCATCGGTTGGGCGGCAAATTGTAAGGTCTATTGTGGGCCGAGAGTGCTACAGTTGGCAGTTATAACGCCATCGCGCTGTCGAGGGCCGTCGATCTGAGAAATAGAGGTGTCTCGCCGCGTCGAGGCAGGTAAATCCGCGAAATAGAAGTGCCTCGTCTTGTCGAGGCAGGTGAATCTGCGAAATTGAGGTGTCGCGACAAGTCGGGAAGGGGTGAATTTGGTGTAAAGGGGGTCATGTTTGTTGTCGTTCGTGCATGTTACGTTGGAAGAGTTAAATCAGAGTTGTCATTCGTGCATGTTACGTTGGAAAACTTAGATCAGAGTTGTCATTCGTGTATGTTACGTTGGAAAACTTAGATCAGAGTTGTCATTCGTGTATGTTACGTTGGAAAACGTCAATTAGAGTTGTCATTAATGCATCTTGTATTGGAAAACGTAAGCAAGCGTAGGCGAGGAAGTATCTTACATTGCAAGAATAAGGCAACTATTGCTGGGGAAGCTATTTATGAGGGGATAGCGTGTCTAGCCGCTATAAAACAGGGTTATTTGCGTTCCACAATCTATCACGCTCTCAATTTCCAGGCGGCCGCCGATACCTTCCATCCGTTCGCGCATAATGGTGAGGCCAAAGCTGCCCTCTTTCGTGGTACTTTGCTCAAAGCCACGGCCTTTGTCCTTAATCCGAATGCGTATCTGCTCCCCTTCGCGGCTGATATAGATGAGGGCCTCATCCACACGCGCGTGTTTACGAACATTCATCAGCGCTTCTTGAATGGTGCGGATGAGGGCTATGGCAACCTCGGGCGGAAAGGTAAGATCGGCCTCATCGATGTCGAGTTGAAGCGTGATGATAAGTCCGTAGAACCGCTTATATTTTTTTATATAGCGGCGTAGGGTATCAAGAAAAAGAACCTCGGCGGATGAAGTTGCTCGCAGGTTAAAAATCTCGCCCCGAATATCGGTATAGGCTTCGCCAATAACTTGCTTTAACTCATGCAGATCCGCTTCGGGATGATCGAGCTGATTTGAGACAGACATGTGGTAGAGCTGCCCAATTTTCAAGTTCAGGTAGCCCAAAACCTGGGCCACGTTATCGTGCAGTTCCTGAGCCAATCGATTTCGCTCCCGAATTTCGGCCAGCAGCGCAACCGATTCTTGGGCGGCTTCCGCTTTGGCTCGTGCTTCTTTTTCAGCCTCATACAGCCGAGCGCGCTCTAGAGCTTGGGCACACTGGTGGGCTAGCGTTTGGCCAAACTCCCGTTCATCCGGGCTAAAGGTATGCGCTTCGGGAAAACTAAAACTTAAAGCCCCTATCGCTCGGCCTTCAACCACCAACGGTATGACCGCCCAGGCGGCGTGCGCCCGTTCATGCATAATGTTGGGGTAAAACGCTTCGCCTTCCAGGCGGGTGTGAACAAAGATGGGCTGGCCCGAAAGCACAACATCGGCCATAGGGATACCACTCTGGACCGGAAATCGCTGCCATCGGTCTACGACCTGCTCGTGATAACCAATTGAGGCCAACATTTCAAACTCGGTGCCTTCGTCGGTTAGTAGGGCGATCATACCGGCGCTGATACCGATGGTAGACAACCCCTGGGTGAGGACAATCTCCGCTATCTGGTTAGAGCTGATGGCTTGTGATAATTTAGCGGTAACGATTTGTAAACTGGCAATCCGTTCGGCAATATGCTCGGCGGCCTGCCGGGCGGCCTGTTCGGCCTGGTATGTCCGGGCATTTTCCAAAGCCGTAGCTACTCGGCGGGCCAACTCTTCGGCTAGAGCCAAATCATGCGCATCATAACGGTTGCCCGACTCAGCCCAGACAAAAAGCATCATGCCTACGACTCGCTCTTGAACCATTAAGGGGATTACCATAGCCGATTGAAAATGCAGACCGCGTAGAATTGAATAATGCTCGGCATCTTGAGCGCTGGCTTTGAGGAAGGCATCATTAATCTCCGGATAAAGCTCCGGCTGGCCGCGAAGCCAGGGGCGAGATTTTTCTAAAAGGACTTCCCGAGGGATTGGGTAACGCTGCTGCAGCGCGTGGGCCAGTGTCACCTTAGCCGGATCAACGTGGGCAACGGTACTATGTTGTACGGCCCAATTTTCGTCGAAGAGGGTTACGGCACACCAATCAGCCAGATGTGGTACGGCTAGTTGAGCCACATGAGATAGTCGGACGGTGTAATCTAAAGAGCTGGACAAAATTTTACCGGTTTCGGCCAACAGGCGCTCGCCCAGTTCTGCCCGCTTGCGCTCGTGGATATCGATGCAAGAGCCGATATATCCTACAAAACGCTCGTCTTCAAAGCGCGGAACCGCTGTATCGATAACCCAACGATAAGCGCCATCGGCCCGTCGCAGCCGGTATTCTAATTTGAATGGCTGGCGAGCATTAAAAGCTTTGGCGTAGATATCCAGGCAGGGTTGGACATCATTGGGGTGCAGGCAATCGATCCAGTTAACGGACAATTGTTCAGATAAACTCCGACCGGTAAATGTCAGCCACGGTTGGTTGAAGTAGGTACACTGCTTATCCGGGCCAGACATCCAGATGAGAACCGAGGCCGTATCGGCCATACTGCGGAAGCGTTTTTCGCTTTCTCGCAGCGCCTCTTCCATTTGTTTGCGGGTGCTGATGTCCAGAATCAGCGCGTGAAAGCCGGATGGGTGTCCGTCTACATCCCAGTGAGGAATATATGACGCCAGCATCGTTTTCTTGCCTTCGGCATAGGTAAAGGTATTTTCAAAAGTAACGGGTTCACCAGCCATGACCAACGCAATATTGGGCCGAATCTGCTCGTAGACTTCGGGGCCGACAACTTCTTGGACAGTACGCCCTATAATCTGATGGCGCGGCAGATTATGCCAGCGTGCGTAGGCCTCGTTGACAAATTGGTAATTCTGGTCCTTATCAATCTGCGCAATAAGGCCCGGCTCGGTATGGGTGACGGGCTTCAGGTCAATTTCGTAGTCGTGTAACGGCGGTTCATTGTGCTCCCGCTCTTGCCCGGTCATTGCTTCACAAATCTGCCCTTGGTTTTGTTGGAGATGTGAGGCAGCCAACTGCCCGTCTAGTTCTTGATCTTTTGCTTCCAACTCTCTAACCTGTTGTTCAAAATCCTGCTTCTTCGATATCGAAACAAGTGAGCGATGATTTACGGCCGTTCTTTTTTTTGATGCTATCTGGGTCATTATTTCCTCATAAAAGTTAGTCTACTTTAAAGTTTTTTGAGAAGACAAGTATCGTAATATGAGAAAGATAAGGACGATGAAATAGCTAAAAGCGCGCCTGATCTGCTCAAAGACAGGAACGAAGAAAAAAACCGCTATCTTTTATTAAAGAATGAGTTACGCAGTTGAAAGAAATCAGACCCTAAAGGTTTCCGAAGTCACCTTTTAATCAAAATTTAGAGACCATCAAGCTTGTATTTTGTCCTGAAGTCGACTTATAAAACCTTTAGGGTCTCGAACTGTGTAACTCGTAAAAAGATAACGGTCCTGCATCTTAGTTTGTTATGAAGAGAATATAAAAGGCTATGCGTATCATTATACTATTGTGGAAAAAAGCTTGCCTAGCCATATCGAATTATACCCCATAATAGTATACTGTAAATTTTGGGTTTGTATGTAGGGAAAGTTCGATATCTGCGGCCCTCAGGCCAATAGTAGCAGAAACCGTTTAACACTTTTCTCTGAGGGCGCAAAATCCCTTCCATACCTTGTCATTTTGGTAGGTCACCAGTTACAATATACAAATCACCCTCAACCTCAGTGGCACAAAATAGTGTTTCTTGAGCAGCCACTTTACTCAAATCAACCGATATTATAATCGACTCGTCTCATGAAGGGCCGCTCTTGCGCGTTAGCAATGCAGCTCAAAAATTTATCATTCTATCAAGGACATTAAGCGAGATATTAATGAATGATGCCAATAAAACTAAAACGCAACTGGTAGCCGAATTGCAGGCCATGCGACGGCGGGTTACTGAATTGGAACAAACCGAGCAAGCGTTACGAGAAAGCGAAGCCAAGTATAGGGCGTTGATAAACGGGATGCGTGATACGGTCTGGGTTATTAATTTTGAAGGCAAATTTATTGATACCAACAGCGCAGCTGCTGAAATCTTAGGCTATTCTCGAGAAGAACTGCTTACGATGGGGCCGACTGACATCGACACGGGGCTGGATGCGAACGCTATACAGCAATTAATTAGAGAAATGCCCCTAGATAAGCTCCAAATTTTTGAAACGGTTCATACCACAAAAAGTGGTCGGCAAATTCCCGTGGAAATTCAATCTTGCCTGATCAAGTATCAGGAGGACAGAATGATTTTGAGCATCGCCCGCGATATTACCGACCGTAAACAGGCCGAAGAGGAACGCTTAAAATTAAAGAAACTCGAATCGGTGGGGATGTTGGCAGGGGGCATTGCGCACGATTTTAATAACTTGCTGACCGGCGTGTTTGGTAATATCGAAATGGCAAAAATACTGCTCTCTCCCGACCAAAAATCATACACCTTCCTCGAGTCGGCCGTGCAATCTATAGAGGATGCTACCCATCTGACCAAACAACTGCTCACTTTTGCCAGGGGGGGCGATCCCATCAAAGAAACCCTCTCTATTGGCAAAGCCCTGGTAGAAGTAGCTCAATTTTCACTCCGGGGCAGCAACGTCAAACTCCATGCAAACATCGCTTCGGATTTGTGGCCGATCGAGGCCGATAAAGGGCAAATAAGCCAGGTTATCAGCAACTTGGTCATTAATGCGCAGCAGGCCATGCCCGATGGCGGTATTATCACGCTGTCCGCAGCCAATATCTATCTTTCGCGGCAGTGCTATGTGCAGATTACGGTGCAGGATGAAGGGGTGGGCATAGCGCCTCAATATCTTGATAGAATATTTGATCCCTACTTTACCACAAAACAAAAAGGCAGCGGGTTGGGGTTGGCCATCACCCACTCAATTATCAGCAAACACAGCGGCACAATAGCCGTTGACTCTAAACAAAATCAAGGCACCATCTTCACTATCCGGCTGCCTGCTGCAGAAGCAGTTGAAAAAACAACATCCGATAAGATGACGTCTGACATCGCCAGCGAGCCAATTTCTACGACCCACATCCTGGTACTCGATGATGAACCCGTTATTCGAGAGGTGCTTGGCTCTATGCTGAAAATGATGGGCCACAGCGTCGCCTACGCCGTCGACGGCCAGGAGGCCATTGCCAAATATCGAGATGCTTACCACACTGGCTCGGCTTTCGATGTCGTGATCGTCGACCTAACCATTCCCGGCGGGATGGGCGGACACGATGCGGCACAGGAAATGATGAAGATAAATCCCCAGGCCAAAATCATTGTGTCCAGCGGTTACACCACCGATCCGATAATGGCCAACTATGAAAGGTACGGGTTTAAGGGCGTGGTCGCCAAACCCTACCGTTTTGCCGATCTGCGGCGCGTGCTGAGTCAGGTGTTAAACCCATCATCGTAACACCTTCGCCGCAAACTTCGCTTAAGAACGACCAATAAACAAGTGCCACAATACCGAAGTGGAGATGACAAGGAGATCTAAAAGCCAATCTCTCAATCTCCAATCTCCGATCTCCGATCTCCAACTGCCCCTAACTCCCATCGCGAATAACCCGGCACGACTCGATGTCGAACGTAACCTGGCCAATGTTCAGATTGTTTTGGTCACGGAAACCGGCGGCAAACTGCATGAAGCGATAAACATCGGCAAAGTTGGTGGCCAGACCCACCGAAACACGAATAGCCCCGGCGCTCTTATTGCCCCGATGCTGAATAACCTGCACGAAGCGGGGTAAATTCATTGTAGCCCCGTCTTGCAAACCGGCCATCATATCCTCGCGGGTTAAGCCCTCGGCAATTTCACCGGCACCGGGATTGCAAAAGCAGCCGGTGCGTAGCGAGATACCTTCGCCGTTAGCCAGTTCTTCGATGCGGCGATAGTCGAGCAGCAGCCCCTCGGGATCGTAGAAGTTGAGCGTAATCGTGCCGCCGCGCATGTCGGTATTGGCCGGGCCGTACAGGCGAATCATCGGTTTGCCGTTGCTGTGCTTCAGGGTCAACAACTGCTCGATCAGCCAGCCGGTCAGGCAGCGCACCCGCTCGCCGATGGTTTCGACCCCGACCTTCTCCAGATGCTCCAGCCCAATCTTCACCGCCGGGATGTTCAAATAGTTGACTGTGCCATCCTCAAAAGCGGCTTCGTTGGGAGCCAGGTAATGCCCCTCGCCCCGCACGCTGGCAAAGTTAACCGTTCCCCCGGCGAACCAGGGCCGCTGTAGCTTACCAAAAGCCGATTTGCGCACCAGCAGCGCGCCAATGCCGGTCGGGTAGCCGAACATTTTATAGAAAGACATGGCCACGAACTCCGGTTTAACCTGGCTCAGGTCAAGGCGGTTGGTGGGCACAAAAGCCGCCGCATCGAGCAGCACGTCCCAACCTTGCTCTTGGGCCTGGGCTATCAGGCTTAGAGGATGTTTGACCCCGGAGAAGTTCGATTGGGCCGGAAAGGCAAACAGATTGTGACCGGACGGGTTGGCCGAGGCCAGCAGGTCGGCCAGCCGATCTTGATCGAGGCGTAAATCGGGCATGGTCAGCGGGGCGTAGGTAAACTCGGCCCCTTTATTGCGGGCAAACTCGCGGATGCCGTTGACCGAATTGTGGTTATCGAAGGTCAAAACATAGCGACTGCCGGGTCCAAAGGGGTAGGCTTCGCCCACCAACTTGAGCGCCCCGCTGGCGTTGGCTGTAAAGATGGCGATGTACTCATCCGGTGGGGCCTTGAAATAATCCAGCACGTAGTGGCGCGCTGCCTCCACCAAATCGGTCATCGCCAGCGAGGTCGGGTTGGCCGAGTGGGGATTACCCAGCACACTGTTTTGCAGCATGGTCATATGCTGTTGCAATTGGCTATTGCCGTACAGCCCGCCGCCGGTGTAATCGAGATAAATCTGCTGCTGATCATCGAGCCGGCTGTATTCAGTAGCCCGCCATTCATCGAGCAGAGCCGTGTTTTTGTAGGTCGGATACGCAGCCA
>JAGRBZ010000303.1 GCA_020433805.1 Anaerolineae bacterium
TTCGCTATCGTCATTCTGTTGTCTCTTTCAATCTCTTTCATTTCGTCTCTTAATTTTTATTTCCGATTTTGTCTATTGTATAGTTGATGAAGAATGGAATACGTCCATCTGGGAGAAGGGCAAATATAAAATAAGAATGATAAGCGCCTATAGGAAGACTTGCTGCTAAATGACCATTGCTCACAACCGCGAAAATGAGCGGTGGAAATTACTGCAACATTTTAAGCAGGCCAGATTTGTACCCAAGAAGATGATTCCTTTTGAATTGACTCCGTTTTAGTTACGCAATTTCTCTATGGTTCGACGATGAACAAAAATAGGTATAAAGGTTGTTATCGTGGCATTTCGAAAATCAGCGGCTACTTCTAAAGCTGCCTGACGGATCTGCTTGCGAGTGATCTGTTTGTCCAAATCACACCAAATCTTCTCGATAAGTGCATCGTTTACAAAGTGACGGATGTCGTCAGTAATATTTTCGGCGGAAATTAAAGGGATTTGTTCAGTTAACATTGTACTCCCTCGTTCCATTCTATGTAAAAAAGCTCATTCCTCAGATTATGTGAAAAATCTGTAGAGAATCTCGCCGGCTCTTTCCGTGATGTTATCCGGAACGGAGGCATTGGTGAATAGATCGGTGAGATGGGGGAGCTGTTGACGCAATGGCTGTTCCTGATAGCTCCCTTTCCAATTTGGTGGTTTGTATTGTAAGAAAGAGATAGTCTTTTCTTTTGTTGCATATTTACGCTTGTAGCGAACCAGCCCCTCTTGCTCCCAATCACTAATCCCAAAGTCAAAAAATTTGAGACCCTTTGATTTTCCGTATTTAATTCCTTCCCATATTACCAGATCATTTGGCCTATTAGAGACATATGCCGGATCAGAGGCGTTGATCTTATAGTAGAGACCATCTTTCCATTCCAGGAAGAAAACACCGCTTATAATTCTGTCTTCGAGTGTCGCAAGTGTTAGAGCCCCATTTTGGTGCTCGATAAAATTATCCCAGAGGTTTTCAAAAAAGCAGTAGGGCTGGGCCAATAAACGATACTTATATTTACGGATACCAAGATGAAGCTCAAAAAAGGATCGGAGTTCATTTTTATTTTCGGCAATCCGTACTGTTATACCCGATTGCTGGGCTTTTCTGATAGCCCGCTTGGCCGAACTATGCACATTGTCCCAAATCGTGTCGAGGTTTTGCTCCAAATCAATGCTATGCCATTTTCCTCGACCAAAAGGAGAAAATCGTGTATCACTGAGTGGTACATCATTGTGGACACATCGGAGTTTGATTTGACATTGATCGAATAGGAGCCGATCGATTAGACAGCTCCATTCATCAAGGTTTTTGACCAACGGATCACAAAAATCTGAAAAGGGTAAACTAATAATCCGGGGAGCTACCGCATCATCAATTGTGCAGTACGGAAGGCCGGCTACGGGAACTCCCTTGTCACCGCAAAGGATCAGGGCCTGGATATCAAGATCATAGGTTTTCGACAAGGCCCGGATCCACTCAGGGGAATGAAAAACATCGCTTTTATAGGAATTTGTTAACTCTCGCCAGAGCAGATCGGTTTGAGGATCGACTTTTATAACAGACATTCGAACTCCTTATTCTCATTGCCTTTTACCCAAAGTTAAGGTCAAAATTTCTATTACAGGACAACTCGACTTTCTTTCGAAGGTTCGGGATATAAGTATTGATAGGCCTCTAATAGATTTTTCGCGGAGTGAGACCAGGCCAGCCGGGATTCTACTCGTTTCCTGCCGTATACCCCCATCGTCTGTCGACGTTCCGGGCTGTCCATAAGTTGAGCTATTGCGTAGGAGAACTCTAATTTGTCGTTGGGACGAACATATATAGCCGCGTTCTGAGCAGTGTAGCGATGCTCGGGTAAATCAAAGGCAACGATCGGCTTACCCAAGGCCATATATTCCGCTATTTTGATCATCGTGCAGCGGTCGTTATACGGGTTTGATGGATCAGGCACAACACAAATATCAGCCGATGACAAATGACGAATGAAATCATCGCCGTGAAGATAACCGGTAAAGCAGACGTGCTGTTCAAGCTTGAGTTGCTCAACCATTTGCTTTAGAGTGGCCAACTCGCTGCCATCCCCCATCAAAATGCAGTAATAATCGGTTCTGTCTAAATCATATGTCAGATGATAGAGCGCCCAGAGAAGGTAGTCTAAACCGTCTTGGACACTCATTTCACCCGCATAGCCGATTATCGTACCCGCACTATTTGTCAAATCAGGAATAGGAGGTAGGGGGTGGAATCGCGTTAAATTGGGGCCATTTCGTACAATCGTAATTTGGTCAGCCGGTATTTTACTTCTAACTTGCTGAAGGGCCTTATAAGATTCATTTGTGGCAATGACATGATCGGCTAATTTGCAAGATAACTGCTCTAGCCATACCAATATCTGGTAGACAATTTTATTACCTCCGCCCTGAAAACGAGCATAGTAATACACTTCTGGCGACAGATCGTGATGATCGAACACGAAACGTTTGCCCAATAGCTTGTAAATAATGGCTATAAATACAAAAATGTCAGGCGGGTTATGGGCGTGAATCACATCGAAGCCCGCCCGGATCGATACGAACAAGGAAAGAAACAGTGTCGCCAAGAATGAATAACCGTACTCAATCATGTAACCCAAAAGGCCATCGCCTTCGGGCGGAAACGGATATCTATAAATTTGGGTGCCATCAATTATCTCTTGCCACGGTTGGTCTGACTGAGCCGGACAAATGACCGTTACGTGATAGCCGGCAGCGACCAAGGTCTCAGCCTCCAATCGAACTCGACCATCTTGAGGATAGGGATTATTTTCTAGTAGCATCAGAATCCGTCTGCCGGTTGACCTTATCATATATATCTCCCACATTTTCCAATAAAAACGCTAACTAACGTTCTATAATAGGCACTTTTGTTAGTGTCATTTGTTTTTCGCCACAACATTTCATAGAACGTAGTGCGTATTGCGTAGTACGTAAAAAGGCGCTCAATACGCATTACGCACTACGCAATAAACAAAAGCTCAAATTATGGCGAAAACTTAGAGACACTAACCACTTTTGATTTTAGCTTACGCCAGCACAAATACTTACGCCAGCACAAATACTTAAGGGGGCGGTTTACTGCTTTTGTCAGTCAACGCTCAAGTTGTACTCCAGATGAGGCGTGCAATTGTTGACGCAATTGTAGGAGACAAGTTCTCATAAAGTAAGCACTCCAACTTACTATTCCCAATAATTTGAACCCATCCTCAAGCAAGTGGCGTCCCCGAAACCCAACCGCGATAAATTCAATATGGAAGTCTTTTACCTTGATGAGGCCATCAACAAAGATCGACATCCCAAAAAATCCAAAGGATAGCAACAAAAACAGAAAGGCGGTGTTCAGTATTGTTGCCTTAAATCTTGCCAAAAAAGTAATTATCAAAACGCCATATCCCGCAAAAACTACTTTCTGCGGGATAAATAAGTATTCCGGAAAAACTTCTTCGTGAAACAAGAATAAATCATCCAAGAGCAGCCAACCAGTGATAAGTCCTGAGGATAAGAAAAATAATGACCATTCACGGTTGTTGGTGTTTTCTGGCAATACTCTATAACTAAACAGACAAATGGCGGCAGTAGAACACCAAAATAGGATCCCAACATTGGAGAATATGCCAACATAAAATGGGGCATTCATCGCCGCTGCCGGATCGCGAGTGAGAAACGCTACAGGGATGCCAGTCCGCAAGTTCACCTCTATCAGAACATACAAGGCAATCAATGTGGGCAGGTACACTGCGACTAACCAGGGAATTGATGCTTGAAACTCCCGGTGCAAGACTAATTTTCTCATTTCAAATACTCTCCACAGCGATCTGGGCTTTGTTCCGGCGTAGGAAGCCCCCCGTTCTTGAACTTGAACACATTTAAGGTCCAGAGGTGAGTTTTTTGTTCCTTTGCTGATCGAATTACCGTAATTGCTCTAAACATAGCAGCGAGAAAAGGTAGTGGATCACTCCAAGAAAAGATGGCGTAAGTCTTGTGCCCACGCACAGATAGCCACCACTCTTTCACTGTTAACTCGCCTCGCCGCCAATGATATAGGGCTGCTTGAAGATCGCGTAATAAATGGATCCATTTCACCCTCTCATATTTCTGCTGGCGGTTCGCCGGTATTGGTAGGCCGGCTACCTCACAATACATTGTATATAGCAATTCAACATCTCCCGCTTCGGCCATAGCTGCTCTGCCGGTAGGGCGGCCGATATTTGGTTCTATGATGAAGTATTCACCAGAATGTTCATCGTGTTTAAGTTCCAAATATCCAAGCCCCCGAAAGTTCACACTACGAAATAAACGAATCGTTTCATTTACCACAATATCATTTCGCGCTTCTTCGGCCAGACACGCTTGCCCTGTCTGGGGTTGCCATTGTCGTAACTTACGTGAGGTAAAGGTCACAATAGGCTCCCCCCGCGAGTCAAAATAACAATTACAAGTGTAATGATTGACATCAGGCCCTTCGATAAGTTTTTGTACTATCAGAACCTCGGACCACTTGCAGCAGCGCTCATATTGTGCTAAAAATTCGTCTGGACTGTTAGCCACCAGCCCTTTCAATTTGGTATATTTTGACCAAGTTCGGAGCCGGAAAGGTGGTTTCAAGATGCAGGGATACACAAGTTGTGTGGCTGCCTGTTCAGCATCTCTTTTGCAGTACAGGAAAAACATAAGTGGTACTGGAAATCCATTTTCGCGGGCATAACTATAAAACGAGACCTTATCCATCATCATTTCCACTACTTCCGGGCGAGGTAAGACTATGTGATACCATGGTTCGAGCCTCTGACGATGCCGTGAGATAACCAGAACGTTCTTGTCCTGACAGGGGATAAGAACCGCTTTTTGATTGAACTTTGGCCCTAAGATTTCCAGCTTTTCGACCAAATCCTCATCACCTGTATCGGCAAAAAGAATTTTTTCACATACTCTTGTTCGACAGCTATGATGTTTTGGATCTTTGGCTATAGCAATGACCGGCACCTGACGGTGGGCCAAGATACGCGCTGTCTGTAGCCCCTGCAAACAGTCAAGACCGATTACAATTGCATAAGGTTGCTGATTACCCCAAGAACTAGATTGCATTGCAAAATCCTCATTAGACAGTACCGCACACAAATTTGTCGGTAAATAAACAAGACAATACGCTTTATCAGCGGACACCCGAAAGAAAATATCTATACTTGAGCCGCAAAGGCCAGGTTAAGGTCTTGACGGTGAGTTTATCCTTCTGACTCATCTTAGATTGCCATCTGCTATCTACTCGTAGTCTCACCGGCCCATTTTGAAAGCGAACCGGATTGCCAAATACGGAATGATTCACCCGTTGGAGTTGTACGATATCCGGCGCGGAAAAGGGGAGCGTCGCCCCATTTTCTCCAATCAGATTAACGATGGCTTCAACCGAAGCTTGCGGGTTAATGACAAAATCTTCGTAGCGCAGTTGCATATATCGCCCTACTTCTTGCTTCAGAAATATCTCGGCGGTCAGGTTGTGGGCGTCCCACTGCAACGCGCTTGTCAGCGGCGATTTACGGGCCATTCGATGGCCCGGCTCGAAATATTTCACTTTTGACCACGAATAAGCCACGGCCTGCGAGTCTCGGATGACATGCAGAATGTACATGTCAATGGTGGGAATCATTTGCAGTACGTAACCGTAGGAAGGATTCTTTGAGGAGTCGATAATGACCCGGCTGCCGGTGGTCGATTGAATAGCCCAGTAGAAATTTTCCAGATCCGACAAGTATCCGTTCAAGCGCTGCCGGTGTTTATCTCGCACATTCGGTAGCAAAGAGAGCGGCATATCCTTGATCCGAAAACTTTCCGTTATCTGCGACATCGTTTTGGCGTCAACCTGATCTATCCCCCCAAACGCTTCAGTCATCACGCTGTTCCACATCTCGCACTCTCGCAGCGGTACACCGCAGCCGCACAATTGATTCTTGATCAGCCCTCTTTCCCAAATGTAGCGCAGCTCACCAACCGCAAGAAAACCATCAATCTGCCCCAGAATACTATGGAGAATTGTACTGCCACTTCTGCCACTGCCGGCAATAAATAATACTTTGAGATTATCAGACTCCATAGATCCACCCTCCTATAAAGTGCCTGCTACTTACGGCTAGTTCAAGGTAAGCAAGACAGTTGTAATTTTAATCAATGTGTGCGAATATGTTTTAGGGCCCGTTTTACGAGTCGTTGCTTCCTGATCTTTGGAGAAATCTTCGTATAAACATAACGAAAAAGTGGATTGTAAACATATTCAAACGCGCTTGGAAAGAGAACCACTTGCCCCTTGAATCCCAATTTAAATGAGGTTACGGTTTGTTTTAGAGAATCAGGCAGCGATTCCTGGGATAAAATTGCCTTAGCAGCTTCAGGCTGGATGCCTTCAAAATCATAGTAACGGTAACCGTGGGATTTGGCCCAGGCGATGACAGTCCACTGCAGAGCCTCATTGGGGCGGCGATTACCATGGTTTCCCGACCAGACGCTAAGTTTGTTGATGACCGTCTTTCCGAAGGGAACCGTCAACTGAGCCGATACCAGTTCGCCTTCAAATTCCGCCAGAAAAAGCTTTACATATCCGCGCGGGTTAAAAATGCGCCACAACTCGGTAAAATAATGCTCCGGATATGGGGAAAAATTCTGCCTCTGACCAGTGGCCGACAAGAGCTGATAATATGCTTGGAGATCCTTCCCGGTTCCTTCTCGAACTGTAATTCCCTTACGCTGACTAAGACGAACGTTATAGCGAGTTTTTCGGGACATCGCGGCCATGAGCGTGTCTAAATCGTTGGAGAGATCAAGCAGCATAGTGGCGGTGGGGGCTACATTCATTGAACCTGGCCGGAAGCCCTTATCGACCAGCCGCTTTGCGAATCGTTCACCATCATCAGGTGGCTGAACAGTGAGGTGTTGAACGTGATGTGACTTGACCACCTGATGCATCTTTTGAAACACTAAATCCTCTAATTTTTGATCCTTTGTTGCAAACACAGGCCCCTTGGAGACATAGCCGACAGATCCAAGGATAGGCATGGGACGCAACACAAATTGAGCGCCGGCCACAATCCGTTCTCTGTGACTAACGATCATGCGTACCGCTTTCCAACCGAGCGAGGCTTTAACCTGTGCCCACAGGCTCGTTTGCACATGGTGACCGCCGGGTGTCATTTCCAGGAAAACATCCCAAGCTGCATCTTCAACTTGCTCAGATACACGTACTTGGTAGTCTGGGTGCGTCAAGGCCAATGGATGGGTCTCGCCAAATTCAGTTGTTGGTTGTTGTGTCTTTGTCTGTCCTTGAATAGTCATACAACACTCCTTCTCAAAAATATTTATTTGGCCACCTAAAAAACGAGCCAATCGGCAAACTACATGTTACTGTTTTATGGCTGCCTCAAAATTAGGGAAGGTCGTCTCTTCTCCGGTAAGGTCAGCCCCAATGTTGACCGTTGGAGAGGCGGACAGCAAGGAATAATCCCCGGCCTCGGCGTTACTGAACCTAACTTGAGTCACGGCTGGCGCAAGTAAGTTGCCTGAGGCGATTACGTTAGTCAGTCCTCTGATGTCGATATACGCTACACCGCCATCCCTGGCCAGGGTACCGGGCGCAACAATGATATTATTTTGAATAAGATTCTCATCACCCTGATCATTTCTAAATCTGATTCCGCTCCGTTTAGGCTCAATAATTGTATTATTCCCAATAAAAACATTCTGACCCTTATTACTCCCTCGGGTGACGACAATGCCATCGCCTTTGTCAGATTCCAGTCTGCCAGGGCGAATGATGACATTGTTGTAAATCTGATTTCCGCCGTTGCCCTGGACATAAATTCCCCGGCCTACGCTATCAACGATGTAGTTATTGTAAATATCGCACACGCTCCCTCGGTTGTTCATAATTCCACTTTGTTGAGAGGGATTGTTTGCCTGACTCGCTTCAATAATTCGATTATGGTGAATAACGCAATCTTTTACAGCCGAACCTACCTGAAGCCCATCCCAGCCGGTGCGTCGGATCAGATTGTAGCTAATATCGACGCCTTCCAAAACAGGGTCAAGCCCTTCATCGTAGTAAGAACTGCCGATATAAAAACCTTCTGTTCCGATGTTATGAAGATAATTATGATGAAGATAGGTATGATATTGGACCCAATCATTCCGGGTTACACCTTCTTCCTCGTCACTCTTGACTTTAATACCGACATTATGTGAGCCTTGAACCTCGACATGATCAATTTCTATGTGCCCAGTTCGATCCGTTCCGGCGACACCCCGCCCGCTTCCTATGATGACATAGCCACATTGTTGTTCGTCGGGCGGATAGGATGCCCCACACTTTTCTGATACCCCCGTGCCGGTCAATCTGATATGTTCACTATTCTGAATCGTGATTCCCGCGTAATCATCACTTCTTCCCTGGATGATAACAGGCCCTCCTGAATTAACGAACACTATCGGATTCCCCGGTTCGCCCTGAAAATTAAATAGTTTCAAAGCCGGCCGGACCCTAGCCTCTATACAAACCGTATCACCAGGGGCAACCGCAGCAAAATTTTCAAAACCGTTGGCTTTTAATACCTTAGGGCCTATGGTATGTTCACAGCCACTTGACTCAATATTCAGAACGTCCTTCTTGTCCTTCTCAGGCCTTAAAGGGGTACATCCGGCCAAAACTAACGCCAGAACAGCCAGAACAATTAAGATAGTACCGGGTGCGAGTTTCGCTTCCATCACCAACAAATTCCTGAGTATTGGCCGTTGAGATGATTGACATTTTCTGAGATTCGTACCAGGTCTATGATCACTTGATCGGAACGGAGATCGTTAAGGATCCAGCGAAATTCCGCAGCTCGGTTACCGAGAACAATGACTTCACTCTTCGACAGCACGTCTTCAATTGTGTTACACATTAAGGTGGCAATATGGGGAATTTCTTGTTGAATATAAGTTCGGTTGGCACCTTGCAACTTGGCCAGTGAGACATTTTTATCGTAGACTTTTATTTGGTACCCTTTGCCCATAAGGCGTTCTATTAACTCAACCATTGGGCTTTCCCGAAGATCGTCGGTTCCGGCTTTAAAGCTGAAGCCCAGCACGCCAACCCGCTTGCGGTTTGTTCGCCTAACCATTTTGAAGGCAATATCAATTTGGCGGCTATTGCTGGATAAAATCGAATTCAGAACTGGTGGCTCGATATCGAAATGTCGGCAATGGTAAATAAGCGCTCTCACGTCTTTGGGCAAACACGAGCCGCCGAAAGCAAAGCCCGGTTTAAGATAGTAGGGCGAAATATTGAGCTTCGTATCTTGACAAAAGATATCCATCACCTGGTGGCTATCAATACCCTGCCGCTTGCAAATATTGCCAATTTCGTTGGCAAAGGTCACTTTTAGCGCGTGAAAGGCATTGCTGGCATACTTGATCATCTCGGCAACCTTGATGGGCACCACAATCAACTTGGCGTCGAGCATCGAATACAGAGCGGTCACAATTGAAATAGCCGTCGTATCATCACTACCAATGACAGTAAATGGCGGATCATAAAAATCTTTGATCGAGCTACCTTCGCGCAGGAATTCGGGGTTGAAACAGACACCAAAATCACGCCGAACCCTCTTGCCGGACACCTTTTCGAGAATAGGAATGACAACTTCTTCCGTACTGCCCGGAAGCATCGTGCTGCGAGTTATGACTGTATGATATCCGGACTTGGTTGCCAGGCCGATCCCGATTTCCTCGCAAACTCTTTTAATGTAGGTCAAATCTAAGCTGCCATTACCATTACTTGGCGTGCCGACACAAATGATGGAAATTTCACTGCTATGGACAGCTTGAACGGCATCTGTGGTGGCTCGAATCCGACCTGCACTTACACCTTTTTCCATGATTTCGGCTAAACCCGCTTCGATAACAGGGCTACGGCCCTGGTTGATCATGGCAACCTTAGTCGGGTTAACATCCACGCCAATGACATCATACCCGCTATTTGTCAAGCAAGCCGCTGAGACAGAACCTACATAACCCAATCCGAATATACTAATAACTGTCATTACTTCTCCTTATTCGCCCTAAGTCCTGACCGGATACATTTTTGCTTTTTGTTAGAAGTTACGCAGTTTAGATTGGTTCAGTCTCCAACTAAGCCTTCAACCGGAGTTCAACCGTTTTACACCTTGATT
>JAGRBZ010000304.1 GCA_020433805.1 Anaerolineae bacterium
CGCAAAGGTGGCGGCGATGGTGACGGCGGCGTCGGCCCCGACTCGGTGCGCCAGGATTTTGCCGATACCGTCATCTGGCTGCCTGACGTGGTTACCGATGAAGACGGCCAGGCCACCGTGGAAGCCACCCTGCCCGACAACCTGACGACCTGGGTACTGATTGTCAAGGGGGTGACCGGAGCCGACACGCTGGTCGGCGAGGCCCGCACCGAGATTGTGACCAGTAAACCGCTGCTGGTACGGGCGGTAACGCCCCGCTTCTTTGTCGTCGGCGATGAGTCGGCGTTGGGCCTCATTATCCAGAACAACACCGCCGAAACGCAGGCGGTTGAGCCGCGCCTCAATGCCGACGGGCTGGAGATCAGCCAGTGGCGCGTGGCCGGCGAGCAATGGCGCGACCTCGATCTGATTTCGGCTATCGATGTCGCGCCGGGCCAGGAGGTGAAGCTGGAGTACGCCGTGACGGTCGGCGATGCGGACACCGTCCAGATTACGATGGGTGCCCAATCGCCCGACTACGGCGACGGCATCGCCTTTGATCTGCCGGTCTACAATTTCAGCGCGCCGGAGACGGTCGCCACCGTGGGCCTACTGGACGAGGACGGCACGCGGGTGGAAGGCATCGCCCTGCCGGCCAGCATCGATCCCTCGCAGGGCGACCTGACCGTCTCTATCGAGCCAAGTCTGGCGGCGGGCATGCGGTCGAGCCTGACCTACCTGGAAAACTTTCCCTACGAAAGCACCGAGGCCGTGGTCAGCCGCTTCTTGCCGAACGTGGTTACCTATCGTGCCTACCAGGAATTGGGCGTCGATAACCCCGAACTGGCCGACCGGCTGCCGCGTCTGGTGCGTACCTCCATCCAGCGGCTCGTCACCCAGCAGCACATGGATGGTGGCTGGGGCTGGTGGCCGCAAAGTGAGAGCGATCCCTTCCTAACGGCCTATGCCTTGCTGGGGCTTATCGAAGCGCAGCGGGCCGACTTCACCGTCCAGGAGTGGGTCATCCAGAACGCTGTCGATTACCTCCAGCGGCAGTTGGTCGCGCCCAAGGACATCGACGCACCGTGGCAGGGCAATCGTCAGGCCTTTATCCTGTACGTCCTGGCCGAGGCCGGTCAGGGCGACGTCAGCCGCAGCGTGGCGCTGTTCGACCAGCGGGCGCAGCTCGATGCCTTTGGTAAGGCCTTCCTGGCGCTATCGCTGTACCTGGAAGACGAGGAGGCCCCGCAAATCGACACCTTGCTGAGCGATTTGTCGGACGCGGCGGTGCTGAGCGCTACCGGCGCTCACTGGCAAGAGCAGCAGCTCGACGCCTTCTCGATGAATACCGACGTACGCAGCACGGCCATCATCCTGAACGCCCTGACCCGCATCGAGCCGGAGAACCCGCTGCTACCGCAGGTGGTGCGCTGGCTGATGACCATCCGCGAGCAGAACGGCCACTGGTCATCGACCCAGGAAACGGCTTGGTCGGTCATCGGTTTAACCGAATGGCTCAAGGCCAGCGGCGAACTGCAAGCCGACTACACCTGGCAGGCGTCGCTCAACGGGCAGTCGCTGGATGCGGGTGTAGCCGATCAAGACAATCTCGATGAGACGACCGAGCTGCAAGTGGCCGTCGGTCAACTGGTGGCCGATGCTGTCAACCGCTTCTCGGTTGAGCGGGACTCGGCCGGGGCCGATGAGGCCGGTAATCTCTACTACGGCGCTTACCTGACCTACTACAAGCCGGTTGAGGAGATCGACGCGCTGGATCGGGGCATCATCGTCTCGCGCCGCTACAGCCTGCAAGGCAGCGACGCTCCCCTTGAGGAAGCCGAGGTCGGTGACTTCATCGACGTCACGCTGACGGTCATCGCGCCGAACGATCTGCATTACGTGATGGTTGAGGATTACCTGCCGGCCGGTACGGAGGCGCTCGACAGCAGTTTGGCCACCACTAGTCTACTGGCCGGCCAACCGACCGTTAACCGCCTCGATACCGAGTCGCCGTGGGGGTCGTGGTACTTCACCCATACCGATCTACGTGATGAAAAGGCCGTCCTCTTCGCCGACAGCCTGCCGCGCGGCGCATATGAGTACACCTACACTGTCCGCGCCGCCGTACCCGGCACCTATCGCGTCATCCCGACCCAGGCCAAGGAGACGTACTTCCCCGAAGTGTTCGGCCGTGGGGCGGGTGATGTGCTGCGGATTGTGGAGTAAGGTAATGGGGAGATAAGGCGATGGAGAGATGGGGAGATGGGGTTTTGTGCTGCATCTCCTTATCTCCGTGTTTTATGGTAGAATAGAAGAAAATGGTTGGGTGGTGAGATTATGAACGAAGTCGATTCAACAGTAAAGCAGGTGATGATTAGCTATCCTTCGGGGGTTCCGCAGTCTCTCAAAATGTCGGACGGCGAGTTTACCAATGAGCTGTTGTTTATGGCCGCAGCAAAGTTATTTGAGTTGGGGCGGCTCTCAGCAGGACGGGCGGCTCGCCTGGCAGGAATGACTCGTCTTGACTTTATTCAGCGATTAGGCCAGATAGGCGTTCCTGCGATTAACCTCCGTGATGAAGAAATTGAAGCCGAAGTTCAGGCCGGGCAGGACTTGGCGGGATGAAGCGTTGGGTTGTTGATACAAGCCCTCTGCTTTTTCTAGCTAAGCTCAATCGTTTATCGTTACTGCAACACGATGCTGATGAAATCTTAATTCCAAAGGCGGTTTTAGAGGAAGTAAATTTCTTGCAGGACGAAGCCTCGCAATTGATTAAGCAGGTGGCTTCATCTTGGTTGATAGTTCAAGAAGTGACTAATCTGTACGCTCTGACGATGGCCTTGGCCGACTTGGATCGGGGAGAGGCCGAAGTCATTGCTCTAGCGCAGGAGGTAGAGGCTGAACGCGTAGTTTTAGATGACCTGGATGCCCGTCGATTTGCTCGGAGAGTTGGCTATCCTTCTATTGGGACGTTAGGTTTGCTGTTGGCTGGAAAATTACGAGGCGAAATCGGCTCGTTGAAAGATGAAATTGAGCGCCTTCAAGACCATGGATTTTGGGCGAGTCAATCGCTTGTAGAAGCCGTACTTAAGGCCGCAGGTGAGCAGTAACAAGCGTAAAAAAGGACTTGTAACCGATTGATGAATCTATCAGACGACACCATTAAGAAAATAACCATCCGGTATCCCGCTGACATTCCCGAAGCTCTGGGGCTGACGGGTAAGGCGTTTGCCGGGGAAGTGCTCTATCTGGCGGCGGTAAAGCTGTTTGAGCAGAGCCGCTTGACTTCGGAGCAAGCGGCGCGGCTGGCCGGACTGCCGCGCCTGGATTTTATCCGGCAGTTGAAGACGCTCGGCGTCACCGGCTTTGATTTGGAGGATGAAGAACTCGACGCGCAGGTCGATACTGTGGAGGATTTGGCGGGGTAATTATTCAGCCGCTTCTTGCTGACCGGCAAGGTAGGTGATTGCGGCTTGCGTAATAAATTTAGAGCGGGTTTCTCCGTGTTCGGCGGCGTATTTGTCCATTAACGCTAGCACTTGTTCCGGCAGAGTGATGTTGACTCGTTTTGTTTTGCCGGATAGCCGCGTGATATCTACGTCTACTAAGGCCCAAACTCCATCTTGGTAATCAGGATTATTTTTGTGTCGTTCGATGGGGTTCGGTGGCGGAATAGGCTCGCCATCTATAAGCAATGCTTCTAAATGGCACGCGATGGCTTCAACAGCTTCATTGAGTGCTTCATCCATCGTTTCGCCAGCACTAAAACAGCCGGGTAGATCGGGTACGGTGACGCCGTAGTCGCTATCAGGGTCTTTATGGATAACTACAGGATAACGCATTGAGTTTATTTCCTCTCTGACCAAGACCAGCCGGCCTGTTTATAAATACTCCGTAGAGTGCCTTTGGGTAACTCTTTTTTAGGGTGGGGAACTGTGACGCGGCCTGGTTTGTCGGGATGCTTGAAGTGATGGTGACTTCCTCGAATGTGAACTAAAATCCATCCATCTTTTTTAGCTTGGCGACAATCTCACAGCTATTCATGAGAGTATTGTACGCATAGTAGGTCTCTTTTTCAAGTAATGTTCAAGGAGATGAAGGTGGCTAATTGCCTGGGCGTTCTACGCAGCACGGTGACGGTTTTGTACAGTTTAGGTTTATACTATTTGTCCCTTTTTTCTCACTTTGTGGTAGAATAAGGCGAAATGTGACGTAGCAGGTTTGAAGAGGAGTTGAATTTATGACAGTCAAGGATTTATTGCCGGTACTGCGCACCCTGCCCCGCGCCGAAAAGCTACAGCTTATTCAGTTTCTGGCCGATGAGCTAGAGAAGGAAGAGAATAAAAAGCTGCCTCAGGCAGAGGAACCGAGTTATACCTGGTCTCCCTCGGATGCTTTTGGAGCCGGGAACACGCTGTTCGAGGTTCCGCCCGGCGGGAAGTAGTAAGCGCCGATTGTCTCGCTCAACAATTTATGTCACCGTCAGACATGCTTCGTATCCGCCTTTCGCTGATACGAATTTTTTATGCCCTGGCTTCAGTTTGCGGGTTCAGTATGGTAGAATTACGCAAGAAGTTAGTAATTATAACGCTCCGGGAGTTTTGTAATGGTAGAACTTGAGTATCTAACCGATAGAGATGGACAGTTGAAGGCTGTTGTTGTGCCGATAGAGTTGTGGAAACAATTCTTTCCTAATGACGAGGTATCGGCTGAGGAGTTGGTTGAGGCTATCGAAGATTACTGTCTGGCGAAAGCAATGGATGAAGGTAGAGAAAGCGAACTACTGTCACGCGAGGAAGCTCTTTCTTTTCTTGAGGAATAAGCGTGGATGTCCAGTATCGAAAATCATTTTTGCGCGACCTCAAGAAGTTAAAAGAACAGCCGGTTTATGATCGTGTATTTGAGCTTGCTTTTACTGCCCTCCCCTCGGCTGAAACACTAAATGATATTACTCAGGTAAAAGCGATGAAAGGTTTTCCCAATCGCTATCGGGTTCGCATTGGAGATTATCGTGTAGGCCTGGAACTGTTTAAGACCCAAGTAGAAATTGTTCGTGTTCTTCACCGGCGAGAATTTTATCGCTACTTTCCCTAATTTTCCCCCATCATAGTTTCGTTAAATCGCGAAGATGTCGTTAATAGACATTATCATCGTCATCGTCGTCGTCATCATCGTCGCTGCTCTCATCATCTTCGTTGTCATCGTCATCGTGGGAGGCAAAGCAGTAGCCGGGGTCCCAAACGCATTGGCCCCATTGGCCGTCGCTGCCGCATTGGGCGACGTGGGCCGCCGGGCAGCTTGCTCCACCGCAGCCGCTCCATTGGCCGGGGGGACACTGGAAGGCAGCCTGGGTTGGTGCCGACGTTGCGGTATGGGATGGGGTTGGTACCGGCGTGGGCGGGCCGCCGATGAAAGGGATGTCATCGGCGTTTTGGCTGTCGATAAAGAAGGCAGAAACCCAGCCGCTATTGCCCTGGCTGTGGCGATAGGCAATGCGCCACCAACCGCCGGATTGGCCGGTGATGGTGACGTCCTGGCCGCTCTGTAAAAGGCCGACGGTGCCATATTCGATACCCGGCCCACTGCGAATATTGAGCGAGTTGGCGGTTACGACTCCCCCCGGCGAGGTCGACGGCGCTGTTGCGGTCGGCTCGACGATGGCCTCTCGGATGGTGTAAAAAGCCTGGGCGATTTCGTTGTCTTGGATGGTGCGGGCGATAATAGGCACAAGCGCTTGATCGGTCAGGAAAAGGGGCAGAAAAAAGCTGACCGTAAAGCTGCCGTCCTGGGTAACCAGGGTACTGGCAACGGCAAACTCTTGACCCTGATACGGCAGATAGACAATAACCCGGCTGTCCGGAGGCCAGCGCTGGCCCATTACGGTGATGGGGTTGTCTGACGGCCCGGTGAAGGGGTTGAGCAGCACGACGGCGCTGGTTGACGAGGTGACCAAGGCGACCGGCGTTTGGGTCAGCAGGGCCTCGACGGTGGGCGTTTGCCGCTGGAGGCGAATATCATCGCCAAGGCTTTGCGTGACCTGCACCGCTAAGCTGGTAGGCGGGTCGATGCTGAGCAGGGGCAGGATGCTGATAACGAGTAGTACGATAAGGATAAGAAACCGAAGATGGGCTGGAGAAGTTTTTTTGCGCCTCATAGTCCGCTGCCTTTACTATAGGGGAGCGACAAAGCAACCTTTGTCGCTCCTTTTTTGTTTTATCGCCTTTCGGGGTTAATTGTCGTCGTCATTGTAGATTTGGTCGCTGTCGTCGTCATCATCATCATCACTATCATCATCGTCGCTATCGTCATCGTCGTCGCTGTCGTCGTCGTCATCATCGCTGCTGCTGCTGGACGGATGGCTGTACACACTGCAACTGCCGGGGTCCCACACACATTGGCCCCACAGGCCGTCGGCACCACACTGGCTAACATACTCGGTTTGGCAACTGGCTCCACCGCAGCCGCTCCATTGGCCGGGGTTGCACTCAAACGCCTGTTGCGGCTGTGGAGTGGGGGTTGGTGTGACGGTTGCTGGTGGAATTGGCGTGGGCGGAGCCGGGAAGAAGGGCACGTCGCCGGTGTTGATAGCGTCGATAAAGGTACCGGAGACCCAGCCGTAGTCGCCCCGACTGTGCGGGTAACCGACCCGCCACCAGCCTTCGTTGACCCCATTAATTTCAACCACTTCGCCCAACTCAACCTGTCCAATGCGAGAATAGTTGACGCCGGGGCCAGAGCGGACGTTGAGGCTGTCGACGTTTACTTCGCCCTGGGCGCTGCGCACCTCTAGCGTTGGCGTCGGTTCGGGGTCGATGTCGGTGAAGGCGTACAGGGCCTGGGCCGATTCTTCGCTGTCCAGCGTGCGGGCTAAAATGGTCACCGTGCGCTGGTCGGCAAAGAGGGCGGGAATAAAGAAGCTCAGTGAGAAGGTACCGTCGGGCTGCACGATTGTACTGCCAATGGCGAACTCCTGCTCCGCATCGACGATATAGACAACCACGCGGTCATCCGGCGGCCAGCGCTGGCCGTTGGCCGTAACCGGGCTGGCCGAGGGGCCGCTAAATGGGTTGAGCAATATAATCCCCCCGCTCTGAGATGTGGAGAGGGTTGTGGTGGCCGTGGTGGTGGCCGTAATGGTAACGGTCACCGTTGGGATTCGTGTAGAGGCGGCGGTGGCCGTGGCGTCTTGCAGGCCAGGCCGGGCGAAAGACTGTGCCCCAGAGTCGGCGGGCAGGCGGGTAGCGCCGGCCTGAAAGTCGAAGCCGACGAGCGGTAGGATAATAAGGGCAATACAGCCTATGATAAAGGCAGCGGTTTTTGTTTTGTTGGTCAAAAGAAACTCTCTTCGCTCTGTTTTGGTAGAAGTTACGATCAGACCCTAAAGGTTTTATAAGTCGACTTTAGGACAAGATATAAGTTCGATTGCGTCGAAATTTTGCTTGACAGATGACTTCGGAAACCTTTAGGGTCTCGAACTTCTGAATCGTTACACGACGACGGGCGCGGCTTTAGCGCAGTGCCTGGCCGGGCTGGCCCGGCTTTTGGAGAAAGGCTCGATTTTCTTCAGGTACAACCCACACGACCGTGACCTCGCCCGGAACCGGAGTGATGGTGCCGCCGCGCGATAGGGCGATCCCGCTCTCCGCCGGTGGTGATGACCAGGTGACGGTGTACTCAACCGGGTCAAGGGCGACAATCAACTCTTGGCCGGGGTTAATGGTAAACTCTTTGCCGCCGCCAAATTGGCCGCCGGTTAGCGTGAGCGTAGACGGTAGGTCGGCGAAGCTGCGATTGCCGGCAACCAACAGCTCTTTGCCTTCCGGGGCGCGGTAGGGCGTGCGATTGTGCATAACCGAAGGCGTGGTAAATTGGCCCAGCGCATCGGCACGGTCTTCATCTTCTTCAAAGGGAATGCGCTGGATTTCGGTTACAACGTAGCTTTCTTCGGGTACGAACCAGTTGATGGCCACGACGCCGGCTTTGGCTAAAAAGTCGCGGCTGAAGGTGACGCCTTCCGGTGAACTCCAGTAGGCGTCGTATTCGCCCGGTTCGATCTCTAGCCGAATTTCCTGACCGGCCTCGATGCTGAATTCCTGGCCTTCGCCAAATTCTCCACCCACCAGCTTGAGGGTGCTCGGTATATCTTCGAAGCTGCGGTTGCCGATGATAGCCAGTAGCTTATCTTCCGGGTTGACCGGAGCCGGCGGTGGTGTTTCGATTTCGCCGTTGATCATACCCTCGGCGGTTTCGCCTAGCGGGATGCAGAGCGTTTGCGACACCTCGATGATACTGGGGTCGGTGATGGGGGCGTATTTGTCGCTTTCTTGGGCGGCGGCGTTGGTGGCGTTGACGATGACCGTGTAGGCCTGCACGTCGCCATAATATTTTTCGGCAATGGTGCTGAGCCAGTCGCCGGCTTGAACCGTGTAGTCTTCGACGCACGGAACGGACTGGGGTAGTGGTGCTGCGGTTACGGCCGTTACAGACATGAGGAGACAAATGAGTGTCGCAATAACGGCAGTGGCTTTTGATACGGTGTGGTGCATAAAACCTCCAAATTTAGGGCCTCTTCTATTATACGCATTTTAGCCAGAATCCTTTAGCGCTTCATTTTAGGGAAGGGGTGGTTGGTTGACAAATCGACAGTTGGGGTAGTGATAAAAATCGCTTCCGGACTTTGACGTTTGTCGACTGCTGCTTTGGGGATATGATTTTAAGCCGGAAGGCGAGCTAACGGCTTAATTGAGACGAGCCAGACTATTTTCGATGACTTCAAGGCGCTCTTTGAGGTCTTTGGTGTCGGGGCCGTCGGGGGTTAAGAAGAGATAGCGCTGTAAATCGGTAATCGCATCGTGATAGCGGTCGAGATGGTGATAGATAAGGCCGCGATCACGTAGATTGGAAATCTCTTTGGGGCGCAAAATCATCATAAGGTCGATGGTTTTGAGGGCATCGGCCCAGTTATGCTGATCGAGATAGATATGTTTAAGATTGAGCAGCATACGGTAGAGGATATGTTTTTTGGAGACCGGTCTTAGAAATTGTTTTTTAAACGTGGCCTGGTCATCGGCCGGGATACGCGCTATTTCAAAACAATCGTCTTCGGTGAGGATGCGGCCGCGGTTAAAGACATCGATAAAGATGGGGTCGTTTTCGGCTCCGTAGGCGGCAATAAAATGACCCGGCAGGCTAACACCCCACAGCGGCAGGTGCAGACGTTGCCCTATTTCCATGTAGATAACGCTGAGCGATATCGGGATGCCTTTGCGGGTGTCGAGCACCCGGTTTAGAAAGGAATTGTTGGGGTTATAGTAATCGTCGGTGTTACCGGAGAGACGAATTTGACCAAAGAGAAAATAGTTGAGAGTATCGATGATTTCATTATCGGAGTCGGCAGCAGCAATGCGTGGGCGGAGCGCCGCCGCTATCTTGTCCAGCCGGTCGAGATAAAGCTGCTTGTTGAAGGGCTGGGTCAGGTGTTCGGCGATGAGCAGGGCTGTAGCGGCTAAGTCGATTAGCCCTTCGTCTTTGCGTAATATGTTGGTGACCCTATCGCCGTCTTCTAGCATTGGTTTAATCTCTTCTCATTTTAAGCGTTCTGCAACCCACCGCTTTAATTCCTTAATGGCTTGCATGGTCATCTTGTGGCCGGTTCGGTACTCACCGTAGGTTATGTCTGCGCCTAACGTTTGGTAATGATCGCGCATATCCTGGGCCATACGCACCGGAATGGTGTCGTCTTCTGTGCCATGCGCAATAAAAACGGGCAAACCGTCAAGATCGGGCGACGGCATCAGGTCGACAGGTTGAACCAGCCCTCCGGCCAGCGAGGCTACGCCCAAAACACGCTCAGGGTATTTCAGGGCGAAGGCATTCGACATGGCTGCGCCCTGGCTGAAGCCCATCAGCAGCAGCCGGTCGGGGTTGATCGGATATAAGAAGCGCAGGGTATCAATAAACTGTTCGAATTGATCCAAGGCTTTGTCCAGCGACTCGGATGTGGTTTCCAGCGTGCCGTCGAGGCTTTTGAACCAGACAAAGCCTTCACTTGAATGCTGTATCGGCGCGCGGGGAGAAATGATGGCGACGTTATCGGGAATAGCTTGTTTAAAGATCCACATTACGCTTTCGTCACCATATTTGCCGTGTACCATGACCACGGTTGGAGCCGGGTCTGATAAGGTGGCTTGCATGGGAATATGAGCGAAATGGATTAAGCCAGCTTCTTCATAGATAGGGTGGTCGGGGCCAATCCATTCGATGGGTGTAACTTTGGTA
>JAGRBZ010000305.1 GCA_020433805.1 Anaerolineae bacterium
GCTTTTCAATGTCTCGTCCTTATCTCCCGTGAACCTATTTTCTGTTTCACAATGACCCCCGTATAATTAGCGACAAGAAAGCAATCATTGTCTATGGTCGAGTTGTTTCAAAATCTGTTCTTGGCTCTAGTGGCCTTACTGGTCGGGTTACTCATCGGCGCGCTGCTGTTGAAAATCTTGCGGGTGCTTCTACGCCAGGCCGGAATGGCGAGAATCTTTGTCAATTTCATCAGTACCGCGCTGGGCAGCTTGCTGCTGTTGGTTGTTCTGATTCTATCGCTTGATGTGGCCGGCCTCGATACCGAGACGCTCTGGATTTTTCTGGGAGCGATTATCATTGCCCTGGCGCTGGCACTTCAGGACAGTTTGCAAAACGTGGCGGCCGGTATCCGGCTGGCGATCGACCAGCCTTTTCGAGAAAATGATCGGATTGAGGTGGGCCAGGTTATCGGCTACGTTGAGGAAATAAGGCTGCTCAGCACCGTTATAAGAACGCGAGACAATGTGCAAGTGATGCTGCCCAACACCCTGATTTTCCAGGGACCAATTTTTAATTTCACCATTCGAGAAAGGCGGCGGGTCGATTTGATCATCCGGCTCAGTTACGACAACGATATTCGCCAGGCCAGAGAGGTGTTGATGGCAGTTATGCGCGACGATCTGCGCGTGCTGGCCGACCCCTCGCCGACCGTGACAGTGGAGGAGCTGGCACCGGAGGCCATCCATTTGAATGTGCGGCCTTGGGTCAAGAGCGACGTTTACTGGGCGGCCCGGCGGGATTTGCAAGAGAAAATCAAGATGGCCTTTGACGAGCACGGTTTGACGTTACCGCTGCCTCAGTTGGAGGTTCGAAGGGCTGATAGCTGACCGCTGATAGCTGACAAGCTCCCTTACTCCTTCACATAAGGCGTTCCCAACGCCGCCGGTGCTTCCGACTTGTTGACCTTGCGCAGCAGCACGAGGATGGTCAAGACATAGGGCAGCATCAGCAGCGCTTCGTAGGGGATGACCTCCAGATTGAGCGCCTGAATGCGAAACTGCAGCGCGTTAGCGACACCGAACAGCAGCGCTCCGGCAAAGGCCAGACCGGGCCGCCAGCGGGCAAAGATGACCAACGCTACGGCGATCCAGCCCCGTCCGGCGGTGATGTTTTCATTAAAGATACCCAACTGCGCCACTGTTAAAACTGCCCCACCCAACCCGGCCAAACCGGCTCCGATTAGCACCGCCACATAGCGCGTCACCGTGACATTGATACCGGAGGTGTCGGCGGCTGCCGGGTGTTCGCCTACAGCGCGAATGTTGAGACCCCAGGTGGTTTGAGCCAGAAAATAAGCCGTGGCGATCAGAATTAGGCTGCTCAAGTAGGTCATGATATCGTGCGAAAACAATACTTCGCCTAAGAAGGGAATGTCGGACAGCAGCGGAATAGGCAGCGTCTCGAAGCCGGTGATGCGGGCGGTCAAGCTGCCGAACTGCTGGCGAAAGATATAGGTAGTGATACCTTGCCCCAGGATAACCAGCGTGATGCTGGCAATGACCTGGTCGGTGTGGAGCGATACCGCCAGCACGGCCATAATCAGCCCCATCGCCATACCGGCCACAATTCCGGCAGCAATACCGACCCACGGAGCTAGAGGGAGCAAACTTGCGTTGGCCGATTGCTCAACATAGTAGGTCGCCATAAAACCGGCCAGCGCTCCGGCCAGCATGATTCCCTCCAACCCAAGATTAAGTACCCCACCCCGCTCGGTGACGATTTCGCCCAGCGCCGCCAGAAAGATAGGAATCGCCAGCCGGATGCCGGAGGCGAACAGCGCGGCAAAAAAGGAGACGGTTAACAGCCGGCTTAACTCTTCGATGCGTTTATCTCCATATCCGCCGGGCCAGTGCATCGGCGGCCAGAACAAAGAGGACCACCAGCCCTTGAATAACCTGGGCCAGCGCAATCGGCAGGCCGTAGACGCTGTGCATCGTCTGTGCTCCAATCGACAGCGCCGCAAAGAAGATGGCCGCAAACACTACGCCGACCGGATGCAATCGTCCTAATAGCGCCACTAAAATGCCGGTAAAGCCATAGTTGCCGGAGATACCGTCTTTTAGGCGCGTGTGCAGCGCGCTCACTTCAATAACACCGGCCAGCCCGGCGAACGCCCCACTCAACAGCAGCGCCAGACTTAAGCCCAAAGCCACATTCATCCCGGCGTAGCGCGACACGCTCTGGCTGGAGCCGATAGCCCGCAGTCGAAAGCCGAGCGGTGTCTGCCACAGCAGCACATAGACAGCCGGGACCAGCAGCAGCGCCAGCAACACGCCGATATGAATACGGCTGTCGAACAGCGTCGGCATACGGGCCGCGCCGACCAGTTGGGCCGACTGGGGCAAAAAGCTGTCCGGGTCTTTCAGTGGCTCGCGGGCCAGGTAGAGCAGGGTAAACTCGGCGATGTAATTGAGCATCAGGGTGGTGATGATTTCGTTGAGGCCAAAGCGCAGCTTGAGGAAGGCGGCGATACCGGCCCACAGTGCGCCGCCCAGCACACCGGCCAGCAACATCAGCGGGATTAGCACCACCGCTGGTAGGCTGTCTTGCAAGAGCAGGCCGATACCTGCTCCGGCCAGGGCACCCATAAAATACTGCCCCTCCCCACCGATATTCCAGACCTTGCAGCGAAAGGCTATTGTCAAGCCCAAGCCCATTAACAGCAGCGGCCCAACCTTGAGCGTGGTTTCGGTTAGTTGGCGCGGCCCGCCAAAGGCACCGGCCAGCATGGTTTGGTACGCCGCCAGCGGATCGGCTCCGGCCAGCATAATCAGCACCGCTCCCAGCAGCAGCCCCACAATACCACCCAGGATTGGCGCACCAATTAAGCGCACCAGGCGGGGTGGTCGGAAGCGATGCGACGGCGATGTCGTGGTGATAAGTTCATTGGGGCTTGATGTGATTTCGTCCATCCTAATCTACGCGTGTTCCGGCCATCATCAGACCGAGCGTCTCGACATCGGCGGTATCGGCTGTGCTTTCGCCCATGATCTCGCCTTCGTACAGAACCAGGATACGGTCGCTAAGGTTCAAAATCTCATCCAATTCGGTCGAGATGAGTAAAATCGCCATGCCTTCATCCCGATACCGGATGAGTTCCTGGTGAACATACTCAATCGCGCCAATATCGACGCCCCGTGTGGGTTGAGCCACCAGCAGCAGCTTGGGTTGATGCGACAGGGCGCGGGCCAGCACCACCTTTTGGGCATTGCCGCCGGACAGGTTGCCGACCTCGGCGTCAATCGCTGCCGGACGAATATCGAACGCTTTGACCAACTGTTTGGCATTGTCGGCGATGGCCGTCCGGTTGAGCAGACCGCTGCGGGTATACGGCGGTTGGTCGATGGTTTCCAATACCAAATTGTCGGCCACGCTAAAGTCGGCCAGGAGCGCCGTTTCGTAGCGATCCGAGGGTACGTGGCCTAAGCCGGCCGTAAAGATGTCGCGCGGTGACCGGTTGGTGACATCCTGCCCGGCTAATATGATCTGGCCTTGCTCGACGTTGCGCAGGCCGCCGAGGGCGTCTTCCAACTCACGCTGGCCGTTGCCTTCAACCCCGGCCAGGCCAACAATCTCTCCGGCGCGCACCTCGAAACTGACGCCGCGCAAGACCGGCAGACCGCGATTGTCCTGCACGTGGAGGTCGCGGACGGCAAGTTGGACCTTGCCCGGTGCGCTCGGTTGTTTGGTCATCCGCAGCAGCACTTCGCGGCCAACCATCATGCGGCTTAGTTGGTGCCGGTCGGTCTCTGCCGTCTGAACCGTACCGACCAGCCGCCCATCGCGCAGTACCGCCACCCGGTCACACAGCGACGTCACCTCTTGCAGTTTGTGGCTGATGAAGATGATCGAGCGGCCATCGTCGGCCAGACCGCGCAGAATAATCAGCAGTTCATCGACCTCTTGCGGGGTTAAGACAGCCGTTGGCTCATCGAGAATGAGGATTTCCGCACCGCGATAGAGGGCTTTGAGAATCTCGACCCGCTGCTGCTGGCCGACCGATAGCTGCCATACTTCGGCTTCCGGGTCCACCTTCAGTCCGTACTGTTCGGACAGTTGGCGAATGCGTTGGGCTACCGTACGTCGATTTTCGAGCAAAGGGCCGCGGGGCGAGGGTTGGCCCAATACCATATTTTCGGCCACAGTAAAGGTTGGCACCAGCATAAAGTGCTGATGCACCATACCCAGCCCGTGCGCAATAGCGTCATTGGCCGAGCGAAAGTTGACCGGCTGTCCGCGCAGGTAAATGTGACCGGCATCGCGCTGGTAGAGACCATACAGAAGGTTCATCAGCGTGGTTTTACCCGCCCCGTTTTCGCCCAACAGCGCCAGAATTTCCCCCGGATACAGCTCCAGATCAACCTGATCGCAGGCCAAAACACCGCCGGGAAAACGTTTGACGACGCCCTGCATATGAACGATGGGTTGCGTTAATGAATGGGTAGACATAGGTGGGACCTTGTTAGCGGTTAGCTATCAGCCTTCAGCTTTTTTCTTATTGGAACAATTGAGGCGGAGTGAGCATCCTCAGATGCGAACGGTAGGAATAAAAACCGCTTCGCATCTGAGGATGCTTCGCTCCTTATGGAGCTGAAGGCTGATAGCTTCCTTGTGGTAACTGGCTATCAAAGCCACGTCTCCAATAACCAGTTACCAATTACCAATTACATTCTACTCCGGTACAAACGGTACTTCCAGGGAACCGTCTTGAATCGCTGCTTTAGCCGCTTCGATGGCGGTCAGCGCTTCTGCCGGTACCTGGTTGGTGAGGGCGGGATTGATGGCGATATCAAGTGCGCCATCGGCGATGCCGAAGCGATAGAAAGTACCGGTGAAGCTGCCGCCGGCGATTTCATCAACCATCGTTGAGAAGATGGGACCCATGTCCCAGACGATGCTGGACAGCACGACGTCGGGCGCGAGTTCCGCCATATCGCCGACATAGCCGGTCGCGTAGCCACCTGCTTCTTTGGCCGCTTCAATCGAGCCGAGGGTTGGCCCTTCACCGCAGCCGATCCAGTAATCGACACCGGCGGTATCGACCTGGGCCAGCCCCGCTTCTTTGGCGGCTGAGACATCGCCCCAGTCACCGACCGCGGTTACGGTTAGCGTGGCATCGGGGTTGACGGTTTGCGCCCCGGCCAGCATAGCTTCACCCATCGAGTGGCAGGCCGGAATATCGAAGCCGTAAAGAGCGCCCAGGCTGCCGGACTCGGAGATGTAACCGGCCAGAATGCCGACCAGATAGGCCGGTTCGTAGAAGGGCTGGTCGTAGTCGGCGACGTTCTCAGAAGTGCCGTCGATGCCGCCGGCCCATGCAAAGCCGACCTCAGGGTTTTCGGCTGCCACCTCAAAGACGGCATCCTGGTAGCTGAAGCTGTGGGCGACGATCATATCGAAACCCTGGTCGACGTACTCGCGCATGACGCGGGCCACATCGGCATCACCTACCGACTCGGAAAAGGCGGTTTCCGCGCCGTCCGCGCCCTCGGCTTCCAGGGCGTTGTAGGCGGCTTCGGCCCAAGAGTGGTCATCTTTCGGGCCGATCAGTACCAGGGCAATACTTGGGGCATCTTCCGCCGGTGCTTCAGCGGCTTCTTCGGTAGGTGCAGCTTCTTCGGCCGGAGCTTCCTCCTCAACCACAGCTTCTTCGGTGGCCGGAGCTTCCTCAACCGGCTCTTCAGCCGGGGCGGGGGCTGCGGCCTGACCGCAGGCGGTTAAAGCCAGCAGGCCAAAAAACAACACTACAATTAGTAGGGACATCTTTTTCATATGCTTCTTCTCCTTGAACAATAAAGAAATTTTGGTTTGGTGTAACGTTTCAGCCTGTCGATGGTGGTCTCTTGTAACGAAGGCTGAGGCTAAGGCTGAGGCTGAGAAAAGGATAGGCCGTTTGAGACGTTGGTGTGCGATAAACAATCTTTGATTTCTTAGCCTTAGCCTCAGCCTTAGCCTAAAGTATTTGAACCAACTTATATACCAGAAACCCCATTACGCCGTACCAAAGCTCAACCCCAATTGGTTAAGCCACTGGCGATAGGCAATGGCCAGGCGGTCGCTGCGTAGATGCAGTTCGGCTTGCAGGTCGAGCGGTAGGAGTTCGGGCCGTTGCGACTGGACGATGGGCCGGTCTTGAATAAAGATACCGTCTTGCCAGGTCACCAACTCCTCTTCGGGGATGTCGTGGCCGTAGTTCATCGTCATCCACATCCAGGCCGTGCTTTCAACAACCTCGTGGGGGGTGATCATTAGCAAGATTGAAAAGCGTGGCCCCGCTGATTCTTTGATGAGGTAGGCGGTCAGCGGGCGGAGGGCGCGATAGGTGTAGGAGACGGTATCGCCTTGGCCGGTGCCGTAGGGGTCGGGTTGGTAGACCTGCACGCCGGTAGCGACGACGCCGTCCGGCCCAATCTCGGCTTCGTAATCGGCGATTTCCGGGTGGCCTTTGTCGCCCAAAATGCCTTCATGGACAAAGGGAAAGTGGGCAATATCGAGGAAGTTTTCGATAATGCGCGGTCCGCTGGCTTCTACCTTATAAGGGCCGCACAAGATTTTACGATATTGATCATCCTCCCATTCGGGGAATGGGGGGATGTCGTGCGCTGGCTCACCGAGCGAGAGCCAGATAAGGCCGTACTGCTCGCGGGCCTGGTAGGGTTTGACACGGGCTTTTTGCGGTGGGGTTTGATTGGGATGGGCCGGGATGTGGATACAGCGGCCGGTTTGGTCATACGTCCAGCCGTGGTAAGGGCAGGCCAGCGTTTCATTGTCAACCTGGCCCAGTGACAGCCGGGTGCCGCGATGGACGCACAGATCTTGCCAGGCCAGCGTCTGGTTATTGGCCCGCCACAGCACCACATCTTCGCCCAGCAGCCGGACGCCCAGCACATTCTGCGCCTCAAGCTGGGCCACCGTGGCGACCGGATGCCAATCATTGATGAGAACGGGGTCGTTAATCATGCGTATCTCCTACCAAAACCAGGAGCAACAAAGCTTGCTTTGTCAGGTCAAAGTGAACTTTGTCGCTCCGATCTTTTCTCGAAACAAAAAGCTCCCCGCCAACAAGCTCTGTGTCTCGTCAGTGAGGAGCGGGATTTCGCTACAGTGAGCGCGATATTAATACAGCTTTGATCGCTTGTCAAATTGGTTTCAAAATACCCGGCAATTCTCAGTATGGCCTAAGATGGGTTCAGTTTTTGTTTTTTGGTCGAGAAAGCGCGTTCAATAGGCTGTCTACTTGGGGTTCACTACGACGTTGATAAGGAAACTGAACCAATCTATCTTTAAAGTGAGAATTGCTGCAAAATACCCCTTCATTAAATAAACTTACACATTCCATTCCCCAAAGTCTCATTTGGTCTTTCAATATAGCCATAGCGCGTATAAAAATCCTCTTTGCCTTTGGCCGCCAAAAGCCCGATGGTTGAGCCGGGTTTGACGGCACCAGCCAGATAGCGCTCGATGGCGGCCATCAGCATATGGCCGATGCCCTGCCGTTGATAAGCGCGGTCAACGACCACATCCTGGATATAGAAGTACATCACACCGTCGCCAACCACGCGACCCATTCCAACGAGCTTATCCTGATCGCGAACCGTCACGTGGAATAGTGAATTCGCGAGGCTGGCTTGGGCCATAGGGGCCTCGATTCTGCCCCAACCGACTCTGCTTCTCAAATCGGAATACTCTTCCGCTGCCGGACTTTCTAAAGCGATGGTGTATGGGTTTGCTGTCATTCACGTCTCCTGGTTATGCATCTGTTGGCGTTACTTCATCCGTCCAGACGGTGAAGCCGGCCAGGGTGGCGGGGCCAAAGGTGGTGCTAATGGCCACGTCGGAGGCATCGCGACCGCAGGCGATTAAGACCCGGCCGATGCGCGGGGTGTTGTGCCGCGCATCGAATATATACCAACGCCCGTCCAGGAAAACTTCAAACCAGGCCGAGAAGTCCATCGGCTCGGGAGCGGGCGGGACGCCGATATCGCCTAAGTAGCCGGTGCAGTAGCGGGCCGGGATGTTCATACAGCGGCAGAAGGTGACCGCCAGGTGAGCAAAATCGCGGCAGACACCAACCCCTTCATTATAAGCCTCCCAGGCGGTGCGGGTGGCGCGGGCGTTCTCATAGCCAAAGGTGATATGGTTATGAACGAAATCGCAGATGGCTTGAACCCGCGCCCAGCCGGGAGGTGTCTCGCCAAAGAGGTTCCAGGCAATCTGCACCAGCCGATCGGTTTCGCAATAGCGGCTCCCCAGGAGGAAAACCAAGGTCTCGGCGGGCAGCTCCTCAACCGGATGCTGCTGGGCTGAGGGCACAACAATATCCGGCTCGCCCGAGTCGTTCACCACTGCGTTGGTCGTTAGCCGCAGTTGGCCCTGGGGCGCAACTATGCGACTGCACCAGTTACCAAAGCCATCGCGATAGGCTGTGAGGGGTCTCGACGGGCTGGTGATAAGGTGGTCGGGTACGATGATGTCGGATACCCGCGTAAAATGAATGTGTAACGCCAAAATCATCGGCGTGGGTTGGGGACAGTCGTAGATTAATTCATAGCCAACGCGAATTTGCATAGAGCCTCCTTCTGTGATACGCTATCGTCAGCAGGGCACAGAATCCCTTAAAGCGTTGTCCACAGATTTACACAGATAGCACAGATTTTTATCACTATTTTGGTAATATCAGTGATAATCTGTGTCTAACTGTGGAGCCTGGAAAACCTTTAAAACAGTCTCTAAGTCACCTAAGGAACGGCGTAGTACCCAAGGGTGCTATGCTCTACTGATATGGGTTTTAGGGTGTCGACGCCACGATTGAATGATGAAATCGCATCGTCTCTCACCGATTCGTTGTTTGACGACGGTTTAGTTATGAATATTAGACGGACTTATAAGGGGTTAGGGAATGGGCGGCAAGGAACGCTCTTTGTTCCTTGCCAACGGAGTGTATCTGTGAGGGATAATACTCCTAAGGGGGATATTCATCAACTTTAGCGGCTTGGGATGGATAGCACGATCTGATAAAGTTACAAGCCTATCAGTTTAATAATTACGGGAATGAGGAGAGCCGTCACGGCCCCATTCAGCCCCATAGCTAAACCGGAAAATGCGCCCGCTTCTTCATCCTCCTGAAAGGCGACAGCCGTACCCAAGCCGTGGGCTGCTAACCCCATTGCAAAACCCCGAACGCTGTGGCTTTTAACCCGCAATAGAGTTAGCCACTTCTGACCCAGTAAAGCCCCGATGATGCCGGTTAGGATGACGAAAACGGTTGTTAACGACGGTAGGCCCCCAATCCGCTCGGCCACGCCCATAGCGATGGGGGTCGTAATCGATTTTGGGGCCAGCGACAGGAGCGTTGTTGGCGACAGGTTGAAAAGCCAGCCAATCCCCACCGCCGACAAAATGCCGGTTGTTGACCCGATAATTAAGGCTCCCGTGACCGGCACAAACATGTGTATCAACTGCTTGTGGTAACGATACAAGGGTACGGCCAATGCCACTGTGGCCGGCCCAAGCAGAAAATGGACAAACTGAGCGCCCTCAAAATAGATATCGTAGGGTGTGCCGGTTACAAGCAGTAAGGAGACCAAAACCACAATGGAGGTGATGATCGGGTTTAGAATTGCGGGTGAATGCAGGCGCTGATAGAGCCAGACGCTGAGTTGATAAACAATTAAGGTAATGGTTAGCCATAATAAGGGTGTTTGGGCCAGATAGACCCAGGTATTGGTGAGCGCTTGCATGGTTACCTGCCCTCCGCCTTTCGGGATGAATTGAAGACCTTAAGCAACACGTTCATCGACAGCGCGGTTACACTGATGGTAATGAGCGAGCTGACCACGAGGGTAACAATGAGGGCTAATCCTTCCGTTTGAAGTAGATGGAGATGGACTACAACGCCAACCGCCGCCGGAACATACAGCAGGGTCAAGTTTTGCAGGATGTACTGTGCGGTTTGCTCAACCTTGGCGACGAGCGAGTCCCGCAAGAGCATAGCCACAAATAACAGCAGCATGCCCACCACCGGCCCCGGAACGGGCAGCGAAAACGTTCTGATGATGATTTCTCCAATGAGTTGGAATGATAAAAGAATAATTAGTGCATTAACCATAATGTCTCCACCTATAGGAATCGTCCATAAATAACTTTACCGTATGAGG
>JAGRBZ010000306.1 GCA_020433805.1 Anaerolineae bacterium
TGAGGTTATGAATACCTTCAGACAAGGAAGGGTGGGACGATGAGCATAGGCGCACGGACACCGGAAGAACTTGAGACGCTGTTTGAGGATACCCTGATGCTTGGCGACCATCAAGCCCTGGCCGCGTTGTTTGAGGATGGGGCCGTACTTGTTGTGGACGATGAGCGGTCAGCGCGGGGTGGTGAGGCCATCGCCCGATTGGCCCTGGTGACGTGGGCAGGTGAGCACACCTACATTGCCGACTCGCAGCTTGTAGTGCAGGCCCGCGACATTGCGCTCATCGTTTCCGAGCGGGGCATCAATGTGTTGTGTCGGGACAGCGATGGTATCTGGCGGTACGCCATCGTACGCCAGACCGTTGCTTCGTAGCCGGAGGCTATGAAATCCCTCAGACATTTCAAGATACGAACCATTCGTCGGAAAAAATGAACGTTGTGACTTCAAATTTTCCCAACCGAACACCATTTCAGGCCTATTGTCACAGGGATTTCTAGGCGGAGTTTATCCTGAGCGAAGCCGAAGGGCTGCGAAATGACATGAGACGCATCACTTTTCGAACTCAGCAAACCACGATGCAAGACCTCGTTTTTACAATAAGGAAAAGGGAGAAATTGGGGGAGCTACACCCTCCAATGCCCCCCGTTCCTTAGCAGGCTAATAGAGTTCAAAGCAACCACTTCAACGCTCTTGTTTTCTTCCCATATACAATTTGCCCGGCTCGATCCACGACAACCACCGTTCGACCGAGTATGGCCAAAACGCTATCGTATTGCCCAATATAGATGGTATAAAGCCGGTTACTATGATGCCGCCAGTGAATGCGGCGTGTTTTTATGCTGGGGGTAGAGGGGGGATAAATGTCTAGGGCAACATCATTAGATAGGGCAGTTCGACACGTCGTACACACGCTTTCGCTATCAACACAGCGGTAACAATAGATTTGCGTACATACTTCACACGTTGCCACGTGGTCACTACAAAAGGCCTTGTCGCAGATAGCGCATGCTTGGATATGGTGCGCACAAAGCCAGTGATCATCATAGGCGCAATTGGCTGCGCACGCGAAGCAGACTGTATCATTACAGATGTTACATGGGTGAATACGACAATGATGACAAACATCGTTTTGGCAATGATGACAGGTAGCGAGGCAGTGACCGTGTACGATATGCCCCTGGTCGCATAGGGCTAAGGTATCAACGGGTTGATCGCAATGATGGCAAGGCAGCAAGTCCACCTGTCCATTGTGTAAATTTTGAGGCAGATTAACAAACTGTTGGCGATGACGTGTCCTCAAATTTAGGGTGTGATGGGCAAAGGGCAGCACCACCACGGCATAACTAAGGGGTGATAAGGTTACGCGCAGCCGATGGCGTTCTAATTCATCGGCAATTTTACGCGAGAGGTCGTTCTGCAAATCGTCACGCACGGCTTGGGCCTGGACGGGGTCATCGGAGTCAATTTCATTGAGGAGATGCTGGTAATAGGTATTGAGCCGCAGCAAAACGGTTTGCAGCCGCTGCTTGATCGCCGCTTGCAACACAGCGGCTTCACTATCAAGGTATTTTTGGGCTTCCGCATTGGCTTGCATGAATTTGGTGTGCAGGCTCTGAGAGTCATGCGATGGTCTTGAGACGAGCAAGTGAGGCTGGCTATCATTACGCGCCACAAACTCGGCGATGTCAGCACGAAGCTCCCCGGCATCGTCCAGGCAGATGGAGAAAAACTGCTCTTGTTTTTCATCCGACACATACACGACCCGAAAATTGAAGATAGTGAAGAGATCGTTGGTTGCGTGTATTGTATTTTCGATGACCTGACAGTTATGCAGCGGCAAGGGCGACTCATTCATGGGCGGTTCAACAACAGGCGAAAAATACAACTGCGCTGCCTCACCCTGATGGGCTAACATCGCTAACATCTGATCGAATGTACGGCTGCCGTATACCAACAAATCTTCATGGGGCGATAGATCACGCGGTTCACCATCCCTGCCCGTAGGAAACACGAGATAGAGTTTGGGTTTACCAAACGCTTCGGCCAACTCCGGCGTTAAGCTCACAATCAACTCATCATCTTTCGATTGTAACTGTGCCCCAAAGTGCGTAAAAAAAGTTTCGGCAAATGTTCTGATCTGTTCAGCTTTGGTCAGGGAATGACTAGGGGCCATACACCTCATCCATTGCTTCCAACAAATCGGAAAGTCCGTCCGAGGCAGCGCGAATCTCATTGTAGGTGTTTTGAGCGCTGTCGAGCACGGCTTCCAACTCGGCCATCATGTGTTGCAGTTCCGCTTCAGATTGGCTGCTAACCCAGGCGCTTTCGATATGTTGCTCGAAGCTCTGCTGATCGCTTAACTCACCCAGAATCATATCAAGCTCGCCAATAACCAGTTCGAACATACGGATTTTGTGGGCCAACAGATCAAGAATGTAGGCTTCGATAGTATCCACAGCGGACAGGTTAAATATCAAGACGGTCTCTGCCTGGCCTAAGCGGTGCAAACGACCGACCCGCTGCTCAATACGCATCGGATTCCAGGGTAAGTCATAGTTAATCATGTGGTGGCAAAACTGTAGGTTATGGCCCTCGCTGCCGGATTTGGTACTGATCATCACTTGCGCCTGATCGCGAAACTGGCGTACGACCTCCACCCGTTCCAGCGCGGTCAGCCCACCGTGAAACACCACCGTCTCTATGCCCGCTTGAGAGAGAGAAGCATGCAAGGTATGGAGTGTAGGGAGATAATCGGTGAAGATGAGTGTTTTTGCGGGGTAATGTTTCAAAATATCAAACACAGCATGCACTTTGCAACCTTGATCAATCGTTCGGGCCAAGGCCAGACACTCAGCCAACCGGGGATCAGGATCGCTTTCGACCAGCTTTTCAAGGTTTTTCGCTACGGCCTGGGGGCTGGAACAAAGCTGTTTTTGTAGGGTAATCAAGGTCATCCGCATCGCGCCAAGTGTTTTGCCGGTTTCGGTCTGTTGGTGCAACTGTTGACGGATGTAGGCCGTTACGCGGTTATACAACTCCCGTTCGGGTGGGGTGAGGGTTAAGTTGTAGATAGCGGCCTGTCGCGGTGGGAAACGCACCCCCACACTACTACGCCGGTTGCGGATCATCAATTCCCGCAGCAGGTGGCGCAATGCGGCCGGGTTGCGAGGCACAGTCCGCCGGGTCCCCGAAGAATTTGTTCCTAAAGTCGGCTTTTTTTCTAAAGCGGTTTCACCCGATATTTGTTCTTTTTTACCACGCCTTAACTCAATTCTTAATCCACAAATTTTATCTCTAAAGTGTTTATCATCTGAAGACCAAAAAGTTCCTTTATAGGTAACAAACCAAGCCTGCGTTACTTGATATCCCTGCTGTCGTAATTCATTAAATTCGCCTCTCAGCTTTTGATACGCCGTTATGACTTGGTGTGTTACCGCATAGGGTTTTGCATCAGCAGGTGAAGGTAAAGAGGGTAAAGTATCAAATGAAAAGTCCGCACCTTTAATTTTGGTTATTGAAGAGCGATAAATAGCATAGTTATCATTCCGAACATGAGCCGCACTATTAATGTAGGTCGACACGCCACCGACACTTTTTACGTGCCAAGTCAACACCCGACGTTTAGGGCCACCACCATGCATTACAAAATTATCTCGAAATGTCGAGCGCGTCCCTAAATGACCGGGGCGCAAAATGGAGATGAGGTTGTATAATTCCATCAAATTATTGTGCAAGGGCGTGGCGGTGAGCATGAGTACATAGCGTTTTCGGATTTGGCTGACAAACTTGTGCGCTTTTGTACGGTGATTTTTCAGTTTGTGGGCTTCATCTACAATCAGCAGATCATACTCACGCGCCAGGAGCCGCTCGGCCCAGCGAGTAGATTTGGCCCGATCGAGTGAAATAATCCAGCGACCGGGAGCATTGTTGGGTTCACCTGAAAACTGTTTCCTTTTTTCCAACACGGTAAAGGTTTCATAGAATTTACTTTCCATCTCTTCGTGCCATTGCCAGGTGAGCGAGGCGGGGGTTAAAATCAAAACGCTGTTCACTAACCCGCGCTCAATCAGCTCTTTCATCACAATCCCGGCCTCGATGGTTTTTCCCAAACCTACCTCATCAGCCAGCAAAGCCCGCCCCCGCATATCACGCAAAGCGCGTAAAGCGGCTTCAAGTTGATACTGATAGTGGTCTACACGAATGTCGTCCAGGCAGATCAGCCGGTCGAAACCGGTGGTCACGTGCAGTTGTTCAGCCAGCAAGCGCAGCCGATATAGCGCCGCATGATTATCAGGCGGGGCATTAAACCAATGATCAGGAACAGACTCTATTTCAATCTCATAAGGAGGCAGTTCTACGTTTAGCTCAGCTAACATATCAACCGCCGCCGCTTCGTCGACAGCGTGTCCACAGTGGCTACAACGCTCGGCATACCTGGTGACCGGCCAGCCGCAGGTGGGGCAGGGTCGATTACCCGTATCAACAACGTTTTCGGTTTTTGGTTTCGGCGGATTCGAGAGTTCGAGCCAATGCAAGTTTTTGAGTGACATAGTGGAATTGGTTAATAGTAATTTTTGATCGATGACATTGCACAAATAATTAGGCTGTGAGTATAGTCGCAACAAAACAGGTGAATGGATGTGAGGAATGCCCTATTTTAGGGCGAATTTACAGAAAGTGTCAAGCCCCATTTTTAAACAAAATAAACTTGGTTTGTATCTTTAGAAACGATCAAGCAAAATAGATCATTATACCGCCAATTTTGTCACCTTTTTGACCTGAACTGGCTCTTTATAGTAAAGGAGTTTAATGAGTTCATAGAGTTTATGGAGCTTTCAGAGCAAATGACAGCCGCATTTTACTCAAGAAGGGGTTTCAGTTAGATACCATATAAAACTCCTTAGCGATAAAATTCTATAAACTCTATTAATGGAGCAACGTGATATGAATTTAAAAAGTTTAATTAACACAGCAAGAGCTGATGAGACACCCTTAGATCAACGTCACGCCGCTTTTGGACAATTGGTGCGGCACTATCAGGCGATGGTTTACGGGACAGCTTCCGGTATTTTGGATGATAAACAATTGGCTGAAGAGGCGGTTCAGGAAGCTTTTATCACCGCTTATCAAAAATTACCCCAATTGCGTGAGCCGGACGCCTTTCCCGGTTGGATCAAACAAATTGTGCGTAATGCCGCCTTACGCCTGGTCCGTGGCAAAGGTTTGCCAACGGACTCCATTGATAATGCCCACGATATTCCCACCTCCGAGGCCGACCCGGCCCATAAAGCCGAGGTCAGTGACTTACGCGAGCAGATTTTGACCGCCGTCGAGGCGTTGCCTGAGCACGAACGGAGTGTGGTCGAACTGTTTTATATCCAGGGCTACTCGCAGCGTGAGGTGGCCGATGTACTGACCTTGCCCCTAACCACCGTGAAGAAGCGCTTGCAATACGCCCGGCAGCGTTTGCGCGAAACGATGGTTGAACTCTATACCCCCACGTTATCTATGGCCTCGCCTCAGAGGGCAGATTTTGCGGATGTTGTGTTAGAAATTGGCTTTATCTTATTACAAACAAGGCCGCTTCCGTCCCTCATTGTACTTTTGCCGGCAAGCCATAGTTTAAAAATTTGCTAACCAACACATCCGCAACTTTTGCTACCAACAGACCATAAACCGCAACGATACACACAGCCAGATCGCAAAAAATAATCCTCTATACTGAAGTCAATTTAAAATCGAAACTTTTGGTCAAGATTTCAGTAAGTGGCGTAGGGGCGACGGCAATCGGCCTTAATCATAGTGGTGGAAAGGATGGATCCAATCCGATTGCCTCGCCCGTGGTCTGGGGCATCATCGGTGTTGATGCGACGGATAGTGTGGGGCGACGGGGGCGAGGCAACGTCATTGGGCGACCTGCCGTGACCGGATGATTCGTTGACGTTGCCGTCGCCCCTACCAGGGGCTTACTTGAAAAGTTCTGGTTTCGATCTGTTTTCAGTATATAACATGCAACCTTGCGATCCTGAGACCCTGCAACCTTGCAATTTTGTTACGCAAATATTACCAACAAACATGGAGATGGCTTACATGACAAGCTTATTAATTCCAACCGTAATTGAAAACACAGGCCGAACCGAACGGGCCTACGACATTTATTCAATGCTGCTCAACAACCGCATCATATTTCTGGGGGCGGCCATCGATGACCGTCTGGCGAACTTGGTTGTGGCCCAATTACTGTACCTCAACCAGCAAGACCCGGAGCAAGAGATTTCCCTTTATATTAACTCACCGGGGGGCAACGTCTATGCCGGTTTAGCCATTTACGACACGATGCAAGCGATCTCAAACCCGGTTGCAACGTGGGCCGTTGGACTAACCGCCAGTATGGCGACCATTCTGTTGGCGGCGGGGACAGCGGGCAGACGCATAGCCCTCTCACACGCTACCGTCCATATGCATCCGGCCGGGGGCGGCACCCAAGGCTATACCACCGACGTTGAAATCCAATACAAAGAATTGAAACGTATGGACGATTTAGGACAGGCCATTTTAGCCAAACATACCGGCCAAAGCATTGAAACCATTGCCGCTGATTTCGAACGGGATCGCTGGATGGATGCTGAAACCGCCAAGGAATACGGCCTGGTTGATGCGGTGTCCGGTCAATCGACGAATGGTGAAGCTGCGGATAAGAAGTAATAGCTTTGTACGGATGGGTCCGTAAGCCCAAATCGGATTGGAGAAGAATGAAAAAAGCCGATATACGGAGAACGTTGGACATGATATTTTTACATCCTCAGTAGATCCAATTTTTGGGGAGCCAGCATCCTTAGATGCGACTCCGTTCGGCATGTGAGGATGCCTCACTCCTCACATTTTGTTCTACTGATCCTACGTTCCACGCTCTACGGGGATAGCACAGCGTTCGACGGCGGCTAAGACGTCTTTGAGGACCGGCTTGCGGGTGAAGTTCAAGACCTCGCCGGCAGAGGCAGCTTCGAAAGTACCTTCGGCGACGTTGGCACTGCTGTAGATGAGCAGAATTAAATCGGAGCGCCCGGCCAGCCGGATCTTTTCGAGCTTACGGCGCAGATAGTGCGGGTGCCAAAAGCCCACAATCTCCAGCAGCGCCCGTCGGCCATCTTTACGATGGGTCAGTGAGAAATCGGGGATCATGACCGTGTCGCCGACGACAATTAACTCATCTTCGCGCACCAGTTCCCACTTGCGTTTGGCCCCACCGTACTTTTCTTCAAACTCGGCGGCGAAGTCGGCCTCCAGTTGGCTGTCGAACATGCCGGAGGCTTTGAAGTGGCTGCGGAGCGGTGTATTATCGGTCAGGGTATAACGCAGCGGCTCGGAACCGGCATAATGGGGTGGTTGGACATCCGCCTCCATATGCCAGCGCCGACACAAGAGCAACGCCGGTAGGAATTTAGCAAACTGCAAGCCATAGCGAATGGTCGATTGAACGAACGGTGAAATTGGCCCATGCAGCGTGACGTGATAGCCGGGTGGCCTAAGCCCCTGCTCCGAGCCTGCGGCAACCTCTTCAGTGCTATCGAGAGCCGACAATATTGGCCGGATGGTGTACATCAATTTGAAGAGTTTGATGTATTTGAATAGATCCTTATAGCTATCGGCTACGCGAATACGCATTTCTCTGGCCCAATAAAGAAGCCCTCGCGCCAGTTCGAGATTGTAGCGGGCGATAAGATCGCCGGGCGCAACAGGCGGGCCGGGGTCGAGCAGAATCTGCTCCTCGGCCAGATCGGCGAAGAGCGCTGCTTCGAGGTCGTCAGGCGTAAGGCCGGTTGCCGTCGTCATTTCCGCAAAGGCTTGCTCGCGCGTGACCAAGTTAAACAAATCCTGGCGCGATGTCACCGGCCCACGTCGAAAAAGCTGCTCACGCAGTTCGGCGGGATCAATGGGTGGCGCACTGCCAAAATCACAGCGGGCCTCCAGCACCGACGCCAACCCCCGAATAACCGGATAATCGAGGCTGTCGCCTTCGTAATCACGCAGGGCGTTATGCAGTTGGCCTCGACTCTGGTGGGTGTGCGCTTTGAAGAGATTGATCAGATCGGTGGCGATGCCAAGATAACGGTAGTTGGCCTCGATCGGACGCATCGAGATACGATCGTCTTGGATTTTTATCCGGGGTCGGATCAGTTCTGATTTAAGCATAAGGTGTTTATGGCAGACCACGTTTCACCCTCACCCCGTCACTAACGCGACTCCCCTCTCCCTGTTGTAAATCAATAAACTAATCGGGTAAGTGCCGGAGCCACAAAGCTAGCTTTGTGATTCCTCGATTAATTTCTAAAACTGCAAGAGGGAGAGGGGTTGGGGGTGAGGGCTTGTTTTCAGAGAAGTTTGCTACGAATACAACTCCACCCCATCCAACTCTTTCTCACGTCGGGCAACAAAATCATCCAGCGCGTCGCGGATGGCCTCATCCAGCGGCGGCTGCTCATAGACCTTGAGCACCTCTTTCCAGATTTTGTTGGCCCGCTGGGCGGCATCGCCCACACCGCTAAGCTGCCACGACTCATGGTTTTGACGGTCGGCTAAGAAAGGTGTGTAGTACTCGGTTTTGAAGCGGGCCTGGGTGTGCGGGGTCCCGAGGTGATGCCCGCCCGGCCCGACCTCTTTGATCATATCGAGCGCCAGGGTGTCGTCGCTAATTTCGACCTCTTGGAAGAAATGCTGGAACATACCCAGGTTTTCCATATCGATGATCATTTTTTCGTAGCCGACGGTCAAACCGCCTTCCAACCAACCAACAGAGTGCATAATAAAGTTGGCGTTCGACAGCACCGCCGGCCAAACAGCCCACATTGTTTCGTAAGCAGCCTGGGCATCGGGTAGATTCGAGGTATTGAGGGTGCCGCTGCCACGGAAGGGGAGATTATAATAGCGGGCCATCTGCGCTCCGGCGATGGTGGCCCAAGCACCCTCCGGTGTGCCAAAAGCGGGGCCGCCGGTTTTCATATCGAGATTGGTGGCAAAACCGCCGTAAAGCACCGGCGCGCCGGGTCGAGCCAGTTGGGCCAGGGCGATGCCGGCCAGCGCCTCGGCGTTTTGTTGAGCGACGGCGGCAGCCATGGTAATAGGACTCATTGCGCCGGCCAAAATAAAGGGGGTGATGATCAGCACCTGGTTGGCCCGGGCATAGGTCAAAATTCCGCCGATCATGCGGTCGTCGTAGCGCAGCGGGCTACTGGCGTTGATGATACCGCCCAGCACCGGCTCATTCGACTCGGTGATGTCGTCGCCAAAAACGATCTTGGCCATTTCGACGGCGTCGGCTGAAATAATGCGACCGTGCGGCGCTTCCATATAAGCTTTATCGCACAGTTTCAATGATGCCTGCGAGCGCTTTAAGTGGCGGAACGATACGTCGACATCGTGCGGCACAATCAGTTGATCGCCGGTTACGTGAATGGCATTACACATCTGTACCAGTTTCAAGAAATTGACGTAATCTTTCATCAAGCCGGGACGACGGCCATAATCCAGATCATGGACAAAGACTACGCCCCCATTAGGCGCAAAATTGATGTGGTTCTGGCCGATGAAAATGTTTCGCTCCGGGTTGCGGGCACGCCAGGTGAAATGGGCGGGTGCCTGGGCGACCAAATCCAGCACCATTTGGCGGTCGGCCCAGACAACCTGGCGGCTGCGGTCGACTTTGGCACCGGCTTTAGCCCACATATCCAGCGCTTCATCATCCATGAAGGCCATACCGATCTCCTCTAAAATCGTCATCGACGCTTCATGGATTTTTTGCAGCCCCTCTTCATCCAGACGGGCTAAGGGCGGCATACTGTTCTTGACAGTTAGCCAAGGAATAGAGGCCAGCGGTGAGGCCGGCGCGGAACGGCGTTCGCGTCTTTCGCGCCGGCGGGACGGGGTTCGGGACATAGGGTCTCCTTTTTTAGGAATTAGGAGTCGGGGAAAGGCTAATTCCTGACTCCTGATTCCTGACTCCTGATTTTTAAGTGGATGGTGTCCAAATCGCCCTCTCCCCCAACCCCTCTCCCAAATTGGGAGAGGGGAGTCGCGTCAGCGACGGGGTGAGGGTTAAAGGGTTTCATTGTCATTGTCATCTTATTTGAGAGTACCGGACAATAACCAGGAGCGTCAAAGTTTACTTTGACTCCAACAATAACTTGGAGCGTCAAAGTTTA
>JAGRBZ010000307.1 GCA_020433805.1 Anaerolineae bacterium
GCGCGTCACGGCCCAGTTCCAAGCCGTACGAATATTATCGATGTTGGCGCTCAGTTCGGCGATGATCTCTTTTTGCCGGTCGCTTTTAAGGGCCGGTTCACGGATTTTAATCAGGTTGAGATAAAAGTCGGCGTGGCGATCTTGGGTAGCCGTCTGTTGATCAGGTGCGGCGGCCAGCATATCGGCGGCGTACTGGCGAACCAGTTCGTGCAGATCGAACTGCCCTGGCCCAATGCGACGCACCAGCGACTTATCGACCAGCGCCGATAGCAGCGGCAACGTCGCCCCGGCCACCTGCTCGGCTGCCGGGCGCTGAAAGCCACCGCGAAAGACAGACAACTGCCGCAGCAGCGATTGCTCCTCAGGCGAGAGCAACTGCCAGGAATGATCAAACACCGCCCGCAGCGAGCGGTGGCGGGCCGGAATATCGCGGGCCGTGGCGCTGAGAAAATCGAAACTGCGCTCGATCTCGCGCACAATCTCCTCACACGACAGCAAACGAACCCACGTTGCTGCCAGTTCGATCCCCAACGGCATCCCCACCAACAGTTGGCAAATGCGAATAATCGAAGGCCAATCGGTGGTCGTCGATCCAAAATCGGCCAGGGCACGGCGGGCGCTGTGCATAAACAAAGCCACCGATCCATACGACTCCGGGACATCGACCTGGGCAAAGGGCGGCACCAGCAAGCCCTGGACATCGAACGTCCACTCACCCTGAAGGTTGAGCCGTTCTCGCGAAGTGACCAGCAGTTTGAGGCGCGGCGCATGCTGAAGCATCACCGTGAGGAGTTCGATGCCGGTCAACAGATGTTCCACGTTATCAATCACAAAGAGCAGTTCGCGCTCGCGCAGATAGTTGAGAAGTTGGGTTTGGGGATCAACCGCGCCAAAAAAGGTCAAGCCCAACGACTCGGCCAGGGTCGGCACGATGAAGTCGACCGCATCGACCGAAGCGAGAGACACAAAGTGAGCACCATCGGCAAATTGCGCATGGTTTTGCAGGGCTATCTCCAAGGCCAGGCGCGTTTTACCGACGCCGCCGGGGCCGAGCAGGGTCAGCAAGCGGCAGGCCGGGGCGTGCAGCGATTGGTTGATTTCGCGCAGCTCGTGCTCGCGCCCTAGCAGCGGCGTGGTGGGCAGGGGAATGGTAGGAGCAGATGATGGCGATGGCTCAACCGGCAGGGATGATAACGGAGGCTCGGCGATGGTCTCTAGTCGCTCAACCCGCAGATCGGTGCGGGCTACTTTGAGAAACGTGGGCAGTTCATCGGGCGTGATCTCAAGACAGTTGGCGAGCAGTTCGGCCATCTGGCGCGAGGGTCGCCGCTCATCGGCCTCGATTTTGCGGACGGTCACCGCCGAGCAACCCACGCAGCGGGCCAGATCGGCCTGGGTTAAATCTAAAATTTTACGACGCTGTTTCAGCCAAAGTCCAAATGAAGTTGGGGTCTCCACCGTGTATCGCTTTCTGTATCGCTGCCTGTACGAACCGGGGTATCGCCGAGCGATACCCGCGCCGGGCTGTATCGTGATTTAATAGGGTCATAAATCAACAGCGGTTACGGCTTTCGTCTTTAAGAAGCGTAACTTTTTAGTCGAAAGTTTGCTTGGTGTAAGTCAGGCTAAGGCTAAGGCGAAGGCAAAGAAAAAGCTTGGAAAACACGCCGGGTTCTTGAGACCGTGACAACTAACCTGAATTTTTCTGCTTATCCTCAGCCTTAGCCTTAGCCTACCAAGAGCAACATCGCCTGGAGTTACGAACAATATAAAGGAAGCCGGGCCGCAGTAAACAATTTCACCTATTGTATAGAGGAGCAAAAAAATGACAACCCAACAGCATATCACCCACCTTACGGCCGATGCAGGTCGAACGGTTTTGGTCGGGGCCGATTTGGTCACCTTCAAAATGACGGGGCATCAAACCGGCGGCCAGTATTCCATCTTTGAAGTAATCACGCCGCCGCTCAGCGGGCCGCCGGCGCTGCACACGCATCCGGCCCAGGAAACTTTTTACATCCTGGAGGGGGAATATGAAATTTATACTCTAAACGCGGACGGGCCGCTAACCATCACTGCTAAACCGGGTTCGGTGGTACACGTGCCGGGTGGTGTACCCCATAATTACAAAAACGTAAGCGATAAACCGGCACGCGCCTTGCTGGTCTTTTCACCAACGGATATGGAACAGTTCTTTGCCGAACTCGGTGTGCCGGTGGCCGACATCAACAACCCGCCGGTGTTAGACGGCCCGCCCGATATGGAACGCTTTATGGCGGTTTGCCACAAGTATCAGGTTGCGTTTGTGGTACCGGTGTAGCTAACCTAAGTTCGGAATTGAGGAAAATAGACAGGATTAACAGGATTTAACAGATGAAAACGCATAAAAATCTTTTCAATCCTGCCGAAGGTTCTGTCTATTTATCGAACTCAGCTTAGGTTCTGTTGACATTTGCCAGAATTATAATGGATGGTGTCATTTCGAGCGAAGAATGAGCGAGAAATCCCTACCAACTTCCATTTGCTCATCAAGGTTGGGAGGGATTTCTCCTCGCAAGCTTGTCGAAATGACATGAAAGCCCGAAATGTCAACACAACCTAGTTAAAGCCTCAATGGGACGCAACTGGTACGGTGTTGGAACGAACGTCGGTCGTCAAATGGTACAGTTCTGGCATTGGCCCCGGTTATACTGACGTCAAGAATAAAAACTGTTCTGAACAACTCACAACAACTTGCGGACACTGTCCGAACAAAGGAGATACTCAATGTTACAACCTTTAACCAAACCTTCACTTATCGATGATGCCGTATTCTTTTTACAATCGCGCTTGCAGGGCGCGGTCATTATCCCGGAGGATCATCGGTACGATAGAGCACGCCAGGCCTGGAACCTGAGCGTCGATCAACAACCGGCCCTTATCGTTGTGCCTAAAACCGCCGCCGATGTGGTTGAAGCCGTACGCTTTGCCCGCCACGAAGGGTTCAGCATTGCGGTACAGGCCACCGGCCACGGCAACGTCCGACCGGCCGATGACTGTCTGCTCATTCTAACCTCCGATCTGCAAGGTGTCGAGGTTGATGCACAAGCCCAGACCGCCTGGGTTGAAGCCGGGGTTAAATGGGAAAAGGTGCTGGCAAAAGCCCAGGCCGTTGGTTTAGCACCGCTGCTCGGCTCCTCGCCCGATGTTGGGGCTGTCGGGTATACGCTCGGTGGCGGGATGGGCTGGTTAGCTCGCAAGTATGGGCTGTCGGCGGATAGCGTTAACACTTTCGAAGTGGTTACGACCGATGGGCAACTGCGGCGGGTGAGCGCCACCGAAAACAGCGACCTCTTCTGGGGATTACGCGGCGGTGGCGGCAGTTTGGGAATTATCACCGGTATGGAAATCAAGCTGTACCCGGTCACGACTGTTTACGGCGGCAACCTGTTCTATCCCATCGACCAGGCAAAAGCGGTCATCACCCACTACCGGGAATGGCTGCCGTTGCTGCCCGATGAATTGACCTCATCGATTGCGATTATGAACTTCCCGCCCATTCCTGACGTGCCGGAGTTTTTGCGCGGTCAATCGTTTGTGATGGTTCGCGGCTGTTACACCGGCCCGGTTGAACAAGGTGAAGCCCTGCTGGACTATTGGCGAAGCTGGCAAGCGCCGGTAATCGATGATTTCAAAGTGCTGCCCTTTACGCAATCCGCTGCCATTAGCAACGATCCGGTCGATCCGATAGGTGCCCAGAGCAACGGGGCCTGGCTGCGCGAGTTAAGCAATGAAGCCATCGACATTTTAATCGAGCGGATTAACCCTGCCAACGGCAGCCCGCTGGCCTTTATCGAAGTGCGCCACGCCGGTGGGGCTATGACGAAACCACAAGCCTCGGCCTACAGCAACCGCAGTGAAACCTTGAGCCTGCAAATGGTCGGCGCGGTCTTTTCGCCGGAGGGACATCAGGCACTGTTGACCTATATGAATGAAACGAAACAGGCGCTTCAGCCTTATTTAAGCGGTCGCGTATATATGAACTTCCTGGAAGGCAAGGTATCGCAAGAGCAAATTCGCAATGGGTATGCGCCGGAAGCATACGAACGGTTAACGCAGTTGAAAGCCAAATATGATCCCGATAACGTGCTGGCCTATGGCTTTAATATCCAACCGGCTCGCAAGTAATCGGGAGCAAGAAGTAAAGAGCAAATAACCTGAGTTTGATAACGAAAGGCGCAAGTGTCATTTCGTAGCCGAAGGCGAAGAAATCCCTCAGACGTTGCAACCCATGAAGCAATTGCTGGGAAAATGAGCGTTGTGGCTACAAATCTTCCCAACCGGACATCTTTTCAAGCGTATTGTCACAGGGATTTCTCCGCTGCGCTACGAAATGACATACGCATAATAGTTTATATCGATTATATAGGAGATACATCATGAAAAAATTAACTTGGCTTATTGTTGGTCTACTCGTTATTGGCGGTTTACTGTTATTAACGGGATTTTCGTCAACCAAACATACCCAGTGGGGCACACCGATCAAACTGGGGGATGGACAGGCAAAAACATATGTAACCTTGAACGGCTCCGGCAAGCCGAAAGAAGTGGGCATTATTTTTACAGAAGACATGCTGAGCGGATTGCCAACCGAGATGACTGAAACTGTTCTTGACTTCCCGGCCACCGCTGCAGAAACACCGTTCACCCATTTCGGTCTCGACTGGAACCCGGCGGGCCATGAACCGGACGGCGTCTATACCGTCCCCCATTTCGACTTTCACTTTTACACGCTCAGTGAGGAAGAGCGGGCTGCGATAGAATTCGGGACCTGTACCACCGCAGAAGACAGCCGCGTTCCCAACCCGCCCGGAGTCGCACCGGTTACCTGCGCGGTTTTCGATAAAGCTATGCAGCCGCTGCCGGCTGACATGATGCCGACCGACTACAATATGGTTCCTGCTGTTGTACCCTTTATGGGCAACCACCTGATGGACTTCAGCGCACCGGAGTTAAACGGCGAACCGTTCACCTATACCTGGCTCTACGGCGCTTACAACGGCGAGATTATCTTCTTTGAGCCGATGATTACCAAAGCGTTCCTGGAATCGCACCCCAATATGTGCGAGTCGCTCAAAACGCCGGAAGCAATGCCCGAAGCCGGCTGGTATCCAACACAATACTGTATCAAATATGATAAATCGAATACTTACACCATCTCTGTAGACTCGTTCAAATGGTTCGAAGCCAGCAATGGTCAGGTGGTCAACAGCCAGAGCGGGCCAGAGCCTCAACACGAAGTTATTGGGCATACACATCAATAAGTGAGATAGTGTATTGAGAACAAGCTGGATTTTACCCTCACCCCCACCCCCTCTCCCTAAAGGAGAGAGGAGTCGCGTAGCGACGGGGTGAGGGCCACATTAAAGGAGATCACACTCATGAACGAAACGCTACTCATCAAACTACTGCAACACCATTTTGAGCATCAACGTAAAATCAACGAATTTAGCAGCAAATTAAACCTGGCCTACTTCGAACTCGATTTACTGACGCTGGTCTTAGATGCGGTCGGCATCCCGGCCGATAACACCCTGGAGCAGATAGGCAAATACGGTTACGGCGGCTGGATGGATCGGGCGGACACCTTCTCCAGAGGCCAGTACTACGATGCCTTTGAGCGCCAGGTTATCCACGGCACAAAAGAAGAATGCCGGGCTTATTTAGAAAGCACAATTATGACCAGCACCTTTCAGCATTTGCTGAATGGGTATAAAAGAGAAGTCGCTATCATCAGCGCATAGTAGGGCTTGTTTATCTGGGTTATCAATCTCTATGAAGTTTTTTATAAAGGAGTTCAAACCATGTTACCGCAATTGCAAGATACTGTTGTAATCTATAAAAACAATAAAAATACAGCCGTTAAGCCAGCCGGTAATATCGCCGAATGGCCGGACGAGGCGCTGTACAATTTTCTGGTGCGGGAAGAGGACACGCAGGGTAAATATGCCCTCGTCGAGGCTATCCAACGCCAAGGGCAGGAGCCTTACCCGCAAACTCACCCCATTAGCGACGTTGTTTTTTATGTGATGGCCGGGGAAATGACCTTTAGCGTTGATGGTCAAACCATCGCCGCTCCAGCCGGGGCGAACGTTTTTATTAGCAAAGGCCACACGTACTCGTTTACTGTCAAAACGGAAATGGCCAACACGCTCATCCTTTTCTCGCCGGCGATTAGCCAGGAATATTATCACATGCTGCGGCGTTAGGTCGAACGCGCGATTGTACCAACTGGGTTCGATAGAAGTAGAAAACAATTACCGTAGCGCGAGGTGTTTGCGGGTTACGGACTACAAAAGGGGCGAACTATCTGCTTAATGCCTATAGCCAGCCCCTTTTTGGGGAGAAAGATAGATATTATGAAGAAAACGTTTGCGCTGTTATCCCTATGTTCCCATCAACATATCATCCAGCAGCCTCAATTGCATTTCGAGCGTAACTATACCGGTAATTTTTATGAGAACTCCTCGACACCACTTCGCCCTTTTCCACGTACAAGAACGACTAGCCGTATCGATCTAAAATCGCTGCAACAGGCTATTGACCTAGCCGGTTAACTTATAGGAGCGACAAAGCTTGCTTTGCCATACGTGGTTAGGCAAAGGTAACTTTAACACGAACAGACCTGACAGATTTTCAAACACACCTTGATGCAGCTCAATATCTCGAACGACATTGATTTTTCTCGGAACAGTATCTCCAAAACCTGTCAGGTCTTATAGAGCGACTCAGATTACTTATAAACCCCGTACTTCTTGCCGGTGTCAATCAAGGCGTGTAGATTTTCGGGATTGGTATCATCCAGCACGGCACCGTTGGCGAGAATGTAACCGCCGTCCTGCGCGACGCCATCAATCAACTCTTTTACATAGTTTTCAATATCCTGCGGCGTACCGGCTTTCATCATCGAGCCGGGGACGTTGCCGCCGAAGCAGGCCCAGCCGCCCAGCTTCTTTTTGGCTTCTTTCATATCGGTATGATCAAACAACCAAATGGTAGAACCGGCGGGAATATCGGGATCGGTGATGATGTCCAGGCGTTGGTTGTAGCCGCCCTCCACGAACAGATACGGCACGGTGCCGTTCTCGATCAGACCCAGCAGCACAGCTTTGAGAGTCGGCCAGTAGAATTTCTGGAAATCTTTGTTCGACATGAAGCCGTCGGCCCCTTTGTGCAGCGGGATGAAGACCATCGGCGTGTCGCTAACGGTGGCGTAGCGCACGCCCATCTCGACGGCAATCGGCACCAGGCGATCCATCGCCTCCAGCAATTTATCGGGGCGACGGTACATATCGAGCATAATGGCCCGCGTGCCGCGCATGGTGTCGCCGATAATATCAAACGGGGCTTTGCTAAAGCTGCCGATGATATTGGGCAGCCCCAGCGTAGCTATCGATGCGCCGTCGATGGGGCCAACCGCCGAAATCCATTCCATCACGGCCTGGCCGGCTTCAAGATAGGTTTTGAAGGCTTCCTGCACCGGCGGAATACCGACCGGGATCATACCCAACCCGACAAACGGCAGCTCGATGATGTCGGTGAAGGGGCCGAGCATCTGCCACGGAGCCAACGCGCCAAAGGCCCGGGGCAGGTAGGTGCGCATAAAGTAGCCGCTGGGATCGTTGATGAGCTGATCGTATTCGTCGGCCATCATATACTCGCCCTCAACACATTGGTACGAGGTATCGACCGGCGTACCGTGGCCGGGCCAGTGGTAAATTTTGTAATCGAGCATGTCGAACACTTTGCCCGGCCCCATCAGCGCGGCGCTGGCTAGGCCGTCGGGCAGAAAATCGGCGTTGAATTTACGAAAAGCGGTGCCGAGTTTCTCGTAATCGTACATCGCTTCTTGAGCGGTGATGCCGCCGTAGGTTGTCGGGTAGACACCAATCCAGGGGAGAACCGGCACCCGCTCCGGCTTCTTCAAGTCGGTCGCATCTTTGATCATTTGGATGCGCTGTTTATAGGCTTGGGCGGCGTCCGGGGTGGCGAACTCCAGGTCAGGGGCCATCCAGCTTGCAAAGCGGGCATCTCTTTTTTCTTGGGCCGTTAATTTTTTCCAGTTTTCAGGGGCGTTAAACATCGGTTATTGTCCTCCTATCCACTGCTTGGCCAGAGATACGGCGGTCATCGCGTCGCGGCCATAGGCATCGGCCCCGGTATAGACGCGAATTTGATCGTCGATTTGACCGCCGCCGATCATGACTTTGACGTCGGGCAGGTCGGCGGCTTTGAGGGCTGCAACTGTCTCTTTCATCGGGTCATAAGCCAGCGTCAAGAAGCCGCTCAAGCCGACGACGGTTGCGCCGGTTTCTTGAACTTTCTCCACAAAGCGGGCAGGGGGAACATCGACCCCCAAGTCGTACACTTCAAAGCCGTTGATATCCAACATAAAGGCGACAATATCTTTGGCGATGTCGTGAATATCGCCCTCGACGGTGCCAAAGACGATTTTGCCCAGCTTCTTGGCAGTGCCGGTCTGCTCTTGGATGAGCGGCTTCACTTTAACCGAAATCTCCTTGAGCATCTCGCCGGCCAGGATTAATTCGGGGACAAAGCAGTCGCCTTCTTCAAAGCGCTGGCCGATGATTTCCATCGCTTTACGGCAATCATCCAAGATAGCAAGGGGATCGGTGTTGGTTTCCAACAATGAGTCGGTTATTTCCAGCGCATCGTCCTCGCGCATATCGGTGATGGCGTCAATTAGTTCTTGTGACATGAGTCACGCTCCTCTCTATAGCTTTTTAGGCTTAAAAAAATAATAATGAATGGTGAATAATTAATAATTAATGGTGAGCGGAAAACGTACTTCATAATTCACAATTCATTATTCACAATTTGTTTTTATCATCTTTAACTACTCGAAAACACTCCGGCCCGATAAGCCCGCGTGTATTTCAGACAATGCCGGTCTTGACCCAGCACCAATTGAGCGGCCAAGATGGTGGCTTGCAGCTCGCGATCCAGCGGATCGAGGATGGCGCTGTCCAACCCGGCGGCCATGGCCAGAGTTAAAAAAGCACGATTGATGTACGAGCGGGCCGGGAGGCCGAACGAGATGTTGCTCAAGCCCATCGTAAAATGAAACTCTGGGTACACCTCGTGGATGGCGCGAATGGTATCGCAGACAATTATCGCGCTTTGGATGTTGGTGCTGATGGTCATCGCCAGCGGATCGACGTAAACGTTCTTGTCGGGAACGCCCGCGCTGCGCGTTTTCTCGATAAGCTCTTCGATGACGACGACGCGCCCTTCGACGGTCTCCGGGATTTTCTTGGCAGCCATGGCCAAAGCGATGACCTGGCAGCCGTGTTCGGCCACCAGCGGCAAAATGCCTTCGATACGCTCCGGTTCGGCGCTGATAGAGTTGATCATGGGCGTTTTGTTGACAGCGGTGATAGCCGCCGCCAGGGCGTGAGGGTTGGCGCTGTCTAAACACAGAGGGGTATCCACGACTGCTTGAACGGTTTCAACGAGCCAGATCAGGTCGTCGGCTTCGCGATCGGGGTGGGTGCCGGCGTTGACATCGAGCCAGGCGGCTCCCGCTTCGGCCTGTTTTTGGGCCAGCTCTTTAATGAAGTCGGCATTACGCTCGGTAATGGCCTGGGCCACGCGTTTGCGCGTGCCGTTGATTTTTTCGCCAATTATTTTCATAAGCTCCTCTCTCAAAGGCTGCTTTTATGTTTGTATGGTCCACAGATGGACACGGATAGGATTAGAATTGTGATAAAAATCGGTTTCTAGTTAGTGTCTCTAAATCTATCGTTCGGTCTTGTGTTTATTGCGTAGTGCGTAATGCGTATTGATTGCTTCTCTACCTATTACAAACTACGAACTGCGCACTACGCACTACATTCTATAAAGTGCTGTGGCGCAAGATGGAGACACTAACGTTTTAATGGGTTTTACAGTTCAACCACCTCCGACAGACTCGCTTGGGCGGGAAAGAGCATGCCCAGAGCGAATAGTCGATTAAACTTAGGATAGGTCGTTAGTTCAACGTAGTCGGTATTGGCGGCAATGTGTTGGGCACGCGCCCGGACGGTGCGGGACAGCAGGGCGTATTTGGCTCCCACACCGGCGGCGTTGCCCACCTGCCGATAACGGGCTTGAGGGAACGGCGGAAACAGTCCAATATCGATGGCGCTTTTAATGTT
>JAGRBZ010000308.1 GCA_020433805.1 Anaerolineae bacterium
TCATTAATTCACAAGAATTAGATCGAGCCGCTTTTTCGATAGCCAACCTGTCCGACGAAACGGATGAAAAAGCGTATTGGCTGTCAAAAACGCCATATGAGCGTCTCGAAGCTTTAGAGTGGATGAGACAGGTTATCTATGGCTACAGTCCATCTACCACCCGACTTCAAAGAATTCTTACAATTACTCAATTCCCATCAAGTTGAATACTTGCTGATTGGGGGCTATGCGGTTGGTTATTACGGTTATCCACGGGCCACAGCGGATATGGATATTTGGATAGCCATCGCGCCTGAAAATGCAGCGAAAGTGGTCAAGGTTTTGCAGACGTTTGGATTCGGTGCAGATGAAGTGACACCGGATTTGTTTTTGAAAGAAGAGCAGATTATTCGAATGGGTCTGCCGCCGGTACGGATAGAGATCTTAACGACAATTTCTGGGGTAAGTTTCGCGGAATGTTATACCGAGCGACAGGTAGATGTTTTGGATGGGGTTGAAGTTAACCTGATTAGTCTGGCGCATTTGAAGGTCAACAAGAAAGCCAGTAGTCGGTACAAGGATTTGAATGATTTGGAGAACCTTTCCTAAGGACCAAGCCAGCCAACAAAAAAATTAAACGGGAATTGGCAAGCTGCGCGAATTTTGAAAGTTCTAGGCTAACAAACGCTGTAAGGCTACAAAGTTGCTTTTCTACCCTTGCCAATCTGGTTAATTTTGGGCGTTAGCTGGCTGAGTTGAGGTATGCGTGTTGACGGAAGATACTAATAGTGGTATCATATTTGTATGGCTAAGGTTGAAGATATTGTCGCCAAAATGAGGCGCAATGCCAAAGGGATTCGCTTTCGTGATGCGCAGAAAGTGTGCGAATTTTACTTTGGCGAAGCTCGTCAACAAAGCAGCAGTCATTGTGTTTACAAAACGCCGTGGATTGGAGACCCACGAGTCAACATACAAAATAGCAAAGGAATGGCAAAAGCATATCAGGTGAGGCAAATATTGAAAGCAATTGACAGGTTGGGGGTACAAGACGATGTTGGAGAATGATCGGTATACATATCGCGTAACCTGGTCTGAGGAGGATGAGGAATATGTGGGGCTGTGCGCTGAGTTTCCGAGTTTGAGTTGGTTGGCGCTGTCACAGGAAGATGCGTTGAGAGGTATTCGTCAAGTTGTGTCGGAAGTGGTTACAGATATGGAGGCGAGTGGAGAGGCAGTCCCGGAGCCAATAGCACTCAGGAAATACAGCGGGAGATTTATGATCAGGATACCGCCGGAGTCGCATCGGCGATTAGTGTTGGAAGCGGCGGAAGCGGGAGTGAGTTTAAATCGTCTAGCCAGTGAGAAACTCAGTCAATAGATTGCATTGCTTGGTGTCGGGTTGGGTACAGACAAAGGGGGCAGAGTCGTTTTGCATCCCAGGCACAGGGACAAGCGCAGTGCTGTTGGAGGCGAGGTTGGTTGCGTAATCGCTGCCAGTAAAAAGAGGTGTAGTAAGGGCATACGCAAAAGAACCGTTCTGCGAGCGCTGCGGGTTAACAAATTACTTGACCGGAATTGCTGATCTTGGTACCTTTTGAGGTTATCTTCGCCCACAACATTGGCCTCGATAGCCTCATCCGCCGCTAACCCGCAATCCGGTTAGCTCAAGCGTTCATCCGGCTCGCTTCGCACCCCGGATGAACGGTGCGGCGGATCCTCCGCCTTGCTCCGGCATGCGCTTTCGCTGCCGTGCTTGCGGCCCGTCCGCGCAATGCTCGTCGCTTATCCGCCGCACCGTTAGGCCACCAGTTGAAGCGCGGCTTAAATACAGAAAGGGAAAGAAATGATGAAAGCACGCCCCCAAAAAACCACATCTACTGGACAAATGCTGGCAGACATTGACCGTTTGCAACTCCACTATCGAGCAAAGGAAGCTGAATATGAAGCCACCTTACGCTCTGTGGGTCTCCAAAAAGGATGGTCTGTGTTAGATGCTGGGTGTGGGGCTGGCAATTTCCTCCCTTTGATGGCAGAGTTAGTTGGGCAAAATGGTCATATCAGCGCTCTTGATTTGACCCCAGAAAATATTGAATATGTTAAGTCTCTAGTAACAGAGCTTGAATTTCCTTGTCCCATTGAATCAAGAACGGGTAGTGTACTTTCATTGCCCTATGAAGATAACACGTTTGATGCTGTTTGGAGTGCTAATGTTGTGCAATACCTGACCGAAGAAGAAATGAGACAATGTCTGAGTGAGGCTTATCGTGTTATTCGTCCAGAAGGGTTAATAGCCGTCAAAGAGGTTGATGTATCCATCTTTCAATTTCATCCGCTTGACCCAGTCTTGGTTTGGCACTTGTTGGAAGCAGGGCGAAGTCACATCACCCAAATTGAGGGGTTCTTTCGAGGAACCAGGCTGCCAACCTGGTTGCGAGAAGCAGGTTTCATCAACATTAAACCAGAAACAACAATCTATGAACGGTGGCATCCTTTGATTCCAACTGAGACAGAATATATCGGTAGTAACTTGAATTTTTTGGCTAGTTTAGCTGAAAAGCTGGATGTAGCAGAAAGAGAAAAAGAAATTTGGCGGGAGATTGGGAAAGCACCAGAGCAATTAATGGAGCATCCTGATTTCTGTTATCGGACCATGCATGTCTTAGCTGTTGGGCAAAAACCGGCAGTGTAGGTTCGCACACCAAAGGTGGTCTAACAAAAATCTTGTACCCGACCGCCCAATCTTGACTTTTTACGAAGGGTGTTTAAATCGAAATTAGTTGAGCCTGTGAAGTAGCGTGTAATTCAGGTTATGTTGGTTGGTGAAGGGATGTTTGTACTCCGACCAAATTTTCCCCTAGACCAAGCCATCGGGTGGTGGGTAAAAATTGGGCGTTAGCCCGCCTATCGAAAACCAACCCCTAACTTCTTCAAGCAAATCCCCATATACTTTCTTCTAGCTGTTGACCAGACACATGGTATCGTATACAATACCGATATGGCTAAATCCCAAATCGTTCTTGATACAAATGTCATCGTTTCAGCCTTGCGCTCTCGAAAAGGTGCATCTTACACATTGTTGATGTTGGTTGATCGGGCTAATTTTGAGATCAATCTGTCTGTTTCTGTTTTGCTTGAATATGAGGATGCCGCTAAACGCCTATTGGGCCACATACCTCTCACCGAAAGCGAGATTGATGATATTCTTGATTACCTATGTGGGTTGGCTAATCACCGTGACGTGTTTTATCTGTGGCGGCCTTTCTTGAAAGACCCCAAGGATGATATGATTTTGGAGTTGGCGGTATCGGCTCAGTGTGAAGCCATCGTCACCTATAACCAAAAGGATTTTGTGGGGATAGAACAATTTGGGATAGAAGTGATAACTCCCAAGACATTTTTGCAAAGGATAGGAGTATTAAAATGAGTACCATTAGTGTCCGATTACCGAATTATCTGCATGAGACTTTGCGCGAGTTGGCTCAGGAAGAACAAGTTTCTATCAACCAACTGATAGTACTGGCCATAGCGGAAAAGGTGTCGGCTTTGAAAGCAGAGGAATATCTGACCCAGCGAGCCGACAGAGGCACTAGAGCCAAATTTGAAGCGGCAATGGCCAAGGTGGCCGATGTTGAGCCGGAAGAATATGATCGACTTTAAAGGGTCTGGCTAACAACGGGCGTCTTGCGCCAAGGAAAGCCCAGAATGATGGGAATAAGCCAGTGCTTAAGAAAATCATTGAAGTTAGCCAGTGGGTGAAAGTCCCACCTGCCTAAAGTCTAGCCAACAGGGTAGTAGTGAACCCTGCGGGTAAGTCCGGTAACGGAAGTCCGAAGCCAGGGGGAGCAAGCGAGCAGGCCGCGTGAAAGAGCCTCGAAATTTGTAGAGTTGTGGATAATAATCGTCAGAAAACTGACGAGAAAGCCGACGTGATGACGCAAGCGGAAGGCAGTAGTCCTGAGTGCGCTAGGGCGAGTGCTGAGGACACCGCCGGGGTCTGAGAGCGGGGCATGCCAGCAAAGGGGTAACCTGGGAACTTGGGAGAGCCAATTGTTTCCTTGTAAACAACCCGGAAAAGGCGTACCGGGAGACCAAGCAGGCCAGGCGTGAGGAGGACGCTCCACCCTCTTGACGAGCTTGCACGCAAGCGAGGACACGAACCAGACAAGGTATCGGTGAACGAGCGAGAGCACAGGACACCGAGAGGGGCAAAGGGCAGTCGTAGCCGAGCATAGTACCTGAGAAGGTGGGGACGTGAGGCCCAAGCGACCCATCGGAGGGAAGGCGAGGTCGGGCATAACGTTCGGCTGGAGGGAAAGATGGAAGATACTTCGCGATCACAAACCATCTCAACAAAACTACAGGCGATTGCAAAGCAGGCCATCGACTATCCGGAGATGGTGTTCACGACGCTGGCGCACCACATCGATGTGGAGTGGTTGGAGGTCAAAACCCGACTGAAGGGACGTAGTTTTCTGGTACGCTTTGCTGATGACTTTATTATTGGTTGCGAGCTGGAAAACGATGCCCAGCGGGTAATGACCGCGCTGCCCAAACGGTTTGGACGTTATGGGCTAACCATTCACCCCAGCTTTCCGTTGCCCAGACCGCGAATTATCCACACCATTTGATAGCCTGGGGCAGCAAAGTTATGTGCCCGTAGGTCTCATCACCTTACGGGTTATCCTAACCGCAAGTAAGCAATGAAAGCGGGCAAGATACCGAGGAACCGTGTGCGGGAGTGCCGCACGCATGGGTCTGTGGGGGGAGCGGCAGGTAACTGCTGCCTCCACCAGGCAAGCTGACTGCCTACAGCCGCGATTCACAACCGCATCTTGCCAGCCCAAGCTTTGGTAAGTGTGCCACACTTTGCTGGCCCGGCAGCAGCTTACGCCGAGGGCGTTCATCCGGCTCGCTTCGCGCCCCGTTAGCTGGTCAAAAATTCCCCATAACTGTATCTGCATTTGTGACCAACGCTTTGACTTTCAAATACAAGCCCCTATAATTTACCTTGATATTGGGTCGTATTTTAAGGTCTAAAAAAGAGGGGTATGATGCAACAAGCCAAATTTAGCTTAACGCTGGCCTTAATGGAGTTTTTGAATAACTATAAGCGGTATGGCTTCAAAGACAAAAGTTCGATGGTCAGAGCCGCTTTAGTGCGGTTGCAAGAAGAACTTGAACTGCAAAGCCTCAAACAGTCGGCCAATTTGTATGCTGAGGTTTATGAGGAAGAGGCTGAATTGCGGGACTTAACCGAAACAGCCGTTTCTGGCTGGCCTGAATGACCAGCTTGAAACGAGGAATGGTCATTGATGTTGACCTTAATCCTACCAAAGGGGCAGAAACGGGTAAAGTTCGACCTTACGTGATTGTAACCAATGATGTCTATAATGAACGCGTGCCAGTGATTCAGGTTGTGCCCATCACCGGTTGGAGTGAGAAGAAGGAGCGGATCAAAACGAACGTTGCGTTGATGCCCAGTCGTCGGAATGGATTATCTAAAAAATCAGTGGCGGATTGTTTGCAAACCCGTCCCATCGATCATCGGCAGCGGTTGGTCAACATTCGAGGCGAACTGACCCCGGCTGAGATGAAACAGATCGATGAGGCGTTGAAAATTATCTTTGCTTTGTAAGCGGGTGTACTAACCAAACTGCCAGCTAAGAATGGCATTCAAGGCAATTGCCTACCCTTCCGTTTTTTTAGTAGCTTTTGCTTGTGCAGTCACTTTTAATTCAACCTATCTGCACTAGCCCGGCAACGCCTTAACGCCCGGCGTTAGGGGCTTTGAGATTTTCCCGTGCGTTCTACTTTTCAGGGCGACTAAGGACGATGGTTAGAGGGTTTAATGCGATGGAAATAATTGAAATGAAACCTGATATCCCTGCTTGGGCAAAGCAAAGAGTGACCCCGGAGGATCATAGTTTTTCCCTGGTGAGCCAGTTGCATGATCAAGGGAGAACGCAAATCCAGTTGCCCGACCTCAAAGCGCTAAAAGGCTGGGCTAAGTCTCATGGCTGGCCGACACCCTGGTTTGGTTTCAAGGAGGCATTTATCGCCAAGCTGTTCGAAAGTCAAGAGACCTTGACGCTGGCGCTCAACGAAAGCGGCATCACCATGCATATTCCCATCCCAGAACACAGCCTCACAATTGAAAGGCTCCAGGAATTGGATGCGTTGTATGAGGCCAGGGAAGATGGGGGCGTCCTGGGGCAACGTCCTACCGGCTGGGGGATCTTGGTCAGTGAGTTGCGAGAAATACGTCGCCTGGTCGAAGCGGGGGTTACGGTGAAAGTTGAAGGGAGCCAGACGGTTCTCAACACGTGGCAGAGTTTCTATGCGTGGGCGCATGGGCGTTATCACATGCTAGAAGACGGCTTCGACAGTTGGATCGGTGATGACGACTCCTAAAGGCAAGAGTCATATTGGTTATTGAGATGGTCATAAGCTAACATAGCTGTAGCATTGGAGCCTCTTGGCTTTTTGCCCCTAACCAACAAAATAGGGCCGACCGCTTGAAGCGGGATTGATTTTAGCAAGGCTTGGTTTATGGTCGAGTTGGGCTTGGCAGCCGCCAATTTTGGGTGTTATCTCCCATGAAAATTTCGATACTTGATGACTATTTCGATACGCTTCGTACTCTCCGGTGCTTTCGGAAACTGGATGGACACGAGGTCACGGTCTGGAACGATCACGTCCAGAATATCGACACCCTGTCCGCGCGCCTTAAGGACACCGAGGTTCTCGTGTTGATTCGCGAGCGTACACAAATCCGTGAGCCGTTGCTCGAACGTCTCGACACCCTACGGCTCATCAGTCAGCGCAGCGTTTACCCCCATATCGACATCGACGCATGTACACGTCGCGGGGTCATCGTATCATCCGATCTGCATGCGGGTAGTCCATCCTATGCTACTGCAGAACTCACGTGGGGCTTGATCATTGCTGCCATGCGTCAGATTCCCCAACACATGTCCGCCCTTCGGGCCGGCACCTGGCAGATTGGAGTTGGCAATACCCTCCGCGACAAGACGCTGGGTATCTATGGCTATGGACGCATTGGCGCGGTAATAGCAGGCTACGGCAAGGCCTTCGGGATGAATGTTCTGGTGTGGGCCCGCGAGGCATCGCTGGAACGTGCGCGCCGCGATGGTTATGCAGTCGCACAGAGTAAACGCGCGTTTTTCGAATCATGTGATGTCCTATCCCTGCACATGCGGCTCGTTAAGGAAACCCGGGGCATCATCACCAGCGACGATTTGGCATGGATGAAACCCACCGCTTTGTTGGTCAATACAAGTCGGGCACCGCTGATTGAGCAGGGTGCTCTTGTCAATGCCTTGCGTGCGGGTCGGCCAGGTATGGCTGCCATAGATGTTTATGAGGACGAACCATTGCAAGACCCCAGTCACCCCCTGCTGACTATGGATAATGTGGTGTGCACACCGCATATCGGATACGTGACACGAGATGCGTACGAAATCCAGTTTTCGGATATCTTTGATCAGATCATCGCCTACGCGGCGGGTACCCCCATCAATGTCGTGAACCCGGAAGTCTTCGATGTGTTGAGGGGCCAATGAATCTCCTGAGGGCGTTGCACAATCGGGGTTATCTTCCATTCGATGGTGCTGCCCAACAAGGCATTGGCAGCGACCAACATGAACTCGCCGATTTTTGGAGTTGCGTTTGGCACTTTGAGCCTTCTGGTTGGCAAAGGTTCTGTGCGCCGCTGAAATGCAGGGCGGTGAGCACTCGTTGGGTAAACTTGTCTATCATTTTTCAGAGGTGATACGAATGGTGAAGCAGGTTGGTACAGATGAGCAGGGTAGAACCCAGCTTATGTTAGCGGCAAGGTATCAAAGTAAAGAAACGGTAAAAGCGCTATTGACCTATGATGCCCGGCGACGAGGCGAGCTATTTCTTACGGATAAAGATGGTCGGACAGCCTTATTCTATGCTGCTGAGCGTGGGGATAAAGACATCGTATGGATGCTGCTGTCGTCTCTAACAGGCACAGGCGTGTTTTGTCAACGAGGTGCCCTGCTTGATGTTAGAGATAATGAAGGGCATCTGGCTGAGGATTGGGCTCAGATAAACGGACATGAAGAAATTAGAAGAATATTGTCTGCTGAACGACTGAGAATAGAGTATTTTGAGTAGTAAAGGGAGGCACAGTTTGAGGTGTAGGACTAGTACTACTACGAGATTTTGACATAACGTCAAGAAAGAAACCAGGTTTTTCGGTCAATTAAGTCGATTCTGAGCTTAAGCTGGCTCACGAGCGAACCTATTTCCATTCTTGAAGATAAAAACCTGGTTTCTCAGAGTGAAGTCTCGTTGTAGGATTAGGGTTGACTTTCGAAAGGGTGTTGCCTGTTGTGGTGTCTTCAATTGGGGCAGGTTGGGCTGGCGAAGTGGGTTGTTCATCGGCGGGGTGTTTTCTGTAGTGCCTTGTTCTATGGCATCGGCTGCACGAGTAACCGCTGATGGGCAGGCGTAAGGCAACTAAATGACAAAATCCGGAAGAAGAATATGAAAAGGAGAAGGTGTATGGGGGATAGCTATCGTTTCAATATTGGAGATTTTCAATGTGTTGCCCTTAATGATGGGAATATTATCGGCAATGCAGCGATGTTATTCGCCAACGCCCCGCAAGAAGAACTCCGGCAAGTCCTTCAGCATTATGACCTTAAACCTGACCATTTACCCTCTACTTGGACCTGTTTGCTGGTCGAAACACCAACCAACGTTGTCCTTGTTGATACGGGTTTAGGAACAGGTGGGGAATACGGAGGGCAGTTGTTGCCTCTGTTACAGGAGGAAGGATTTCAGCCACAAGACATCGATACTGTCATTCTTACCCATGCCCACGCGGATCACATTGGTGGATGTGTCGATAAGGTAGGCCGTTTAACATTTCCAGAAGCCACCCATTATATGTGGCAGGATGAGTGGGGTTTCTGGACGACAGAGACAACTCTGAAAAAGGTTCCTGAATGGGCAGCCACTATCGCCCGGCAGAAGCTTCCACCACTGGCTAAACAACTGAAGACAGTGAACAGTGAAAGCGAGATTGTTCCCGGTATTTGGGCTATTGCTGCGCCAGGTCATACCGTTGGACATATGGCGGTTGAAGTTGAGTCCAGGGGAGAATATCTTCTTGATATGGTTGATGCCACCCTTCATCCTATTCAAATTGAGTATCCAGAATGGTATGCTCAATTAGACCAATTTCCTGAGCAGACTGTTGTGACCAGACAAGCCATGTATCAACGTGCGATGGAGAAAAACGCTTTAGTCTTAGCTTTTCATTTTCCTCCATTTCCCAGTTTAGGGCATATCCTCAATCAGGCTGGGAGATGGAAATGGAAGCCTTTACAAGGGTAACCAAAGGTAATGCGTTCTCCTTGGGTTCGCTATAAAAGTTCCTGGTTCTACCAGATTCTGTGGTTGGCGGTGACCGCCCTGCGATAAATCGCTGGGCTACGAAACAGCACCCCTTGCGGGGTTAAAATATGGTTTTTAGCCCTTTCGGGCGCTGTTTGTAGCCCGGATCATTTATGTCCGGGCGGTAATGGCCGGAATCTAACGATGTCATCCCCCAACCACAGAAAATACTAGAATTAGAAAAGTTCAACAGTGAGGTGGCTGCCTCCTGTCTCCGGCACCACTAAAGTGCCTTGCTCGGTGCTGCTGCTGCTACCGTCGCTGACCGCCGCTACGTCTGAGATACCGCGCAGCAGTACGCGCCACGGTTTGGTTGCGCCGTCGGCTTGGATGTGCAGCATACTGCCGTTGCGCCGAACGTGCAGGGTGATATCAGCCTCGCCTTGTATCGTGGGTACCGTGACCGAGGCCGACGCGCTATCGGCCAGATTGAAAACGTGGAAGGTCACGTCGTCGGCCAGGTCGTAGTCGGGGCGCGTGTCGTTGCTGCCCACGGGGATGATGCTGTTGGGACGTACCCACAACGGTAGGCTGAAAAAGTCGTGGCTGTCGCGCCGCCAGCCGCACCCTTCAACCGTTTCGCCGGTGAGAAAGTGAGTCCAGCGACCGGCCGGCAGGTAGTAATCGACCACGTTATCGGCGCGGAACACGGGTGCAACCAGCAGCGAGTCGCCCAGCATGTACTGGCGGTCGAGCGTGTCGCAGCCGGGATCATCGGGGA
>JAGRBZ010000030.1 GCA_020433805.1 Anaerolineae bacterium
TCTTGGAGTTAAACACATCATTATGCCAGTTGTTGGCATCGGGATAGTCGGTACACCAGGCCGAACGATAGATATTGGGCTTGTTTTCATCAGGTGACTCCGGATCGAGCGTATCTAAGTAAACGGCCCACTCTTGGTTTTCGATGGTAATTTGGGCTTGGGGGAACGCTTCTTGCCACATGGCTTGAACAACTTGAGCAATTTGGGCGTGTGACTCAGAGGTGTTGTGGCCCAGCACAACATCGATCCCTTCGCCTTCAGGATAGCCGGCTTCGGCCAGTAGATTTTGGGCTTCTGTAATTCGGTCGCCGTAATCGGCCAGTAGCTCGGCCCCAATTTCCATGTTGTCGGCTACGTTACCAAATATTCCGGGCGGTACGAACGAGTGAGCCGCGATTTGCTCGCCTTTGATTACGTTGTCAATCAAACTTTGGCGGTCAATCGCCAGGGAGAAAGCCTTACGGACGTTCACATCATCAAACGGTGGCTTCGTTTCCAAAAAGCCATAGTAATAGGTGCAGGTTTTAGGCGCGATATAAAGCTCTTCGCTCAGTACGGGGTCGGTTTTGATGCGATCCATATCGGGGAGAGGCGGTCCCCAACCGGGGTCCGAACCCATAACGTCTATGTCATTGCTTTCATACAGGGCCATTTCGGTTGAAGCTTCGGCAATAATAGGGCCACCGTAGACTTCAATTTGAACATCATCAGCATCAACCCAGAGCGGGCTTTTTTCAATGTAAATGGAAGCGCCGTAGTTGCGCTCTAAAAGGGTGTATGGGCCATTGGTAACGATATTACCGGGTTCGATCCATTCCTCACCAAACTCATCGATGGCCTCTTGATACAGTGGATAGGCGGTTGTCAGAGCCACGACCGAGGGGAAGTAGGCCGCCGGAGCGGTTAGGGTAAAGACCACCGTTGTATCATCGGGGGCTTCTACACCAACTTCACCCATCAAGGCTTCAACGTCGGCTGTTTCCAGGTCGGCGGTGTTGGCTTCTTCCGCCCCTTGAATATAGTACAGTACGTAAGCATAATCAGAAGCGGTATTGGGGTCGATGGCGCGTTTAACGGCATAAACCACATCGCCGGCAACAACCGGACGCAGCGCTTCGTATTCGCCATCAGCATTGCGGCGAACCCACTGAATGTCATCGCGCAGGTGGAACGTCCACTGCAAGCCGTCTTCCGATACTTCCCATTCGGTGGCTAATTCCGGTACCACTTGGGCTTCTTCATCAAAACCGGTCAGGCCCACAAACATCTGACGGACAAAGAAGTTTGAGGTGGTATCGGTTACCAGAGCGGGATCAAGCGTGGGGGGATCGCTACCAACGTTTGTCCGCAGGGTAATGCGATCAAAGGGATCGCCGATCTCGCCGGAACCGGTGGATTCGGCTTCTGCAGCCGGTTCTTCTTCTGCCGGCTCTTCTTCAACAGCTTCCTCTTGTTCCGCTGCCGATTCCTCCTGCTCTGCCTCATCTGCCGGAGCCGGCGCGGGTGCAGCGCCACCGCAAGCGACTAAAAGGCTCGACAGGGCAAAAATGGTAAACAATAACGCTATTTTTTTGTACATACTTAAAACTCCTCCTTTAGTAGAACTAATAGTAGACTTGCTTATATATGGCTAGCCTGTTACATGGATGTAAGTGAGGTTAAGGCAGGCAAGCCAGAGCCGGCAGATCTTCGAAGATAGTGGTTAGCGTGGGATCGGTCTCATCACCACGACCGCGTGTCTTGTAAAATCTGTCAGCCCTTGACTTGATGCCCTTTATGTCCGGCTGGCAGCGACAAAATGGCCGGGACTCACTTCGGTCATGGTTGAGTCCCGTTCGGTATAGTCAAAACTAGGATCCATAATCAGCCGCGTACGTGTCTTTTCAATATCGGGATCGGGAATGGGCACCGCCGATAACAAAACCTTGGTGTAGGGATGAACCGGCTTTTCATACAGATCATTCGTATCGGCCAGTTCGACAATTTTACCACGATACATGACCGCCACCCGATCGCAGATGTAGCGAATCATACTCAGGTCGTGGGCAATAAAGAGATAGGTCAGGTTGAACTCCTTCTGCAAATCTTGCAGGAGATTAACGACCTGGGCCTGAATCGATACATCCAAGGCCGAAATCGGCTCATCGGCGACAATAAATTCGGGTTGAACAGCCAACGCCCGGGCAATACCAATGCGCTGACGCTGACCACCTGAAAATTCATGGGGATAGCGGTTGACGTAGTAGGGGTTGAGGCCAACAATATCAAGCAGTTCCCGCACGCGCTCGCGGCGCGCTTTGCCGCTTAACAGGCCATGGACTTCCAGCGGTTCGCTAACAATATTCCCGACCGTCATGCGGGGGTTAAGCGAAGCGTAGGGATCTTGAAAGATCATCTGCATCCGCCGGCGCATTTTGCGCAACCCTTCGCCCTTCATCGAGGTTAAATCTTGGCCGTCAAGTGTAACCGTGCCGGCGGTGGCCCGATGAAGCTGCAAGACCGTGCGCCCTGTGGTGCTTTTACCACTACCGGACTCACCGACTAAACCTAATGTTTCGCCAGGGTAAATGTCAAATGTTACATCATCAACCGCTTTTACGGCACCGACTTGCTTTTGAAAAAATATCCCTTGGGTGATCGGAAAATGCTTGACCAAATTGCGAACTTGCAGCAGCGGTTGGCCCTTTTTGCCATTTGAGGCTGAGGTAGCACCATTTACGCTCATTCTTGCATTGCCTCCTCATAAGGTTTTTCTTTTACCGCCTGGCGTAAATCGTACCAGGCCGCTACAAGATGGTCGGGGTCGCCGTCTTCAACCGGACGCAGGGGGGGCGTCTCCTCCCAACAGCGTGGTGTGGCGTATGGATTGCGAGGGGCAAAGGGATCGCCTACAGGATCAGCGTGCATATCCGGCGGCGAACCGGAAATTTGCACCAAGCGAGTCGCGCCCTTTTGAACATCCAGACGCGGCAGTGACTTAAGTAACCCCAACGTGTAGGCATTGCGCGTATCTTTAAAGACCGACCGCACCGGGCCACGTTCCATAATACGCCCGGCGTACATCACCTGAACCGTATCGGCAATGCCGGCTACGACACCTAAATCGTGGGTAATCCAGATCATGGCCATGCCCAGTTCATCTTTTAATTTTTTCACCAGCTCGATGATTTGGGCCTGAATAGTTACGTCCAGGGCGGTGGTCGGCTCATCGGCAATGAGCAACTGCGGGTTGCATGATAAGCCCATGGCGATCATCACCCGCTGGCGCATGCCGCCGGAGAATTGATGGGGATAATCGTTAAGCCGACGATGGGCATCAGGAATACCAACCATGTCCAGAAGTTCTCCGGCCCGATTTTTGGCTTGCCTATCGTTCATGCCTAAATGCAGTTGTAGGGCTTCGGTGATTTGTTTGCCGATGGTCAACACCGGATTGAGCGAGGTCATGGGATCTTGAAAAACCATCGCAATTTTTCCACCCCGAATATGGCGAATCTCATCATCCGACATCTTAAGCAGGTCCTGTCCTTCAAACAAAACTTGACCGCTTACGATTTTGCCGGGTGGTATGGGGATTAACTTCAGCATCGACAAAGCGTGAACGCTTTTGCCGCTACCGCTTTCGCCCACAATGCCTAACGTTTCCCCTTCATTAAGGGTATACGTCACCCCATTCACGGCGTGAACAACGCCATCTTGGGTATGAAAATGGACCACTAAATCTTTAACTTCTAATAAGGCTCCCATGCAAAGGCTTCTCCTCCTTTTCTCTATTCAAATCGGTAGGGCTAACACCGTTTCTACCATTTCGACGCCGAAGGCCGAGCAATTTTGACAGCGTTTGATTCTAAAAATAAATATTCTGAAGATGTCATGGTTGGGACCAATCCATAAATAGGATTCACCACAGAGAACGCAAAGGAGGCACAAAGGGCACAAAGAATTTTGTATTCTCCATATCTTCTTTGTGTGCTTTGTGGTGATTTCCTCAAACAGAACTCTATGATCTTACTACTCGTCGCATAAAATACCGAAAGCCATCAAGCGACGAAATACTAACTCAATGTTCTAAAATCGAGACGTATTGAAACTTGGGAATTTTTAGCGGTGGTATTTCAAACCCTTGCACATACGGTTTCACCAACCAATTTTCAACACCAAAATAAAGGGGAACCCAGGCCGCATCGGTTAAAATCATCTGTTCCGCTTCTTGGTACAAAGCCAGACGCTCTTCCGCATCCTGGGTGCGACGGGCTTCGTCCAGCAAAGCATCCACTTCGGGATTGCTGTAATTGCCATGGTTTTGGCTGCTATCGGAATAAAATAGCACTTCCAAGAAATTTTGCGGGTCCGGGTAATCGGCCACCCAACCGAGTTGATATAGTTGATAGGACGGATCGGGCTGGTTCAAATCTTCCAAAAAATCAGCCCACGGCGTTTGTTCAACGGCTATTTCAACACCCAGGTTTTGCTTGTACGACTCCACAATCGACTCGATAATTTGCGGAGCGCGACCGCCTGAGCCGCTAATATTCAGCGTAATTTCCGGAAATTCGGTCACGTCCTCATAAGACGACTCGGCGATTAATTCTAAGGCCCGTTCCGGATCATATTCAAAATCACTTAAGTTGGGGTTCTCATAACCCGGCATCGTTGGCGGCACAATGCCACTGGCCGCCGGAACATTACCCTGAAACACAATCTTAACCATTCGCTGCTTGTCCAAAGCCAGATTAAAAGCCTGTCGCACTTTAGGATCATCAAATGGAGGTTTATTAACGTTAAAGCCCAAGTAGGAGACATTCAAATCGGCAGTTGAAAGCAATTCTTCGCTTATGGGATTATTAGGATCGGTGGCCCGGCTTAAGTTATTGGTTCCAATATTTATGGCATCGAAGGTTCTACCCGACAATCCAAATGAATCAAGGATCTGTTCCAGAACATTTTCCTGTTCGGGCGGAACATAGGCCCCAATAATTTCAAATTCATCCAAAGAAGAATCACCGGTAAAATCGGCCGAGGAGAGACGAGTGCCAACCGCTTCAGGCATACTAAAAATAATTTGGCTGCCCGGCCCCGTGTCTGAAGGGGCGGCTCCCAATAGCGAAATGGGCTGATCGGTGCCAAGGTTGAGCGCCTCCGACAGAGCCGTAATTAACTGCTCGACCCATTCAACCGAAAGCTCTTCAAAATCAACATTGGTGAAGATAGCCGCCTGTACCGTATCGCCCTCATAGGCTGCCATCCCGTTAACCGGCGCATCGATGAGATAGGCCACATTTTCTAGGGTAGGTTTAGGATCGCGATAATAGTTTTCGTTGCGTTCTAAAAGGATAAGTCCCTCTTCAGGGGCATAAGTCGCTAATTTAAAGGGACCGCTGCCGTTGGGGGCTAAGGCCCAGTCGGGATCGCTTTCGACATTTTCCTGATCCAGCACATAGGCAGTCGGGTAGGTCATTTTAGCCAGGAAAAAGGCTTTAGGTTCGTCGATGGTTATTGCCAGGGTGCTGTCGTCTACAACAACAACACCTTCCACTTCGTCTGCGTCGCCCTGTAATTTGGCTCGGCAACCGACAATATCACCCAAGTAGGTATCAGCAGTCGCGGAACCGGTTGTCGGGTCACAAGCTCGCTCTATTGACCATTTGAAATCTGGTGCCGTAATCGATTTTCCGTCTTGGAATACGGCGTTGTCGCGGAGGGTAAAGGTATAGACAAGACCATCCTCGGAAATTTCATAACTCTCGGCAACATCGGGGATTAAGTTGAGTTCGTTATCGTAGGCCATCAGACCACTGTAGATTTCAACCACATATTCCGCCGAGGTAGAGTCGCCGCTTAGATGCGGATCCATAGTGGGAGGTTCGCTACCAGGCAAGACAAAAACCTGGTTCGACGAGGTTGAACGAGAAGATTCTGCCGGCTTATCTTCAACTGAAGAGCCATCGGCCGAAGACGCATCGCTGCTTTCAGGTACGTCTTCTTCACTTGATAAGGTGTCATTCTCTCCTGAAGTCGTTTCATTTTCTTCAGACGGTTCACCATCCGCTTCAACAGCGGCGGTGGGTTCTTCTTGAGAACTTCCAAGGCCCTGGGTTAAGCCACAGGCCAAGGTGGCAATAAGAAGCACTCCAAGAATAAGCAATAGGAGACGGTGTGGGTGTGCGCTTCTAAACATTCTTTTCTCCAAATACACATAAGCCTGGATATATTATTGAATAGTCAAGATAAATTAGGAGATGGTCCGGGAGGCTATTCATATGAAATTTTCGATATTGTATTGTCATTAAACCTAAAAGTCAAACACTTCGTAAAAACAGCCCTATTATGGTATCATAAAGAAAGTAAGATTAGGATTAGAGAAATCTTCTTACTTTTTACTTCCCCAACACGTGACTATCACCTAATTTTTCACCATCTTCGAGACAAGGAATAACCTGGTATTTATAAAGTGACGTTAGAAAACGTAAGGCTGTTTATTGAAAATAAGCAATCTATCCCTAGAGAACAGATCGAGTCACTTATCTCCCATATTCATCAAGTTCCGTTTGCCACAGATCTACTGGAGGTTGATACCCAACTGTGGGGTAGCTTTTGGCATTTTGATGTTATTTCTCCGGGTTATACGCTGCCGGCCTCGGAACTGGCCTTGTTAAGAGCTATGCGCTTAGACCATACCTGGGCGGAAGGAACAACCATCGAGCAGTTTCAGAAAGATTTACACCATGCCGTCATCCAGCCCGAAGCCGGAATATGGTCATGCAGCATCGTTGAGCAGCCTTGTGTGATTATTGCCGCGCCTGAGCCATCGGGGTTGATTACCGTGGTCTGGTACTGCCTCTCAACCCATAAACTTCATGCCGGATACCGAACAGGCGTGGCTAATTTGCTCCTCCCTGACGCTATAGAGCAATGCCCTCCGGCTTTCTTTAACCATTCGCCCCAAAAAGAAACAAAAATTATTCACCATTGGTTAGATGATGAAATTTACCACAATGATAACAATCCAACAGGGTCTCTAGCTACGCAACTCGATGCCGAAATCGTGCGTATTCGGGCTTTGACATCATCAACTTTGTCCCAAGCCAGGTGACTTGCCGACCTTAATAATCATGGTACAATTGGGAAGCACCGTGACCGTCTCCTCTAACACCCGATGAAAACTAACCTGAAGTAAAGGACAACCATTAATGTTCAAACCAAAGAAGATACGCGTGGCTATGGCGTCATGGGAGATTGGACGGGTAAGCAGCCGCTTAGGCGTTAAGGTTGGTGGGCTGGGTGCTATTATTGAGGAACTACCGGCCGAATTAATCAAAGCCGCCGAGAAGCAAGGCATCCTCCTTGAAATTGAAATTCTCACTCCTTGTTTTGCCCACTACGATAAAAATCGCCTGACAAAATTAGATATTGATTTGCCGGTAACATTAGATGGAAGCACTTTTCCATTTGAAGTCTTTGAGCATGTTTTCCCCGACGGGCAAAAAGTCATCTATTTTTGGGATGAATGGCAGTTAAGTTGGACAAATTCATCGGCTATTTACCCCAGCGATCCGCAGATGGCGCTGAAGATGTATTCCACCGTAACCCAAGCCATGGCGTGTTATATTAAACAAAAGCAATTTAACACTGTTCATCTGCATGATTATCACGTTGGATTACTGCCTTTCTATTTAGGGGATGATTGTTTAAGGGATCTTCCCATCCATTTTACTATCCATAATGCAACTTATCAGGGTATTACGCCCTTAATGGGTGGTGGTTACAGCATGCTTGACGGTATCAATTTATCGGGCGAGAAGCTGTTCCATAAATATTTCGATTTCTTTGACAACCTCAATCTCATGAAAGCATGTATGCTCAAAGTTCACGAAAGTGGCGGCAAAATCACCACGGTGAGCGGTGATCTGCAGGGCAACTGGGGGTACGCTGCCGAGCTAAAACTTGGACACGAAGCGATTTGGCAAAAGGCTTACGCTCAAAAAGGCAGTCCTCCCGGCGAGGTATTTGTTCCCAACCGCCATTTGGATGTATTTGAAAAGCTGACAATCGCCGGCATTACCAATGGTTTAAGCAAACAAAACCGACCTGAAAATTTACCAGAGCTTAAAGCCCGTAACCTACAAAAAATGCAAGCTCAACGTGAGCCGGAAGACCATTTATTCCGGCACCCGGCCACACAGCACGAAATGTTAGCCAACGATCACAGTTTTGATGCCGATCACCTGCATATCAAAGCGGAATTGAAACGGCTTCTTCATTTAGAAGCCTTTGGCACAGAACCTATAGATGATCCCATTCTCATTACGGCGGTAGGCCGGCTGGTTGATCAGAAAAATCTTGGCCTGGTGGCGGATATTATTGAACGGACACTTATTCATGACGCCGGGACCAAGTTCATTATTTTGGCATCGGCTCCGGACGGTGATGGGGCCGGACAGGCAACGGAGGCAGCTTTTTTCAATATAGCCGCGCTGTATCCTAATCGTGTATATTTCAACAATGGCTTTAACGTGCCTCTTTCCAAACTCATTTTGGCCGGCGGAGATTTTACCCTTATCCCCTCACGCTTTGAACCATGCGGTTTGGTCGATTATGAAGCATCGTTGGTCGGTAACATTGTTATTGGGCGGGCCACCGGTGGCTTAACCAAGGTCAACCCATGTGCGTATTTGTACGAATGGCTCGATATTAGCGATAGATTTGGTGAAGCTCACGCTTTTTACACCCAAATTCAGGCAGCTGTCGATACCTATCGTTACGATCGTCCCCGGCACGAGTCCTTAATTCAAAAAGCTATGGCTATCGATGCCAGTTGGGACAAATCGGCCGAGCAATATATTGATATGTATCGGTATGGGTTTCTCCATAAAAAGTGGATTGTGGCCCGTAAAAATGCCGTTCACCAGTTTATTGAAACCATTGATGACGACAAAACGTTATTTACCGATTTCTTCACACCAGGCTATAAAGAATATGGGGATAAGCTCGATTGGCAGCTAAAAGATGCGCTTGTCCACTTAGATGAGTAGCACCTTTGACTCTCTTGGGTACTTCACCTATAATTCAGGTGGTCAAGCTGATGCGTATCAGGTAAATCTATGTTTGAGGGTCTTAAATCTGCCACTCGCCTACTTCATCCCGGTCTTGGTTTAAAGCGATGGTTTATCCCCCTTCTAACAGGATTGATCATCACCGGGCTCGGCATCGGCATTTTTCTCAGTGCGTTAGCAAACCAAACGACGGTTTCTTTTACACTTCAACCACTCTTTCAATACTGGCCGGGTTGGTACCCCGGTGCCGCACTCGCCCTTGTTGGATTGGGTTTGACAAGCTACAGTATCTATCGACTTAATAAATTATTACTCCAAGCCATTCTACCAAATAAACAAGCTACTGTTGGCTATGTCGCCGAACAAGTATATCGTCATCACAGGAGAAAAAGACGAGGACCAAAAGTCGTTGTCATCGGTGGAGGAACGGGGCTAAGCGTTTTATTACGGGGCCTTAAACATCACACAGAGAACATCACGGCTATTGTCACGGTAGCCGATGACGGTGGGTCATCAGGTAAGCTGCGTCGAGAATTGGGGGTTTTGCCGCCGGGTGATTTTCGAAACTGTATTACTGCTTTGGCCGATGATGAAGCGTTAACTACCCAATTGTTTCACTACCGATTTCGAAGCGGTGGGCTTGAAGGGCACAGCTTTGGCAACATCTTTATTACGGCGATGGCCGAAGTTACCGGCTCATTTGAAAAAGCTCTGTATGAAAGCGGTCGCGTACTGAACATTGGCGGCACCATTTTGCCCAGCACCTTAGAAAACGTTACTCTAATGGCTGAGGTAGATGAGGGGCCACAGACACGCAAGGTAGAAGGCGAAAGCGCTATTCCCGAGGCAAAATTGCCGATTGAGCGCGTCTATTTTGAGCCAAATACGGTTCGAGCCTTTCCGCCGGCGATTCAGGCTATTCTCAATGCAGATTTGATCTTAGCCGGCCCGGGTAGTCTGTACACCAGCGTTATTCCTAATTTGCTGGTCAGCGATATTGTTACAGCTATCCGTGCCAGTTCGGCTCCAAAAATTTATATCTGTAATGTAGCCATGCAGCCTGGTGAAAGCGATAACTATTCTTTGGCTGACCACGTGCGGGCGATAGAAGATCATACGTATATCATCGATATTGCTCATGAAAATGGGTCTGAGCAAAATTTTTATACGGCCCAGCGAACAAAAAAACCGCTCTTTAACTATGTACTGGCTAATAACAATCAACAAAAACCTATTCCAAATAATATGAGCCATTTGAAATATGTGCCATTCACCAATTTTGACATTAATGGATATCAGGTGATTGGTGCTGACGTAATCGATGAACAACATCCTTGGCGGCACGACGCTACAAAACTTGCCGGTGCCGTTATGGATTGGTACAAGAATCTAAATGATTCGTAATTGTTCTCAGCTTTACCTTCAACGTTATATAACAAAATTGTTATATAGTTAACAAATTTTTTAATCAATATTAACCTTAGAGATGGAGGAACATTAATTATGACTACACGAGTCGGTATTAACGGATTTGGACGCATTGGGCGTCAGGTATTTAAGGCTATTCGAGATACTTATGGCGATAGCCTTGAAATTGTAGCCGTTAATGACATCGGTGATGTGCCAACCATGGCTCACCTACTCAAGTATGACTCAAATTATGGTAAATTTGATGGAACCGTAGAAGTGACGGATGAAGGTCTCAGCGTTGATGGAAAACCCCTCAAAGTGCTGGCCGAACGTGATCCTAGCAACTTGCCCTGGGGCGATCTGGGCGTAGATATTGTCGTTGAAAGTACCGGTTTGTTCAGAACCGGTGAAAAAGCCGGTCTGCATATTAAAGCTGGTGCCAAGAAGGTTATTATCAGCGCTCCGGCCAAAGGCGAAGATTTAACGGTTGTATTGGGCGTTAACGATGATCAGTATGATCCGGAAAAACATCACATTGTATCCAACGCCTCTTGTACTACAAACTGCTTAGCTCCGGCGGCAAAAGTAGTAAATGACAGCTTTGGCATTGTAAAAGGGCTGATGACCACCATCCATGCCTACACCAACGACCAGAAAATTTTAGACCTGCCTCATAGCGACCTGCGCCGGGCACGTGCGGCTGCAATGAGCATCATTCCGACCACAACGGGTGCGGCTAAAGCGGTTGCTCTTGTTATTCCTGATCTTAAAGGCAAATTCGATGGCTACGCGCTGCGCGTTCCAACCTCAACCGTTTCGGTCGTTGATTTCACCTGCATCGTAGAAAAAGATACCTCCACCGAAGAGTTGAAAGCAGCCTTGAAAGAAGGGGCTACCAATGGCCCTATGAAAAACGTTATGGACTACGTTGAAGAACCATTAGTCTCTATTGACTTCAAAGGCAACCCGGCCTCTAGCTCGGTCGATGCTGAATTCTGCCAGGCTATCGGCGGTAACCTTGTTAAAGTTGTCACCTGGTACGATAATGAGTGGGGCTATTCCTGCCGCACAGCTGACTTAGCCGACATTATGGCTAAAAGCCTTTAATAAACGTCGTTAGCTTACTAATCCTTATCTTTAAGAGAGGCTAAATTAGCCTCTCTTAAAGACGGATTGTATCTAAGCCTTAGCGGGTTGTTCTATCTGTATCTAAAAGGTCAAAGAATTTGTTAAGGCTTAGATATGATCATCACTTAGAGCCACAATCTCAAATGATCGTAGCTAATTGACGTCTAACACAATTGCTGCTATAATTCAGAATTAAAGTGTTCAGCACGTAAATTAGCTCCACGTGCCCTTGCGTACGCTGACTATTGTTCCTCAACGCAAAACTTGATCTCTCTGAAAAGAATTTGAAATTATAAAATAAACTTAACGGCGTCCCCTAAGTTACCCTACATTGGGCTTAGAGTAAACCCTTCAACAAAACCAAAGGTGAACATACAGAAAAATTGCTCATACGGCTTTATTGTGAGCCTCTTGTAAAGCTATTGCTGAGCTTATCTAATAATGAGTTCACGCAATTAACCTCAATTGCTTATGAGAATCAAAAATAACTCGCTAAGACTCCTCAATAGCGGTTCACGACTTTGATAGATGACCAAAAATTGTTCTTACGAACTATCGGTGGATTAACCCGACAAAATCTCAACTCATAAATATAAAACCAGACTGATTTAAAATGCATATACGACATACAGTTCTTATAGGCGAGCCACTAAAGTCGCATCTCCTATGTGAATTGTTCATGTGTTTTTGGGAGATTTAATTATGAACATGGCAGAACTTGATGCCAAAACACTCGATGATCTACGTGTACTAGCAAAAGACTCTGAAATTTCCGGTTACAGCAAGCTCAAAAAAGGAGATTTAATTCTCAGAATTCTAAAACACCGGGCCGAAGCACAAGGATATATTTTCGGCGGCGGCGTTTTAGAGATCATTTCCGACGGAATCGGCTTTTTACGCTCCGTTGATCTCCTACCCGGACCAGACGACATTTATGTCTCACAGAGCCAAATTCGGCGTTTTGGCTTGCGGACCGGTGATATGGTTATTGGGCAAGTTCGTCCTCCCAAAGAAACCGAAAAATATTACGGTCTTCTGCGGGTTGAAGCCGTCAACGGGCTTGATCCTGAGTCGGCGAAGAAGCGCCCTGTTTTCGAGCGTATGACGCCTATCTTCCCCAGAGAGCGCCTTAAACTTGAAACAAAGCGCGATGTTCTCTCGACCCGACTGCTCGATATTCTCGCTCCTATCGGTCGCGGGCAACGGGGTCTTATTGTATCACCTCCCAAAGCCGGTAAAACAACTATCCTCAAGCAAATTGCTAACGGCATTAGCAAAAACTATGAAGATGTACATATGATGGTTGTGCTTATCGGTGAACGCCCCGAAGAGGTGACGGATATGGACCGTTCTGTAGATGCCGAAGTTATGGCCGCTACATTTGATGATCCTGAGTCGGATCAGACCCGGGTGGCTGAAATGGCCCTGGCAAAAGCCAAGCGATTGGTTGAAGGCGGTCGTGATGTTGTCGTTCTTATGGACTCGCTTACCCGGCTGGCGCGAGCATACAACTTAGTGGTGCCACCCAGTGGTCGAACGCTCTCCGGTGGTATCGACCCTGCTGCACTCTACCCGCCGAAGCGATTTTTTGGAGCCGCTCGAAATCTTGAAGAAAGCGGCAGTTTAACCATCATCGCGACGTGTTTGGTTGATACCGGCAGCCGAATGGACGACGTCATTTATGAGGAGTTCAAAGGAACCGGCAATATGGAAATGCACCTCAGCCGTAAACTGTCTGAACGCCGCTTCTTCCCGGCTATTGATATCGAACGCTCCAGCACCCGCCGTGAGGATCTGCTGCTTGATCCGGATGAACTTTCTAAGGTTTGGACGTTACGCAGAATGATTACCGCTGTCGGCGGCGGATCTGAAGCTACAGAAATGATTCTGGAGCGTCTGCCTAAGACGGACAACAATGTCGAATTTTTAGCAACCCTGCACAAAGAAATTTATTGATCTGCGCTTCGATTTTTCATTAAAATACGACTTTTAGCCAATTTGACACTTTTAAAGTGGTCAGCTATCATGCTGACCACTTTTTGCGTATGGCAGTATTTGCTACGTGATAGAGCCTAAGCATAATGGCTTAGAAACTTAACCGCAGTCAGACGATAAATACGATGCAATCATCATTTACGAAAAAGCCACCAGGTACTCTTAAAGAAGGAGTACCGCCTATTCATGAATATAGTGCATCTGAAAATGCTGAAGGAATAGGCTTACCGGCTATTTCACATCTGGGGTCAACCATTTCAAATACGATAAAATCTTTCTCCAAAAACGAAGCATTAACCAGTCGTACCGTTACCCACGTAACTATGGCATTAATCGCGCTTTTGGCTATTGGACTAAGCCGCATTCCCGTATCTTGGGGTGGCAATATCACAGCCATTCACCCGCTTAGACAATCGGCAAATGAAGCGGTTCCCGTAGCGGAATCGGAAACGAATAGTGCTCCTCTTATTTTGTCAGGCCAACTTATTAATAATCAAGATGGCGTTCTATTCCGAGCGGCTGTTCCGCGAACGATTATTCCTGATCGCTCTGTTTTTACGGAAGAAGCCTCCGATGAAATTAGAACATACACGGTAGAGGGGGGCGATACGATTTCCGGTATCGCCTATAAATTTGGATTAAGCCCGGAGACAATAGTTTGGGCCAATAAAGATTTAGAAGATAACCCCGATTGGCTATCGATTGGGCAAACCTTAACGATCTTACCGGTCAATGGGGTTTACCACCAGGTTGGCGGATCCGACACCATCGAGGGAATTGCCGGAACGTATAAAACAGAAGCACAAGCGATTATCGATCATCCGGCCAATGCGCTTGATCCGGAAACCCCCCTTATCCAACCCGGACAATGGTTGGTGGTACCGGGTGGCAGCAAACCATTTGTGCCGCGCACCGTTACGGCTTACAGTTTTACCGGAGATGTGCCATCTGACGCCATTGTAGGAACGGGGTTCTTTAGCTGGCCGTCAAGTGGGTCGCTCTCTCAAGGCTTTTTCAATTACCATCCGGCTATTGATATCGCCGCTTACATTGGCGCTCCGGTGCTGGCCGCCGACTCGGGACACGTTATTGTATCGGGTTGGGATAATATGTATGGTTATCACATTGTTATTGACCACAGCAATGGGTATCAAACGTTATATGCCCATCTCAACGCTTACTACGTTGAAGCAGGCACCAACGTGGTCAAAGGTGAACAAATTGGGGAGATGGGCAATACCGGTAACTCAACCGGTCCCCACCTTCATTTCGAAATTAGGCAAGGCACGCTTCAGAAAAACCCCAGTGGTTTTCTTCCCTAAATTCAAAAAAAAGCCGCTTTTGTTTAAGCGGCTTTTTTTATTTTACACAACTTCAGCAAGTTCTCGCGCTTTTGCCAGCATGGCATCTACAGCCTGCTTGTCTCCAGCCTCAGCATAGAGTCTAAGTACCGGCTCGGTGCCGGATGGTCGAATAAGTAGCCAGCTATCGTCTGCCATATGGTATTTCACACCATCATACGAGTCTACCTTTACAACAGCTTCACCGGCTATCTTTTGCGGCGCGTTATCAACCAATTTTTTAACCATCTTCTTTTTTTCTATAAATGATGTAAGACGAATATCATCCCGTTGATAGCAAGTTGGCCCAAAATTCTTTTGCAGATCGGCTATTAACTCTGAAAGCGGAGCACCCGCTTCGGCAACGATCTCCATCAGCAGCAAGCCCATCAAAATACCATCCCCTTCGGGAATATGGCCTTTAATGCTGATGCTGCCCGATTCTTCGCCCCCCAGCAAAATATTATCGTTTATCATTAAATCGGCGATAACATCAAAGCCTACGGGCGTTTCATACAGTTCCAGATTATACTTTTTAGCCATTCGATTGAGCATTAAAGTACTGCTAATCGTTTTAGCAATCGCGCCGGTCATCTGGCGACGCTCAACCAAATAGCGTACAGCCAGAGCCATAATGGTATGGGGATTAACAAAGTTGCCTTGATCATCTACGGCCCCAATTCGGTCGGCATCGCCATCTGTAGCGATGCCAAGATGAGCATTTTCGTTTTGAACCGTGGCGATCAGTGCTTTAAGGTTCTTAGCGAGCGGCTCAGGATGAACGCCACCAAATCCGGGATGAAGATCACTGTGTAACTCATGAATTTTTGTGCGCGTACGAGATACGACCTCTCCAAAAACGCCGCGCCCCGAACCATACATCGAGTCAACTACAACTGAAAGTTCCCCGTTGGATATAATATCCATATTGATCAGATTGGTAGTTAAGTGCTCATAATAAGGCCAAGCCGGGTCAAACTTCTCGATCAGGCCGTGATCACGTGCTTTCTCGAAATCCATCAAATTTGCACCAATGCGCTCATGAATACCTGAAAGTTTGCGTTCAATAGCCGCAATCTGTAATTTCGAGGCAGCACCACCATAGGACGCTTTTACCTTCAAGCCGTTGTAGCGGGGCGGATTGTGACTGGCCGTAATCATAATACCACCCGCAGCTTGTTTGTGAACAATGTTGTAACTGATAGCCGGTGTCGGCGCATCGGCTCTAGCTAAATAGGCTTTGATACCGTTGGCCGCCATAACCCTGGCAACTTCAGCCGCGAAGCGATCTGAAAGAAAGCGGGTATCAAAACCAATTACAATACTGAGATCCGGTTCAGAGCGATGAGCCTCTAGTAGATAATCAGCTACCGCTTGACTAACAATTCTAAGATTTTCGAAGGTAAACGTTTCGGCAATAATTGCCCGCCAACCATCCGTACCAAATTTAATGGTCATTTTTACTTATCTCCGGTTTTTTTATGTGTGGAATATTATTTACAGACGGTAGGACTGCCAGCGTTCTTTCAAGTAGGATCGTGTTTCCTCAAATTCAACCGCTTGAGCAGCAACCGTTCCTTCGCGGCCTACAAAGGCCAGTCCGGCAACCTCCTGAGAAAATGCAGCCTGACGTCCTTGATAAAGAGGGTATAAGGCATTAACAACTTGATCCGGATCAACCTCGCCTTTATTGAAAACTGTGGCAAAGTCATAAATAATTTTGGCCCATAAATCCGCTGGAAAATGAAAGCGATCGGGTTGAAGCGAGGCCAGCGCTTCAATATGCGCTAAATTGTCTGGCGCAAGAATAATTTGCCACAGTTTTCTATATTCTATCCAGCCTAAAGCTAAATTGTCAAGAAGTTGAACAGTATCCTCGATAATCACTTCATCGGTGGCAACTTGTGAGGCAAAATGGGTGAGGGTTGGAATCGAATGAATAGGTTCACATTTTTGCCAACATAGCTTGTGCTGGGCAACTAACCTAAACAAAACATTGTTCATATCCTGAAAACGATCGCGAAATTGAGCAGCCAACTTTTTCGGGGAACCAATACCAGAGGCTTTGGGAGGATCTACTTTTTCACCTAACGCCGATTGAGCCACCCGCCACTGCTCTAACGTGCTATAGGAGGCAAGCCAGGGCGAAAAACCAAATCGGGCCACCGATGTCCCCCACACGTCCTCATCAAGGATAGCGCTAGCCAGTTTGGGCGAGAGAGCAAGATCTGAGCCTATCGGATGACGAATGCTTCGGCCCCAGAGCGCTCTGAGCAGCGGATAGGCAATTAAGTCATTCATCAGGCCATCTGACCTTAACCAACGCCGATAACGCGGAACCACGAGATCCGCTTTATCTTCCAAAATCAAGTGAGCCAATCCGGGGATCCAGTTAACGTTGATGCCATAGTTGTAGCTGTCTAAAATTACAATGGCTTTGGCATCTAAAGCCAATGCGGCATCCAGCAAAGCGGCACAGGCGCTCCCCTGGCCTAACACCCCTTCGTATCGGCTACTAACGATAAGGCTGCTATGTCCATTGTTACCGCCTTGAGCCACAACCGCCTGCCGGGTAGTGGCCTTTTGACCGGCATCGGCATTAATTAATACGGTACGCAATTGGGGATAATACTGCCGCAGCCCCTTGAGAGCGATGTGCGTTACATGAGCCGCGCTTTGAGGGTTTCTATAGCTGGGCAAACCGATAACAAGATCGGCGCGTTCGATGTTTTTGAGTTGGCGTTGGGCTTTAGGACGCAAAATTGGGTAGTACATAGGAAAATGACTACCACACCAGAATAAATGTTAAATCATTGACATTGGTATTTGTTGGGCCGGTCATAATCAAGTCATCCAAGGCGTTAAAGAAGTTGTAGGCATCATTACGGTTTAAAGATTCTACGGCACTAAGAGTTATTTCAGCCGCTCGATCTACGGTTGTTCCATCGGCAAATGCGCCGGCAGCGTCGGTGGGGCCATCGTTCCCATCTGTACCTAAACATACAATTAATGTGTTTGGCCAACCTTGCAAGGCTATTGCCGCTGCAAGCGCCATTTCCTGATTGCGTCCGCCTTTGCCGTCGCCGCGTATCGTCACGGTGGTTTCGCCGCCCAATACTAAGCAAGTCGGCCGGACAAAGCCTTCCTCGCGAGCGATACCTTTAGCTAATCCGGCCATCACCCGCGCCACTTCACGGGCTTCCCCCTCAACGAAGGTCGTTAAGAGTTGGGCGGTAAACCCCTCTTCTTGAGCCGCTTTTACAGCAGCCTGCGCTGCTATGCGATTGCTACCAATAATGATATTTGTAACGCGGTTAAATATAGGATCGTGATGATCAGGCGTGTCTGCAATATCACCGTTTAGTCCCGCTTGCAGACGCTGCACAACCGGGTCTGGCAATGTCGACTCTAAACCATACTGTTCGACAATAGCCCAGGCATCAGCAAAAGTGGAAGGATCGGGTACGGTTGGACCGGAAGCAATGACCTCCAGCGGATCACCCACTACATCAGAAAGAATTAAGGCGTAAACTTGAGCCGGAGCAGCTAATCGCGCCAATCCACCGCCTTTTACTGCCGAAAGGTGTTTACGAATAGTGTTAATCTGGTTGATAGTTGCTCCGGCGGACAAGAGGGCTTGCGTGGTATCCTGTAAATCGGTTAAGGAAAGACCGTCCGCGGGCAACGTCAGTAACGCAGATCCGCCTCCGGAAATGAGGCAAAGCACAACATCGTCCTCTCGGGTTTGGGAAAGCATTTTAGACATAGCCTGGGCGGCTGAAAAACCGGCCTGATCAGGAACCGGGTGGCCGGCTTCACTGATGACAATTTTATCGCTTACATCAGCCTGACCACCCGTATGCCCATATTTGACGATCATCTGGCCAGCTTCAATTTTAGAGCCAAATATCTCTGAAGCGGCAGCAGCCATAGGTGTACCGGCTTTACCAGCACCAACAACAAAAATCCGGCCTGGTGTTGATTTTATAGAGTCGCCAACGTCAGGATTACTGTTAAAATAGTTATGAACAGCTTTAGCAGGGTCTACGGCCTCAAGGGCGCGATGAATAATTTGCCAGGCTGCTTTACGTGAATCAAAAGTTTCAGTTATCATCATATTATTGTGTAAAAGAGTCTATAGCGGTAGCCGTAGCCTCCTCGGCAGTAGCTTCACCGCGAATTACTTGTTCGATAGATTGTTGGATAATTCTGCCAATACGGTCATAGTCGGTAAAACTTGGCTCTGGTCGAGCCGTGTTGAGTTGCTCCGTTAAAAAAACCCAGTATGGATCGTCGCCGGCAATTTGCTGATAAGCTGAGTCTCGGGTTGGGATCGATTTATTAATCGTATTCCATTCAACATTGTTAGAGGTCGAAAGAAATGTCTCAATGAGCTTCAAGGCAGCGTTTTGGCGATTAACATCATCGGTTGTTAAGACAAATAACCAACCGTGCATCACGGAAACAGGAGTAGCCGTTTCATTTGGAACAGGGACAGGCGCATAATCACTATTAAGCAGCGTCTCGCGCTCGGTAAGATACTGGCTCACTGATACTTGCGCAAGGCCGGCTTGAACCTCTAAGTAGAACGGCAAAATATCCTCCGTGGTAGAGGCCTCCAAAAGTGAGGCATCAATTATACCCTGTTCACGAGCCTGCTCGTAGAAAGTGAGCACATTTCTTAGGGTCGTCTCATCAATTTTAGAATTGCCTTCATCACCTTGAAAAAGCCCACCGGCTGAGTAGTACTGTGACAACGTTGCATCATTGACAACTCCGTTATTCCCTTTAGCCGGGAAAAGATAACGCACATTGCTGCTCAATATATCAGTCCAAAGAATAGGCGTATCGGTAAAAACCAGTGTGCTGTATAGCGTATGTTCCATTTCTAGCCCCATCGGTACGCCTACAAGAGCGTCTTCAACCGTACCCATTCTACGGGCTGCGGGTAATAAATCTTGTATGATGGAACGATCGAGTTTTCCATCAAGGGGCTGGATTACCCCATCAAAATAGGCTTGACGAAGATCGACAACGCTAATAATGGCTACATCCGGCAGGATCTCCGGAGCGACTTCACCCGCTGTTCTTAGAAAATCTAAAACACCACCTTTACCCGTTGCTTTCTTAACAAAATACTCAACGGAAACATCGCTATCCTCACGGTCGAATTCGCGCAATTTGTTATCAATAAACCGACCAATTTCTTCTTCAGCTAGATATGAAACCGGTTCAACCGTCCACAATGTTAAGGTGATTGGCTGCTCTGTCGTTAAAGTCAGCACCGTAGGTATCGGTGAAACCGTAGGGTCAGTTTCTTGAACAAGAGGGCTGGTAGGAACGATAACTTCATTTGTTACGGTTGCAATTGCATCGGTTTGGTCTTCCGATGGTGATGTCTGACACGCAACAATGAGAGTAGAGAAACACCCTATACAGACTATAAAACCGAATTGGATTAATTTTTGTAGTGATATCATGCCTGTTAAACTCATAAACCCAAAATTTGCAGGTATTATACCATGACAAGGCCAAATTTGTAGTACTTGCCGATTTTAGGGGGTTCTGTTAAAATCGGCGGAATTAAATTTGGAATACGTTTACCGGGAGCAATTATCTATGGATTTAGCCAGCACTATTCGCAGCGTACCCGATTTTCCAATTGAGGGTATATTATTTTACGATATCACCACAATGCTAAAAAATCCGGCTGCGCTCAAAGAAAGTATCGACCAACTGACCCAGCACTATCAAAATAAAAAAATAGATGTTGTGGCAGGCATAGAGTCACGCGGATTTATTTTTGGTATGCCTCTGGCCTATCAGCTCGGTGTTGGTTTTATTCCTATTCGAAAACCTGGCAAATTACCCGCAGAAACAGTTGCAGAAAGCTACGATCTAGAGTACGGCAGCAACACCTTGGAAATCCATGTTGATGCCGTAGAAAAAGGACAAAAGGTTCTGGTAGTGGATGATTTACTGGCTACGGGCGGTACGGCTGCCGCAACGTGTAACCTGATCGAAAAACTGGGGGGCGAAGTTGCCGGCCTGGCCTTTATTATAGAACTGTCGTTCCTCCAGGGTCGAGACAAGATAAAGAATTATGACATTTTCTCTTTACTCACCTATGATGAGTAGACATCATTTCTTATAGGTCTATTATAAAGCATCGAACTAAAAAAGTCCCCGACATTGCCGGGGACTTTTTTGTACTTACGCTTTTAACTTTAACCAAATTGTTGCCAACGGTGGCAAGGTTAGTAGCAGCGAGTAATCTCGGCCATGGAAAGGCATATTCTCTGTATGTACCCCTCCGCCATTGCCTACATTACTGCCCCAATAATGGGATGAGTCGCTGTTAAGGACTTCCACATAAAACCCGGGCTTATGAACGCCAACACGATAATTTTCGCGCACAACCTGGGTAAAATTGGAGATAACGATTAAAAATTCGTCGCTTGATTTAGCGAAACGAATAAAAGAGAAAACACTGTTATCGCTATCGTTGGCATCAATCCATTGAAAGCCGGTATGTTCAAAATCATCCTCGTACAAAGCCGGCTCATTGCGATAAATATGATTAAGATCTTTTACAAAAGTCTGCACGCCTTGATGGCTGGGCGCAGTCAACGCCATCCACTCTAAAGATTGATTAAAGTTCCACTCTTGCCACTGACCAAATTCTCCACCCATAAACAACAACTTTTTACCCGGATGTGACCACATGTAGGCATAGTAAGCCCGCAGGTTAGCAAATTTTTGCCATTCATCACCCGGCATTTTGTCGATAATGGATCGTTTGCCGTGGACTACTTCGTCATGGGAAAGCGGCAAAATGAAATTTTCGTTGAACGCATACAGCAAACTGAAAGTCATATCATTATGATGATACTTCCTATAAATCGTATCTTTACTAACATAATTTAACGTATCGTGCATCCAACCCATGTTCCATTTAAGGCTAAAGCCCAATCCGCCCATGTAAGGCGGTCGGGATACCATCGGCCAGGCGGTTGACTCCTCGGCAATAGTCAAAACGCCAGGGAAATTAATGTGGACGGTCTCATTCATTGCCCGTAAAAAGCTGATGGCTCCTAAATTTTCTCGGCCGCCATATTCATTGGGTACCCACTGCCCTTCTTCGCGCGAGTAGTCCAGATAAAGCATAGAAGCCACAGCATCAACCCGTAGGCCATCGATGTGATATTTATCGATCCAAAACAGAGCGTTGGAGATCAAAAACGATCGTACCTCATGGCGATCATAATTAAATATCAACGTACCCCAATCTTGGTGCTCACCCTTACGTGGATCGGAGTGAGAGTAGAGATGGGTACCATCGAAATAGTTAAGCCCAGCCCCGTCTTTAGGAAAATGGGCCGGAACCCAGTCTAAGATAATACCTATGTTGTTTTGGTGGCATTTATCGACAAAATACATAAAGTCCTGAGGCGTGCCAAAGCGGCTGGTTGGAGCAAAGAAACCCAATACCTGGTAGCCCCATGAAGCATCCAGGGGATATTCGGAAATAGGCATTAACTCAATATGGGTATAGCCCATGTCTAAAACATAAGGGATCAGCTCATCAGCAAATTCTCGATAGGTTAAGTAGCGGGTACCCCAGTCATCATCATAATGCTTACGCCAAGAGCCTAAATGCACTTCATAGATAGATATGGGTTTGTCAAAAGCTTGATTTTGACTGCGGTTATTAACCCAATCAGCATCCTGCCATTGATAATCTTCAAGGTTGGTTACAACAGAGGCAGTTTTGGGACGCTGCTCCATTCCAAAACCGTAGGGATCAGCTTTATCAAACTGGTCACCGGTTTGGGTAAGGATATGGTACTTGTAAACTGTATGTTCCCTTATCTCAGGGATAAAGGTTGTCCAAATTCCACTATCACTGGGGTACATTGTATGACTGGTAGGATTCCAACTGTTGAAATCGCCTACCACGCTTACCTCTTTAGCATTGGGAGCCCATACCGAAAAATGGGTACCTTTTTTGCCATCTTGCTCAGTTAAATGAGCGCCGAGTTTTTCATAGGTACGCTCATGAGTACCCTCACCAATGAGGTACTTATCAAAGTCGGTTAAGAGTACGGATCGTGTTTTTTTAGATGCCATAATCCTTTTACCTAAATATTGAATTTAAGGCTATTAAATACGTTTGCTCACAAATTTTTAGACGGTTATGCTCTATCAAAAGCATAAAAACCGTTAAAATTTATTTACCAATTGTGTATATTAACACAATCAATAGATAGGAGCAACATAAAGTTAACAGAGGTTTACACAATGCAACAAAAACATAAAGAAAAACTAACTTCGTGAGAATTGACACAAACTGAATTCAATAATATACTAACGTTAGAATGACGTAGGCCAAATCGCCTAGTAGTTGTTGCCAAGCCGTAGGCTACTATGCTATAATCAACGTCATCTTGCTTAGCTGACAGAGAATTTAGAGAAGAAAGCCTAAAGCAAAGCTTTAAGGCCGTAGAAAAGGAGTACACAATGACGGTTACAACCCAGAGGTCAAGACAATCTCAGGTAAGTTCATCGGTACACACACGTCAACGCAAAAATAGAAAAAGTGAAGCTTCTGCCGGAGCAATGGTTGCTCCTAGCCTAAAAGCCAGCTTAGTTGGTGGTTTTGGCATCGTAATCTTAATGTTGATAGGCTTAATTCCGCCTCCTGAGAATCTGCCGTTTGTATCTTTAGCTTTTTTAGTTATTCCTGGTTTTTTAGTGGTATGTCTGGCCACCGGTCTGCTAGCCGGTATTTTTGGAGACAACGCAATTAAAAGCAGCCACGAAGGTGGAAAAGCGGGCTGGCTGGCCGGTTTTTGGGCCGGTATTATTGGTGGTGTTGTGGCCATGTTTTTAGCAGCCTTTGGCTTGCTCATGGAAGGCTTTGGTGTTGGTATTGTCAACCAGATCAGCCCTGAGGGTTTAGCTACTTTGGCCGGATATGGTTTATCAGCGGAAGCAATTGCTCTGGCTGGTCGTGTTGTAGGCGCGTTGATTGTTTATGGCTTAATTGGCTCGCTTGTGTCAGGCTTGCTTAGTTCTATAGGCGGGATGCTTTACCCTAAGCTTACCCGCTAATTTTGTTAATTTAGACAAGCTCGCTAGAATATTGATTGATAAACTCCCACGTGTGGGAGTTTTTTTATTCTGGTTTGGAGCGAAGACCTTGTACCATGACTTTTCAATCACACTCTGAAAAATACCATTATGTTAACCACATGTTCGCCCGAATAGCACATCGCTATGATCTTATGAATCGGGTTATGACGATGGGGCGCGACAGACGCTGGCGTGAAATTTTGATAGAGCAGGCAGACCTGCCACCCCAGGGTCGTCTTCTTGATTTGGCGACAGGAACCGGTGATATTGCATTCGAAGCCTTGCGCCAAAACCATCATCTAGGCCACGTGGTTGGAGCCGACTATACCTTACCCATGATGCACGTGGGCCAGGAACGGTGGCCGGCCTATGTTACGAAAACCACATCGCCCAACGGCACGGATATAAAAAATCGTCTCAGTTGGAGTGGAGCCGATGCCCTCCACCTGCCGTTTCCTGACAATACGTTTAATGCGGTAGCCAACGGATTTCTGATGCGGAACGTTATCGATGTTCAAACGGCGCTGGCTGAACAGGTGCGCGTTTGTAAAGTTGGAGGTAAAGTTTTGATCTTGGAAATCCCTCGACCGCCAGATACGCTATTTGGGAATCTCTTCCGACTCTACTTCCACAATATTGTTCCGATAATTGGCGGCTTTATCACCGGTCAGCGCGATGCTTACACCTACCTACCTGCTTCTGCCGATGCTTTTCTTAGCCCGCAAGAACTAAAAATCGAAATGGAAAAAGCAGGGCTTCACGCGGTTCATTATACAATGATGATGATGAATACCGTAGCCCTGCACGTAGGCACAAAATGAACCTGATTGATAAAGCCGATGAACGGGGCGTCCCCAGTTTAGTGTGGCGGGCAGGTCAAGATCGCCGGCTGGAGATGATTAAGGCGGCGGCTGATACTGCGCAGCGGTTAACGCCAGAGAGCCGGGTGTTAGTCGATGGCTGCGGCATTGGAATGTATATTCGAGCTTTGAAGCAATTTACCCCCCACGTTTTTGGTCTCGACATCGAATTTGACCGCGTCGTAGAGAGTTATAAACATTCAACGCTGGTTCAGGTAGCAGCCGGCGAACAGTTACCCTATCCCTCCAACACTTTTGATGTCGTACTCAGCCATGAAGTGATTGAACACGTCAATAATGATGGCCTAACAATTGCCGAAATGGTCCGTGTTCTTAAAAATAGAGGGCGAGCCATTATTTTTTGTCCTAATCGTCTTTATCCTTTTGAAACACATGGGCATTACTGGCGAGGCCAATATTATTTCGGGAACACTCCTTTCATCAACTATTTGCCGGATGTCTTGCGTAACCAATTAGCCCCTCACGTACGGGCTTATACGGCCTCCGATTTGCATCAGCTTATTGAACCACTGCCGGTTAAAGTAATTCTACACTCCCAAATTTATCCGGGTTATGACAACTTAACGGCGCGTCGTCCTCAGCTAGGTAGAATAATACGGTCAATAACATATGCGCTTGAACAAACGCCGCTACGACGATTTGGTCTGTCTCATCTGCTCGTTATCGAGAAAACTTCATCGTCGATTTTATAGTCAGTTAAGCGCGGGATTAGCGTCGTCTAATTCGTCATAATAACAGCCGTATATGCCTCAGTGAACTTGCCGAAGCCCCTTATTTCTGGTACCATGCGCGTCCGGTATATTGGTTTAATCCAATGTACCGTTTTTTTTGGAGGGGGGAATTTTTAGTTAGGTAAAATGGAGATGTGCAAGCGTTATGCAGTCGAATAGAAAAGTTATGATTACCCGCCGTCGGCGGCGTCGAACCAACGAACAAAAACCCAAAATCCACCTTTACTTGATCAATTTTTTCCTCATTATCACCGGCCTTTTCATAGCCATCGTTGTCGGGGTTGTATTGTCTGGCGTAATATCGGCCTACGCGGTCTACGAAAGCTTTGCCAACCAACTCCCCGACCCCACGGCTATTGAAACCGAACAGGAAGATTTTGAAACAACAAAAATATATGATCGATCCGGGCAAGTGCTGTTGTATGAACTGTTTGACCCGTTTCGCGGTGACCGCAGCTATATACCCTTGGAAGACATCCCTGAATTTTGCCGCGATGCAACCATCATTCTAGAAGACAAGACTTTTTACCAAAACCCCGGCTTCGACCCCGAAGGGATCGCCCGTGCGTTTTATCAAAACCTTCAGGGTGGCGCTATTCAAGGGGGGAGTTCGATCACCCAACAGCTCATCAAAAACATTTTGATCGATGAAGAAGAGCGAACGCAACTCTCTTACACGCGTAAAATCAAAGAAATTATTCTGGCTATTGAAATTACCCGCCGCTTTGATAAAGACCAAATTTTAGAGTGGTATTTCAATACCAACTCCTACTTCAACCTGGCTTACGGTATTGATGCCGCCGCACAGGTTTATTTTGATAAGCCTGCCAGCGCGCTCACCGACGCAGAGTGTGCTATATTAGCCCCCATACCTCAATTCCCTTTCCTCAACCCCATAAATAGCCCTGATGAAGCCAAATATCGGCAGTGGATCACCCTCAATAGGATGGTGGATGAAGGCGCAATTAGCCAAGAAAGAGCCGAGGCGATTTTTGGTGAAGAAATAATAGTCAGGGAAATTGAAGAACGGTTTGATATTCTCGCTCCCCACTTTGCCATTCACGTCCGTGAGGAGTTGGAACGCAAGTACGATCCGGAACTAATTTATCGCGGCGGGCTAAAAGTGTACACTACACTTGATTATGATCTCAACCAAAAAGCGCAACAAATAGCTTCTGGTCAAATTGAAGAGCTTCTTGAAAACGGCAACAACGCCAGCAATGCCTGTGTTGTCTCACTTGTCCCCAAAACGGGCGAAATTCTGGCGATGGTTGGCAGCGTTGATTTTTGGGACAGAGACAACGACGGTAACGTCAACGTGTGTACATCTGACCCGGGCCGACAACCCGGCTCATCATTTAAACCCTTTAGTTACCTAACACTCTTTTCGCAAGGGGTCTACAACCCGGCCACGATGATTATGAACGTGCGCCAATCCTTCCCTGATGATCCTAACCCACCGTATGTTCCGGAAAACTATGATCGTGAATATACCGGCCCGGTTCGCGCGCGTAACGCATTAGCCCAAAGTCTCAACATTCCGGCGGTCTGGACACTACACAATGCCGGCATTAAAAATGTTATTGCGACCGCACACCGGCTGGGTATCACTACCCTCAACCAAGACTACTATGGTCTCTCATTAACGCTAGGAGGGGGTGAGGTAAAACCCATCGACATGGCGTATGCTTACAGCGTTATGGCGAATATGGGTGTTATGGCCGGCCAACCTGTTGATGATGTTGACCGTCGACCGGGGCACCGCACCTTAGAGCCTGTCTCGATTTTACGCATCGAAACCAAAGACGGCGAAACCCTGTACGAATACGAACAGCCAACTACCGAGCAGATTATCGACCCGGCCCTGGCCTATATGATGGTCGACATCTTATCCGATAACAACGCGCGAGCGGCGTCTTTTGGTATTAACAGTGATCTCAAACGCAACTTTGAAGATCGTCCTATTGCGGCCAAAACGGGAACCACCAATAACTTCCGTGACAACTGGACAGTTGGCTTTACGCCCCAACTGGCGACCACCGTTTGGGTAGGCAATAACGACAACGAGGCTATGAGAAATGTAACCGGGCTAACCGGCGCAGCTCCCATTTGGAATGCCGTAATGCTGGAATACCATCAGGACAAGCCCGTCGAAACCTGGCAGCGTCCGCGTGGTTTGGTCGATGGACGGGTTGACAGCGTCTCCGGGTTGCTGCCGAATGAATATACACCCAGTAGCGTGGTGGAATTATTTTTGGAAGGAACCGTTCCTACCCAGCGCGATAACGTTCACCAGGTTTTCCGCATTAACCGTGAAAATGGGAAGCTAGCCACTGTCTACACCCCACCTGAGTTGGTAGAAGAACGTGTTTACGAAGTTTACCCACCGGTAGCGAATGACTGGGTTATTGAAAACGGTATTCCCCAACCCCCAACCGAATATGACGACAGTATAGGCCCGGCAATCAATGCCGGCCCAGTTGCCTTTATTAATCCTAGACCCTATGAGTATGTGAAGGAAAGTGTGGTCATTACGGGTAATGCTACACTGGATAATTTCCAGCTCTACCGCCTTGAGTACGGCCAGGGCTTAAACCCCAGCGAATGGAAGCAACTGGGCGAAGATAGAACCGCTCCTACCGAAGGAGCAGCCCTGGCTTCGTGGGATACCAACGCTGAAGAAGAAGGACTGTATACGCTTCAACTTACCGTGGTTCGAGGCGATCAGAGCCTTGAGCGTCGGGCCGTTCAAGTTACGGTTGACAATACACCCCCAAGCGTTCAGCTCATAAACCCTGAACTGGATACCGTGTATGAAGCCAATGCTGATCCGTTGCTTAACGATTGGGTTAACTTTCAGGCTGATGCTAATGACAATTTCTCGATGAGTCGTGTAGAATACTATGTTGATAATCGAAAAGTAGGTGAAAGTACCGTTGCGCCATTTACATTTCGCTGGAATGTGGACATTACGCCATCGCGGGTTGTTTGGGAAGCACCTGTTTATCAAACAACCCCTATCACTGGCTCAGGTGGGTCCATTACCGGGACTCAACCAATTACGCTTTCACAAGTGATTAGTGTAACCCGACCGATTACCGATCCGGAGCAGATAGCTGCGCTTCCGGAAGGATTTTCTCCTCAGCAGTTTATTGGTTACCAAAAAGTTTACTCAGGTGGTTTAACTCTCATCGAGACAACCTTTGGGTACACGGAAACACACCTGGTTCACGTTGTCGCTTACGACTCAGCCGGCAACAAAACCGAAAGTGAGAAAGTCCGTATCAGAGTTATCCCCGAACAGGAAGAAGAAGAGGACGAAGACGAAGAAGCTGCTGACGAAGACGGAGAGGCGTATTATCTACCTCCTATCTATCGAGAACGACACTTACGGCAGTACAACCTTTTAATGTGATAAACCGAGGGCTGACTATGTTCATTCTAATTACAAACGATGATGGCATCGATGCCCCGGCCTTATTCCCTTTAAAACAGGCACTCGATAAAATTGCCGATACTCTGGTTTTTGCCCCGGATCACAACTGGTCTGCGTCCGGCCATCCCAAAACAATGCACAAAATATTACGTGCCGATCCTTATCAATTACCGGATGGCAGCTCGGCCTACGTATCGAGTGCTCCACCACCCGACTGTGTAGCGCTTGCTTTACTAGGCTTGATCGAGCGCCGTCCTGACTTAGTAGTTTCTGGGATCAATCATGGGGCTAATCTAGGTTATGATGTTTTTTACTCCGGAACCGTAGCCGCTGCTGTAGAAGCAACTATTGAGGGCGTACCGGCTATAGCCATCTCTCGTGAGCGTAAAGATGATGAACTTTCACGTGGCTTTTCCGATAAACACCGTATTGAGCCAATAGATTATCTGTCAATAACAACGTTTTGTGCCTATCTTACCCAAAACGTTGTACAGCACGGCTTGCCAGCCAACACGCTTCTAAATATCAATATTCCAGGCGTCCCTTGGAAAGAAATTAAAGGTATCGAAATCACCCGCTTGGGAAAGCGTGTTTATCGAGATGAGCTTATTTCGCGAGAAGATCCACGAGGACGACCGTATTACTGGATCGGCGGTCTACCACCTGAAGGCGTTGTCGATCACGGCACTGATATTTGGGCGATCAAAAACAACCTCATCTCAATCACCCCGCTTAATCTCGATATAACCGACCATCGGTTTATTGAAGATATCAAGAATTGGAAATTGGAAAATATTCCTCTGTGAACCTAACACCATACCCAACGAAAAGTGGCCATTTCGCTTTAGCGATAGCCGTATGCTTTGCCATTACCGCGTTAATATTACTTGACGCACTTTTACGACAAACGGATCCATTGACTATTTTTTGGTTGTTGGTGGCCGCTCTTATCGCGTTAGGGGGCGTTGTAATTGCTGTTTGTTTGAGCATTATTGGCTTCAAACTGAACTATCATCTTAATCGCAATGGTTTAGCTATTCAGTGGGGGGTATGTCGACAGCGTATTCCACTTAACCACATCGAAGCCATTATTCCTGGCGATGTATTAGAAGAACCAATTCAATTCAAGGGGTTTAATTTTGCCGGCTTGCGTATCGGTTGGGGACAAACGGAAGAATCCGAGCGGATTACATTTCGCACAACAGCCCCTCTTGAAAAAAGTTTGCTCATTGTGACGCCAAAGAAAATCTATGTTATTTCACCACAAGACCGGCAAGCATTTTTACAAGCCTGGCAAGATCGCCAAACGTTAGGACCAACCCAGCAGTGGCAAGAAGAAGTTCGGCGGGGGTGGCCGCTAACCATCGGAATGCTGAGCGATCCATTAAGTTGGTGGCTAATCGGAGTTGCAGCGTTGATATGTTTAGCTCTACTGGGTTACGTATCCATTCGCTACACGAATTTACCCCCTTCTTTGCCAATCCACTTTAATAACTTTGGGCAGGCCGACCGCATTACGGATAAGATCAATCTATTTACTTTGCCTGCGGTGGGGGGGATTGCCTTAGGCATCAACATTATCCTGGGAGGACTTATTCATCATCGCGAAAAAGTGGCGGCCTATATGTTGCTGGGCAGTACAGTTACCGTTCAAATATTTCTATGGATCGCTATGTTAACCATTACGATATAGATAGTAGAATCAAAAAAGGGGCGCACCGATCGGTGACGCCCCTTTTTATTTTATCTAAATACGGTTTAGAAGCCTTGTAGTTTGCTAAAATCCGCTACCCCTTTTGTTAAATCGCGGATACCTTGTAGCAGCGCCAGCCGATTCCGGCGCACCATTTCATCCTCATCCATCACCAACACCCCGTCGAAAAAGGCGTTAATCGGCTCGATGAGAAACTCTCGTAGGGCTGTTACAACTGCTTCTGTTGAGGACGCTGCTGACAGGCTGGCCCGTGTTTTTTCGTAAGCTATATACAAATCCTTTTCAACCGGCTCAGTAAAGGCATTGGGCTGAATAGCGTACTTCTCTTCGATATTTCTAACAATTCGGACGCATCGGGCATAGGCATTGAGTGTATCCTCCCAATAATCACGCTTAATGGCGGCTGCTAAATCTCTGGCTGAAGCCAAGGCCAACCAGGGGTTATCACCACGCTCGGCCAAAACGGCCTGAACCACATCAAAGGGGAGGTCGTACTCATCGCGCAAAATACCTTCCAGGCGACGCTGAATAAAGTCACTTGTCTCCGCCAAAGACTCAGCGGTCACTTCAACCGGCATTAAGGCTGCGGCCAATTTTAATCCATTCGATATATCAAAACTTGTTTCAGTTTCCAGCAAAATCGTCACCAGTGACAGAGCATCACGGCGCAGAGCAAATGGATCCGCCGAGCCGGTTGGGGCTTTACCCACGGCAAACAGGCCACACAAGCTGTCTAGACGATTGGCCAGATTAAGTACCAGGCCCACCTTACTCAAAGAGCGATGCGGCAACGCTGTTTGAGGGTAGTATTGCTCAACAATGGCACTGGCCACCGCTTCTGTTTCACCGGATATTTTGGCATATTCGTATCCCATAATTCCTTGCAAGCTGGTCAACTCAACTACCATATTCGTAGCTAAATCCGCTTTACTTAAATGAGCTGCCCGCTCAACGGCTTGCGTTTCACTAGCCGATAACTGGAGACGTTCGCCGAGCTGCGGCGCAAGGGTCTCCAATCGCTTACTTTTGTCGAGCATTGACCCCAGTTGTTCTTGAAACGTTAGCGTATCGAGACGGGGCAAAAAGGCTGCCAGTTTTTGCTCTGTATCGGCCTTAAAAAAGAAATCGGCATCTGCATACCGTGCCCGTAAAACGCCTTCATTACCACGACGTACAATATCGAGATGTTCGGTTCCTCCATTCCGCACAGCGATAAAATGCGGAAGCAAAGCGTGACTACCATCGGCTGCATTTTTTACCACCGGGAAATAACGCTGATGTTTGCGCATAACGGTGATTAAAATTGGCTCTGGCAATTCGAGATATCTTTCTTCAAAACTTCCTAAAAACGCCGTCGGTTGCTCGACTAAATGCGTAACTTCCTCCAACAACGACGGGTTATCCGGCACTTCGCCACCGAGTTCAGCTGCAATCGCAGAGAGCTGCTTTTTAATTTCCAATTGCCGCGCTTCAGGATCGACCATAATTTGAGCATCAGCCATAACCTGCGGATAGGCAGTAGCCGCGTTAATTTCTATATCCGGCGAACCTTCAGGCCGTAGACCGCGTGTAATGCGGCCACTGGGTAAACCCGCATATTCAAACGGAATAACATCCTCGCCCAGTAGAGCCACAAGCCAACGTATAGGGCGGCTGTATGCCGTTTTGCCGACCTCCTCGCCTACTTGAGCCGACGCTAGCCAACGCATAGATTTACCAAAGGGAATAGCTCGGATGAAATCAGACAAGCTTTCCGCCAACACATCAGCAGCAGGTCGCCCTTCGGTGTAAACGTGGGCAACCACATATTGTCCGCCATCCATCTCCTGAACTTTCAGGTCAGCGACATCTACCCCCTTGCCACGAGCAAAACCTTGAGCGGCCTTTGTAGGATTACCATCGGCATCAAAAGCAATCTTAGCAGAAGGGCCACGAACAATTTCTGATAAATTCTCCTGCTGTGGAGCCAAATCTTCTACTAAAATCGCCAGCCGTCGCGGTGAGCCTAAAATCTGAACGTCACCATAAACTAGTCTCAAATCGGACAAAAATTGAGGTACTGCATCCCTTAAATAAGCCAAAGCATCGGTCACATCATGCGAAGGCAGTTCTTCCGAACCTATCTCCAGTAGAAATGTTTGAGGATTTGGTTTAACAGCCGGTACAGGCGTTAAAGCAGGTGTAGATCGCTCCGGCATGTATTTCATCAGCGGAAAATCGAGACCCTCTCGCTGCTCGACAAAGGCTTTAGCCACCTGGTGAGACAGGCGACGCATACGCGCAAAATAGCCCGCACGCTCTGTCACCCCAATTGCTCCTCGGGTGTCCAGAATATTAAACGTGTGCGAACACTTAAGGACATAGTCATAGGCAGGGATAACCAGCCCTTGTTTTAGACAACGCTTACATTCCTCTTCATAAAAATTGTATGACGCGATTAGAGCTTCAACATCAGCCTGGTTGAAGTTATATTCACAGTATTCAATTTCCTGGCGCAGCAAAATATCACCGTAGGTTTGAATTCCATCCCAATCAATTTTCCAAACGCTATCGACATTTTGCAGATACATTGCGATTCGTTCCAAACCATAGGTCAACTCAACCGCTACGGGGTCGAGTTGCAGCCCGCCGGCCTGCTGAAAGTAGGTATACTGGCTTATCTCCATGCCATCCAACCATACTTCCCAACCCAGGCCCCAAGCACCTAAGGCAGGGCTTTCCCAGTTATCCTCAACAAAACGAATATCGTGCTCATCACGGTTGAGGCCAATAGCATAAAGGCTACCCAAGTATAGCTCTTGAGGGTTGCCGGGATCAGGCTGAATGATAACCTGAAATTGTGTATGCATCTGCATGCGGTTAGGGTTATCACCAAAACGACCATCATCAGGCCGGAAAGAAGGTTCAACATAAGCAATATGCCATGGTTCCGGGCCTAACACGCGCAATGTCGTGCCAGGGTTAGCTGTTCCCGCTCCAACGGCTTCGTGCCAGGGTTGCCAAATCAAATAGCCTTGATCGGCCCAATACTTCTGCAAAGTCATAATAATTTGTTGAAAATTAAGAGGTTTAGTCATTTTACCTTTTACAGCAACCTTTCTCCAGATTTAAAGATAGCAAGTTCTAAGAATGTCCTAATTCTCGCTGTATTTTTCTTAGGAATTCAACACTTTTAAGCTGACGTTCTAAAGTAAATGTTATGTATCCCATAAGTAACCGCTCAACCTGCTGACGGGTCGCCTGTGACAATTGAAGTTTCGCGACCTTCTCCCAGGACTCTGTTTGCAAAAAACGCAGAACTTTGAGCACAGCCAGCGAGACAGGTTCGGCATTTGGCCGCTTCTCGCCATGTTCCGGGCTAAGTATGCCACCATCAACAAAATGAAAATAGTTATTTTCGACGGGTTGAATGGGTTCCTGGCTGGCTACACAAAAATGAAGCTGCGGTTGAAAGCCGGTCAAACTCAGCAATCGCATTTCAAAGTAGCGTAGTATAAGGAACGGATCATCCATATTGGACAAATGCGCTAAGGCCAAGGCCAATAATTGGTACAAAGGCTCGTTTGGATCGTGCTCTTCAATAAAACGATCGACCAATTCAGCAAGGTAGTAAGCGTGGCTTGTCTTTGTCAAATCCTCACGTATGGGTCGATACGCTTCCACAATTTCCGCCTGAGAAATAATATCCCAAGTACGACCACGAGCCATCAGCAGATTGGACAACGTAAATAGCTCAATATGGCCTGCCTTACGGCTGGAAATTTTTCGCACTCCTTTGGCCAAAAGCCGAATTTTGCCTCGCGCGGGGGTAAGAACAGTTAATAGCCGGTCGGCCTCACCAAAATCGGTGCGCCGTAGAATGATTGCATCTGTTCTATATAGTCGCTCGTTGTTACTCATAGTAAGCTAAGATTATACTACTGGAAAGTGAATTCTGCGAATACAAAAAAATGCCAGTATATTCACTGGCTGAAGTTCTTCTATCACATTTAATTTGGCATTGTTCAGGAAGATATCAAATCTTCCGGACCAAAGCTATAAGGCAACAGATCTGAAAGTGTAAAAACCTGATACCGTCCTTCAATATCACCAACGATTATGGTTAGTTCCGATGCAAATTCGCGAATAACCTGTCGACATATGCCACAAGGCAAACCACCATTTTCTGTAGCGACGGCTATTGCTTCGAATTCTGTCTCGCCTTCTGATATGGCTTTAAAGATAGCTGTTCGCTCGGCACAAACTGTGGCCGAGTACCCCACATTTTCGATATTACAACCGGTGTACACTTTACCACTCTTAGTAAGCAGCGCTGCACCTACTTTATATTTCGAGTAAGGTGAGTACGAATACGCACGCGCTGAAAAAGCCTGAGTTAACAGATCTTTCCATGGTTGATTAGCGGCAGGAGGTGAATTAGAGTCTGTCATAACTTATCAAAATTAGCTGGCGGTATTAGGCGCATTACTTACGAGAGTAGAAGTGGAATTGCTCTTATCTTTCGCTGTCTCAACGCTTTCTTCAGGCTCGCTTTCCTCCCTAATACGTTTGACTCTCGCCGTCTTAATACGACGTCCATCAACATTAAGGACCGTTAATTCCAAATTAGGAACGCCAAAAGAAGAGCCGTCTAAGACTTCACCTTCTTTAGGGATATGGCCTAACGCCCCATAAATAAGCCCACCCAATGTGTCATTTTCATCGGTTGGAAGGGCCATCGACATAATGTCGTTTATATCGTCCAAATCCATCCGAGCACTGAATATATACTCGTCATCAGAAATATACTGCATAAAAAATTCGTCGGCGTCATGCTCATCTTGGATCTCACCGACGATTTCTTCTAGAATATCTTCTATTGTTACTAACCCAGCTGTACCGCCGTACTCATCAACCACGATCGCAATATGCACCTTCTTGGTTTGAAGTTCACGCAACAAATCAGTAACAGGCTTCGTCTCAGGCACGTAATAAACAGTACGTTCCAAACCACGAATTGAAGCCGGTTCACCCTGCTTTAGCCAGTGGATCAACATATCCTTTACGTAGAGAATTCCAATAATATTATCAATAGTATCTTCGTAAACAGGAACACGCGAATGTCCTGCCTGTAAGATCGTATCCATAGCGGAATTAACCGAAGCATCAGCTTCAACCCCTACAATATCAATACGCGGCACCATCACCTCACGTGCGAGTGTGTCCCCTAAATCGAAGATAGAGTAAATCATCTCCTTCTCTTCTTCTTTGAGGACTCCTTCTTCTTCGCTAGCATCGACATAGCTACGGAGATCCTCTTCTGTAATGGAGGCGATAGTAAATTCCTCTGTTTCTGTCCAGCGTCCGGTCAATATTCGGCCAAATTTATTAACAAATTTTGCTAGAGGAGAAGCAAGAAAAGATATCCCATTCATAAAATAGCTGGCAAATAAAGCGACAGACTCAGCGTAACTCCGAGCAATCTCTTTAGGAATGAGTTCCCCAAAGATTAAAATAACAAATGCCGCAATAATTGCAACAACGAACGAAGCCCAAACATTACTAATAGGAATAAACTGTGCAAGGGGTTCTGTAAAAGCTGATATTGCTAAAAAGATAATAGAAGCATCTAACAGTTTGAGGGCAAACTGCTCTGTTGCCAAAAGGAGTGTAACATTCTCAGCTAAATGATCAACAATCCGAGCTGAAGGTTTTCCTTCTTCTATCAACTGCAACCTACGAGACTTACGTGTAAAAGCGATAGCTTCTTTGGCTGCCGCAACAACTGCATGAAAAAAAAGCAAGAGAACAACAATGAATGCTGTACTATCAGGTTCTATCAAAATAGCTCCAAAAAAATACTA
>JAGRBZ010000309.1 GCA_020433805.1 Anaerolineae bacterium
CACATAACATCAAGTCAGCATACGAAAGTTTCCTCGCTTAATTATTTGAAGTTCATTACTTTGACCCCCCTCGTGGATGACAAAGCAATCTGTATCGCTCCGCTCAACGTTTATCTTTGGCGTGTCTTAGGATCGAAAAACAAATAACTTCAGCATGTCATTTCGACTACGAAGTCGCTTTGCCAATAGCCGTCACAGGGATTTCTCTGCCTTCGGCTACGAAATGACATGTCTTAAAATGCAGATGTTATTTCTTTCCCATTTCTTAAAATCATTTTGAAAGGCACGTAGAGGTTGACAAAGAAAAAGGAAGCGTTACAATATCTTACCCCTATGTGGTTCAAATTGATATAGCAACGTAGCAGATGGGCAACGACAATGACGACAATCCCAACCGCGCACCTAAACAGTCAGCAATACGAACGCCTCCAGGCTTTCTATCATCTGGCAGTAGAGCTTTCTTCACTACGCAGTCTGGAGTCGGTTTTGGATACCGCGCTAAAGCAGTGTCTTGAACTGACCGACTCGCAATTCGGTTTTATTGGTCTCAATACATCCAATGGTCAGGCGATGGATGTTGTGGCGATTGAGGGCTTTCACCCTTCCCCTCAATTTTATGAACGCTTTCATCTCATTCCGCTCCGGATGAATATTTTCTCCCGTGTAGTATTGGAAAATAGTTCTGTTCGCTCCGAAAATGCTATGACCGACCCGCGAAAGGTGGGCCAGCCGGCCGGGCATCCGCCGGTGGAAACCTTTCTGGGAGTACCACTCAGGCTGCAAGATAAACCCATCGGCATGATTGGCGTGGCCAACCGCCCCCAAGCCTATGACAATGACCACGAGCAACTGTTGATGACCTACGCCGCACAGGTGGCTATCGTCATCCACAATGTGCGGCTTTATGAAGAGATAACCGCTGCCAAGGCCGGCCTGGAGCAAAAAGTAGCCACCCGTACCCAACAGTTGCAAAAGGCGAAAGAGGCTCTGGCCGATAAAGCCGCTCTGCTTCAACGATTGCTCAATGAAACGGTTGATGTGCAAGAACGGGAGCGGCAGCGCATCGCGCAAGATATGCACGACAGCACCAGCCAACTGCTGGTGGGGGCGATGCTGGAGTTGAAATCGGCCCAAGAGCGGTTGGGCAATGGCAGCCTACCGCAAGCGGAAACATCGCTGCAAAGCGTGCGCGAGATTTTGCATCGGGTCGATGCTGAAATTAAACGGGCTATTCACGATCTGCGTCCGCCCTCGCTCGATGAGTTGGGGTTGGGACCGGCCCTGCGCCAATACGCTGTGCGTTTCGAGCAATATTCCGGCCTGGATTGCGATGTCGAAATTCTGGGCACACCTCGCCGACTGCCGCCCAAATCCGAAATCAGCATCTATCGGTTGGTGCAGGAGGCGCTGCAAAACGTTAGCGCCCACGCCCAGGCCCGTCGGGCCAATGTGATTGTCGTCTTTTCACCCCGCCGCCTTAAGGTGACCGTCATCGACGATGGCCAAGGTTTTGATCTTGATACGGTGCGACGCAATACGCTTGATCATTTCGGCCTGCTGAGTATGCAAGAGCGCACCGAGAGCCTGGGCGGGCATTTATCGATTGAATCCCGGCCCGGTCAAGGAACCCGAATTGAACTGGTCGTTCCCATTCCCATTTCTTTGCCCCGTGAGGTAAACACCAATGGCACCCATTAGCATATTGGTCGTTGACGACCATTCCATTATACGTCAAGGTATTCGCAGCCTGCTGTCGAACTACCCCGAATTTGAGGTGATTGGCGAAGCCGAAAACGGACACAGCGCCCTCAACCAGATCGAGCAGCAGTCGCCGGATGTCACGCTGCTCGATATCCGGTTGCCCGGCGAGTCGGGGGTCGAAGTGCTTAAACGCATTCGGCAAACCCGGCCGGAGGCCAAAGTGTTGATGTTAACCTCCTTCAATGATGATGAATATGTGATGGGCGCGCTGCGTGCCGGAGCGTTGGGCTATGTCCTCAAGAGCAGCTCCGATGAGATGCTGGTCAACGCCATCCGGGCTACCCATCAGGGTGAACATTTCCTCAGCCCCCAAATTGCCGGAGCCGTTGTGCGGCGTTCCATTGCCGGCCCGGCCAAATTTATGCCGGACACCCCCGATATGGACGGTGAAGAGCGCCGTATCCTCAAACTGTTGGTCGATGGTGCCAGCAATACCGATATCGCTGCCAAACTCTACATTAGTAATGCCACAGTCAAGCGTAAACTCCGCAAAATCTTCGAAAAATTAAATGTTAATACCCGTGCTCAGGCTGCTGCCCAAGCTATCCGTCGTAATTTGGTTTAGGGATGCTTCAAGAAATAGAGTAACCAACCTATTCTGGCCCATAAATAGGAATGATAAATGCTATCGCGTATGTTGGCCCAAATTGCAGCGATGGTGTGCAAATAGAGGTATCCTCCCTAATACATTATGCGCGTATAAATGCTAAGTGTAGCTCGGTCTACAGTGGTTCTGGCATTTAACAGATATCTGCATATCATGCATGGGCTTATCGCTGTGAGTTTTACAAACAGAGGCAACTCGCTCATACAAGCCTTATCGCTTGAGCGTAGCAAAATTCTCATCTAGCCAATAAATAGACATTATCGGAAATAGCGAAAAGCCAGGTGACAGTCACTTTTTTGGTCACAAATAGGAGCATTCTTCCGCGAAGAGCCTCACCCTATAGGCCGTTAAGTGACTGTCACCTTAATTCCGATAAAGTCTAATAATCAGGATTAAGATTTAGTGAGGCACAGCTTAATTAACCTCTCGACCAAATTAAGAAATCGCTGGTGCTATCAGGGAATTATGCTCGTTTTAATTTTAGCCGCAGCATGGCTCCGTCTGTGGCAACTATCCGAGACACCGCCTGGTCTATGGTGGGATGAAGCCTATAACGCAATGGATGCGGTATGGATGGCTCATACCGGTATGCCGGAGATATTTTTTATCGGAAATAATGGGCGAGAGCCGTTGCACCTTTATTTAGGTGCGCTGTCGATGAGCCTTTTAGGAGCTTCACCTTTTACATTTCGGTTTGCAGCAGCCATAGTCGGTACTCTTACCATTCCCATTACTTTTCTGTGGCTAAAGAAATTCTTTGTATATCATCCTGACCGCTACTGGTTGGCCTTGTTTACAACGGCTGGTTTTTGCTTTTCCTTATGGCATATTGCGATGAGTCGATCCGGTTACAGGGCTATTCTTATCCCGGCTTTTTTCATGATAACGATTTACCTCTTTTGGGAGGGATGGCAAAAACGATCTCTCCTCTATTTTGCTTTGGCCGGAGTAAGTTTGGGGTTAAGTCAATATACATATGTTCTAGCCAGGTTGCTTCCTCTTGTATTTGGGATTTATGCCATTGCCTGGACTGTTGTTGGCCGGAAACAACGAGAGCCATCTGTTCAATCTTCGCCAGGCGAAAATAACACCAACTCTGTGGCTTATACTTCTAAGAATGACACCCGGTGGTTTAAGTTATCCCTTGAAAACTCGGCAACAGTGACGCTCTGGATGGGATTACTGGTTACCGCCTTAGTCTCTGCGATAGTCTTCTTGCCGCTTGGTATATTTTTCTTTCAAAACCCTTCCGCCTTTTTCTCCAGTACAAAAGCCGCTTCGGATACCGAACTTCTCAGTACCAGTTCGTATCTTTCAGCTTTGCTCGACTCCTTCATGCGTACATTTGTGATAGGATACGACCACAATTGGCGTCACGGAGTTGTTGGTCGAAATGGATTTGGTTATGTTGAGATGGTTGGCTTTTGGCTTGGTCTGTTTGCCACTATTAAGCAATTTCGCCGACCTACGCATTTGTTTTTGCTGATAAGTTTGCTTGCACTCTGGTTGCCGGTCTCTTTTTCAGACAGAGTTCACATGCTCCGTCTGTCTGCTCTAATGCCCGTTTACTATGCTATAATGGCTGTGGGCTTCGTTTCGTTGAGTCACTTTATTAGCCACCGCCTACAACAGATCCCTACCGATATCTGGCTAAAGCCCATGGTGTTGGTCTTCGTTGTTTTGATAAGCGGCGGTCTGACATATTATGATTATTTTGTTCGATGGGCACATGAACCTCTTGTGTATCAAGAATTTGATGGCCCCACGGCCGATTTAGCACGTGAGCTTGTCGAGAAATCTAAAGAAGTAGATATTCTAATTCCATTTCCCTTTTACGCTTTACCGACAACGCGTCTCATCCTGTATGATAAATTTCAAGAGCGAGAAATTCCGGAAAATTTCCACCCAAATCGCTCATCTCTCTTCGTTACTGTTCCGGATCAGAAGCTTAACCCCAGAATATCACGAGTAAAAGACGCGGCTTACGTGTGGCTTACATATGATCAAACCGGTCAAGGAGTAGCTTACGTCTCCCGTCATTATTGGCCCGAGCCCGAGTTACTGGCCTCAAGTATAGTTGATAACGCGATGCCTTTTACCAATCCGGCAACCGGAGAGGCCGTTGCCCACTTTATACCCATTCCAGATGCAGAGCCGATAGTGTCGCTATTTACCACTTGGTCTCCCTTCTTACCGGTCGATTACGTGTTTGAGAATAGGCTGCATTTAATTGGATATCAAACATACCCTAATGTGGTACAACCAGGACACACCTTGATTTTGGATCTTTACTGGAAAATTGAAACAGTGGTGCCCCGCAACAACTCACTTTCAATCGAAATACTAAATCCGCAAGGTACTATTATCCATCAGTTGGAAAATTCACTGGAAGGAATGCTGCGTTGGCGTCAAAATACCACGGTGAGGCTGCAACAACTGCTTTTCATCGGGCCAGAAACTTCTTCTGGTCCTTATCTTATTCAAATTCGTCTGTTTGACTCAAGTGGTCAGCCTGTGCCTGGTTATGCTCCCGATACCAATTTGTTTGAGGAAAAAATAATAGCTGGCATATTCTATGTGGGGGAAGAAAACGCTGATCCTCGCCATCCTCCCGTCTCAATAACTGCTAAAGTTACAGATACTCTGGAACTTATTGGATACGCCCCGCCCGTTCCACTGACGGATCGATTATTTCGAGGCAAACTTTACTGGCGCTCAACGAAACCTATTACAAATGATTTTGGTATGTTTGTTCAACTGCTTGATGCTCATCAACAGCCGATCACAAGTTGGCAAGCACGCCCCTTATTAGGAAACTACCCGACCTTTCAATGGCAGCCAAATGAAATCGTTGTTGACGAATTTGATTTGCGGCTGCCGTCTAACTTAAAGCCTGGAGACTATTATCTGATGGCAGGCATATTCGATTCGAGCACAATTTCAGAGTTGCCCGACAGCGGAGCGCTAGAATGGTCTCAGTTTGGAAATGTCATTACTCTGACCCAATCTACTCTCCCTTGATCGATTATTCTCGTGAATTCTCATGGTATCTATTTGGTTAGATACCGTCAATCCTAAAATTTGCTGCTTCTTCCCCTCTATGGTTAAATTCACATACTACTACTGCGAGTATGGTACGAAATGAAACTATCTGTTGTAATCCCCGTTTATAATGAAGAGTCGACCATTAGCCAGGTCATCGACAAGGTGCGTGAGGTAGAACTGCCTCTTGAGCGCGAGATTATTGTCGTTGATGATGGTTCTACCGATGAGACGGTTGATATTTTGGCCCGCCGTCAAAAAGATGTTACCTTTGTGCATTTCTCCCGAATTAACTTTGGTAAAGGGGCCGCTATTCGGGTCGGCTTAACCTATGTCACCGGCGATATCGTCATCATTCAAGATGCCGACCTCGAACTGGACCCCAACGAATATCGCCTGCTGCTTGAACCGATCTTGGCCGGTCAGGCGAAAGTGGTTTACGGCTCTCGCTTTCTCAAGCCCAACCCCAATATACGGCGTCGTACTTTGCTGGCCAATAAATTTCTAACCTGGTTTACCAACGTCCTCTATGGCTCTCGCCTAACCGATATGGAAACCGCGTACAAAGCCTTTAAGGCCGATGTCATCGCCGGTATCAAGCTCGATTGCCACCGCTTTGAGTTTGAGCCGGAGGTTACGGGCAAATTACTGCGCAAAGGCTTTGATATCAAAGAAGTGCCTATTTCCTACAACCCCCGCACCGAAGAAGAGGGCAAGAAAATCGGCTGGCGCGATGGTTACACGGCCATTTGGACGTTGCTCAAGTATCGGCTGGCCGATCAGAGCAAAGCCACGCCCTCTCGAAAAACGCCCAAGGCTGTCTCCGTTAGCGATGTGGAAGGCTAAGCCCAACGCCTCGATCTGGCCCGACGTCGCTCTTATTCTTATCCTGGCGCTTCTTCCCTTTCTCTTTTTTTGGCGATTAGTCACCCCCAACCCCGCCGACCGCATGCAGATTGCCGCCGGCGACTTCACCGAACAATATTTCCCACTGCGAGCCTTCACCGCCCAGCAGTGGGTTAACGGCCAACTGCCGCTCTGGAATCCTTACCTCTACGGGGGCCAACCGGCCCTGGCCGATATTCAATCCGGCGCGCTCTATCCGCCGCACGTCATTCAAGCGCTTATCCTGGGTTGGGGTGGGCCGCTCTTTGGGTTGGCAGTCGGCTTTCCCGTTAAAGCTCTGGAATGGCAGGTGATTTTTCATTTTTCTCTGGCCGCGGTAGGCACCTATCTTTTCATCCGGCATCTTATTTTTTTTCATAGCCATCGAAACCGACGGGCTTCTGCCTACCAGGCGCGCTGCGGTGGTTTTATGGCTGCACTCGTTTTTACCTATGGCGGCTACCTAACCGGCTTTCCGGTCCAACAGATGACCATTCTTTCGGTTAGTGCCTGGTTGCCGTGGGTTTTGTGGGGATTGCGTGTTGCGCTGGATCGCCCCTTCCGGGCCGCACTCCGGCCCATCGCTTTGGCTGCACTGGCTTTTGCCCTGGCGATTTTAGCCGGACATCCGCAAACGGTGCTTTATATCGTTTACCTTTCTCTGGCTTATACGCTTTTTCGAGGGTTCTATGACCATTTACGAACAACCGAAAGCGAGGCTAAGGCTGAGGCTAAGGCGAAGAAAAACCAAAAGGCATCCATATCAGTTGCCAGAAACGTCATAAAAAATTTGGGAGTTTGGTTTGTTATTATCACCCTGGGCATGAGTATGGCTGCGGCCCAGTTGCTGCCGACTCTGGAATTTATCGAGCGCTCGCTGCGGGCTGAGCTATCGTACGAAGCCGTATCGGCCGGATTGCCGCTAACGGAGCTGGTCTCGATCCTCTACCCCGGTTTTTTTGGCGGCTCCCCGGAATATGTGGGCATTGCCTCGCTGGTGTTGATTGCACTGGCGCTGCTTTTGGCTCGACCGCGCGGGGAAGTCATCTTTTGGGCCGGAGCCGGTCTGCTTAGTCTGTTGCTGGCTTTCGGCAGCAATCTTTTTGTTTACCCCATTTTTTACCTGTTGGCTCCCGGTTTCGATGCCGTTCGGCAGCAAGAGCGGGCTTTTCTCATCTACAGCTTTAGTGCGGCTGTTTTGGCCGGGCTTGGAGCAGCAGTCTTAGTCGGCCCGCTATCGAAACGGGCGCACCTTATCTTGGCGACCTTTGAGCGACGCCTGCGCACGGTCGCTGTTATCGCTATCGTGATGACGGCCCTTTTCATCTACGGCTCAACCGCCGCCACCGCCCGTGGTGATGCGGTCAATCTGTTTTTTGGCGTGTTGCGCCACCACCTGTTTGGCTTGCTCATCTTAGGCGGGATGTTGCTGGTGGTGATGGCGCGTCGACGGCATTGGCTGCCGCGCTCGTGGGGGTTCGGGCTGTTGGCGGCGCTGGTTGCTTACAATCTGTTCACCGTTAATTGGCAGTTTAACCTGGAGCCGGGCCAGCCCCTTTCGCCCTCCCCTACGGTTCGATTCTTGCAAGAACATCTCGATCCGCCTCTGGGCCGTGTGACCAGTGGTGGACTGCTGTCCGGTGGCAACAGCGCCGCGTCAGTCTATAATTTGCAAGATTTAACCGGCAATACGCCTTTACAACTGGCTTCGGTTGATGCCTTTGTTCAACAAATACCGGCCTGGCGGATGTGGCAACTGATGAATGTGCGCTATATCATCGATGAACGAGACGTTGGCGATAGCGGACTGCCCCTTGCTTTTGAGGATGCGGGATTGTATGTATACCAAATGGGCGATCCCTTTGAGCGAGCATGGTTGGTCGGTGAGGTAGAGGTTGTGCCTGACATGGCCGATGCGTTGGAACGCATTGCCAATGATGATTTTGATCTGCAACGCAAGGCTGTTATAGCCAAACCGTTAGCTGATGATCTGGCGGGTAATCCCGAAGGAACCGTCAATCAAGTCGAGTTCACCCCAACCACGCTTCGCCTTCAAGTTGATGTCTCAAGTTCGCAGCTTCTCGTCATAAGCCAAATTTTCTACCCCGGCTGGCGAGCCACTGTCGATGATGCTCCGGTCGAACTTTTGCAGGTCAATGGCGTGTTGCAGGGGGTTGTCGTACCGCCGGGGTCGCACACGGTACACCTGGAATTTTGGCCTCGAAGCTTCACCATAGGGGTTTGGGTGTCCGTTGTCGGATTGATCATTTTTTTGGTGTTCGTATTTCGACCTACTTCGAATACAATCTCATCTTAAACTGAAACGCACCCCCGCGACACCTACTATTGTCAAGGCAAGCCTACTTATGTTATAATGAACATTATGTTGACTTTAACCCCATAGGAGCCGCTTCATGAATGGTCGTCTGATCATCATAGTGATCGCGCTAATAGTAGGTTTGGCCTTACTAACCTTGGTCTGCTTCGTTACCCTTTATCTGGCACCCAACCTCGCTTTCAACCCGCTTAGTCCGGCGCGGGCCACGGCCAATGCTGCTACCCGTATTGCAAAAATCCCGACGGCGACAGCGACGGAAATTCCAATATCCACCTACCCGCCAACATGGACTCCTTCCGCCACGTTTACGCCTGGCCCAACCAAAACCACGACCGAGACCCGTACCGCCACCCCAACCCGTACCTCGACCGCCACCGATACCGCCACGGCCACCCGCACGTTTACTCCGGTACCGCCCACAAGTACGCCCACGGATACCGCTACGCCAACACCCTTCCCTTATTTTGTCATAGCCCATTCCGGGATGAACAACTGCTCGGATCTGGGACTGTGGGCGATGATTAATGACGATCAGGGGCTACCTCAAGGCGGCATTACCATTCAATACGGTGAATATGGCGTTTCGGGCAGCCGCTTTTTATCCACGTCCGATCCGAACGGGCGCATCGATGCGCTGCTCATTCCCGGTTCCAATCGCGCCCAAACTACCATTACGCACACGTGGTATGCTTTTGTGGTGGCCGATGGTCAGCAGCAAAGCGAGACTTTCCTGTTTGAAACGGACCCCATCTTTGCCAACAACCCCGATATTTGTGATAAATACGATCCCAATGACGACGAACTGCCTGAAGACGATGACGGCAACGAAATTGATGAAGATGACGAACGCGACCGCTATGAAGACGAAGGCTGTATTGCGGATCCATGTCTGAGCAGCGACTCGATTAATATCAAAATCATCGATTGGCAAGAGCGTTCGCAAACGCCGGAGGCAGCCCTCCCGCTTACAACCCTTGAACCTCTTTCGCCCGATGATTACAGCTGCGATGATTTCGAGAGCCAAGCAGAAGCTCAAGAGTTTTACGAGTCGAGTGGTGGTCCAACCATTGATGTTTATGAACTTGATCCGGATCGCAACGGTATTGCCTGCGAGGATTTGCCGGTTGGGTAGTGTTCGATTTTATAATTGCTTAAGATAACGGTGGTACTATAATAGAAAAAGCTTTTAGACTTTAGTACTACAACGAGAGGTAGCTCTTCTTACAATCGTGGTAGCATTAGAACCCAGGTTTTTCTTGAACATGAGACCCGCAAAGGCTTCTATTTGGGCTAAATCGGCAACATGCCTAAATTTTTAGGCAAAAACCTGAGTTCTTTACCTCTCTCCACGGTTTAATGTTGTGCTATCCAACGAGATTTCGGTCTAAGAAACCAGGGTTTTAACTTCAGAACTAAAAATATGCGCTTGCGTGAGCCGTTTTTGGCGCAAAATTGATCGAATTGACCGAAAACTCTGGTTTCTTTCCCAGGC
>JAGRBZ010000310.1 GCA_020433805.1 Anaerolineae bacterium
AATGAATAAAGAATTTTCACCAGACACTACAGAACTCGGGATAAACTACACAGGTGATTTAGTGAACTTTAGCGCTGACCTGCACTGTCTCATTTGTTGTCATGGTTGGCCGCTTGATAATCTGAGTATCGATGAAGTTCATAAGATATCATCAGAGGTTTGCAAAGAAGCTAAATTATTAGCGGATAGCCTGTCTTTTGTTGCTGGAGTTGTCTATATCAATGCAATTGCTAACTCTATGCTTAATAGGCATGCTCAATTAGAATAATTTTATATCGGGGAAGTTAGACGCTTCCCCTTTTTCGCGGGAAGTGGCCACGCCTTCCTTAGCGTGACAGTCACTGGCTGGAGGTTGCAACAGTCCCCTCACCTATCCTAAAATTTCTTGATATTCAATTTACGATTAGGTTATTTAATGTGGAAATCAGCATCGTTTTAACCGGAAAGCGCCAAAGCTACTTTTGGCGCTTTCGGTATTACATCAACCCATTTTCTGATAGTGAAGTACAGTCCTCTCCCACAATAATATGATCAAGTAATCGCACTTCAACCAAAGCCAAGGCTTCCCTAAGACGATATGTCAGATTTTTGTCTGCTTGACTTGGTTCGGAAGACCCAGACGGATGATTATGCGCAACAATCACCGCCGCTGCATTGACCTTTAGCGCTTTCTGGGCCACGATCCGAGGATGAACAGACGCCGAATCAATCGTTCCAAAGAAGAGTTCTTCATACAAAATTATTCGATGTCTATTATCGAGAAATAATGCAGCAAAGACCTCTTGGTTTCTCAGTGATAACCGATGCTGAAAATAATCCTTGGAAGCCGAAGCAGAACTGAGAAAAGTTCCCCTTCGATAGCGATGCGCAATGATTTTTCCAGCAGCAGCAAGTACCTCTTCTGGGCTTGCAACGCGATAATCACCCAGTAAATCTTGAACCGTTAGTTTCATGTCAATGGCCTCCTCCGGCTGAAAACAGCAGAGAACAAGGCAAACTTGTTATCTATTGTTCCCAGTCATAGGAAAATCATTGCACATGATAAGAAATAACCCTTTTTGAATACCTTTTAACCATACTGATTTCCTGCTGGCATTTATCCAATACCAGCAAGGTTCTTTCAACAGAATTCGCTAAATAACGTTATATTAACATTATTTAGATATTATGATGAAGTTAAATAGAGTGTATTTTGATACTTTTATGGAGTTATAGAGATATTAAACAAGTCTAAACTCAATACGCTTTCCTAAAGCCCGCGCCACGCTTGCTAACGTTCCCAATGTATTGGTAATTATGGATAATAAAGTATTTATGCTTTATAAATATAAAGCATTTGTTATTTACTATATTTATATAATACATTGCTATTATTAGTTAAATTAACTTTTTAGTAGAAACTTAACGGTTATCAGCTTTTAGAAAAAAGGCCAACATTACCTTACTCTCAGGAAGAAAAACACATTCATCCCCTACTCTCACTCATTGTTCATCCCAAGGCGCTTTTATAAGGAGCAATTTGCGGAGTTCAGATAGTGGACGCGGAGGCACATCTAAAAGTGCATTAAAATTTGCCCAAGTATCGGCATTCACCATAAACGTATTGCTATTAAGTACTACAGATTCCGCTTCACGGCAGACAACGTCCAATATGAAGTCAGAGCGCTTCTGACCTAGCAGGGACGCTGCCTGGTCTATTAACTCCCGCTGCCACCGCTGAGCACGGAGGTAAATAGTGACATTAGCCGGTTCTTTATTCGATTCAATTTTCGTCATGACTAGGTCGGTTGTTCTTACAGCGTATATACAATATGAGTGCGACTGGGCACTCCTACCATGCTACCTATCTTCACAAGAATCAAGCAAAAACGCTTTATAAAGATAAAGCATAGTGAAAGCAATTTGTAATGTAATTATGCTTTATGATATAATATGTTATTGTTTGTAATTATTAAACTTTTTAGGAAAAACAGTTTATGATTTATGCAGTCCTTAACCAAAAAGGCGGGGTAGGGAAGTCAACCATCGCCGTTAACCTGGCCTACGGCCTGGCCCAGGCGGGGAAGCGCACCTTGCTTGTGGATCTGGACCCCCAAGCCCATGCCAGCGTGATTTACTGCCCAGACATTCCCAAGGACTTGACCACCAAGGAAATCTTCATCGACAAGAATCTAAATCTGAAACAGCTTATCCAACCGGCGCTTGTTAACGGAGAACCCACACCTGGTTTATTCATTATTCCATCCAATATCCGCTTGGCCATCACTGCTGAACAAATCACTGTAAGGACTCATCGAGAAAAGCTGCTTTATAATCATATCAAGAAAATAGCAAAGGACTTTGACGTTATCTTGCTGGATTGTCCGCCAAATCTTGGCGTATTGACCGTTAATGCTATTTATACCGCTGACCAGATTATTGTTCCGACAACCTACGGTAAATATTCGCTGGACGGGATAGCCGACCTGTTTGCTTCCATTGCCGAGGTCAAAGAAAGCGAGAATTTCAAATATCTGATTTTGCGAAATGCCTATGACGGGAGAAATAAGCAAACTAATCAGTTCATCGAATCTCAACTAGAGCCATTTTCTGAAAACTTACTTAAAACCATCATCCGCAAAACAGAAGCGCTCAATCAGGCCCAGATTAATAATGAACCCGTCTTTACCTTTGACCCGAAAGGGAACGGAACCCAGGATTTCTTGGCTTTAACCGAGGAGATTTTAAGTCATGGCTAAAAAACCTCTTACCGGTCAAAGCAAGCTGTCTGAAGCCATCCAGCGCAAATCTGCCGAAGAGAATGAGGGCCTTCCGCTGGTGCGCCAGCGCTATAAGCCCAAACTAAAGAATTTTCGTCTTGCCCCAGCCGATATCATGCGCTTGCAGAAAATCACTGATGCTATCAACGGGGAAAGCGAAAGACCGATTAGCGAAACTGCCGTCATCAAGGGCTTGATTGCCCTTGGGGAGAAAACTGCACCGGATAAGCTGTTAAGGTTGATTCGAGAGGTTTGGTAGGGGAGGGGAGGGGAGTGCTTTATGTTTGTAAAGCATATTGTAAAGCGATTCAAATTTACTTACAGCTCATTATGGCAGCTATTTACGACGGAGGTTAGGTAGAAATAAGGTCTATTAATAATGGATAGGCTGCTATAAAATGTTAGCCATATTAGCTACTTAATACTAATAGCTAAAGATATTGAAAGATAAGCTGAAACGGTATAATTACTTGTTAGCACTACACGAGAGGGAGCGTTATTCTTTTGCAATGAAAATACAAGATAGAGAGTGTTGGAAGTGAACAAACCAAAAGCGATTAGCCTATTCTGTGGTGCTGGAGGGTGCTCGCTTGGCTTCAAGAAGGCTGGGTATTCTATACTTTACGCAAATGACAAGGATTCTGCTGCCGTCGAAACATATAAGAAAAATTTTCCAGAAACGACTTGTAGCAACGAAGATATTGATGAACTCGACTTTGATAGCATCCTAAATGAGTTGGGGGTCAACTCAGGAGAAATTGATATCTTAATTGGTGGCCCTCCTTGTCAAGGGTTTTCCACCGCAGGTTCAAGATTCTGGGATGACCCAAGAAATCACTTGCTTAAAAGTTATGTTAACGCCTTAAAAGTCATTAAGCCAAAATGGTTTCTTATGGAAAATGTTGAGGGCTTGCTGACATCGAATAAAGGAACATACATCTATGAAGCAGCCAAAGCATTTATTGAGCTTGGTTACTTAATCAGAGTTGAGAAAGTATATTCGCAAGAATATGGTGTACCGCAACGTAGAAAGCGCGTCTTAGTTGTTGGAAATAGGCTGGGGCATGATTTCAAAATGCCAGAGCCAACAATGAAGGTTTCTGGGCGAATATTTAGAAACTCAGATGTAACAATTTCCCACGCCATAGAAAGCTTACCGACAGCTTCGAATGATAAAGAAGCAGAACTAAGCCCTATTAATACCCCAGCCCATGATGAATTTGATGCAATCTTAAGAGGGTATGCAAACAAAATCACAGATCATTATTTTCCTGCCATAAACGGAGCTCAATCAAAGAGAATTTCTGCTTTAGGCCCAGGGCAAACAATGAAAGACCTGCCGGAGAATTTACAGCACGAGTCGTTCAAAAAAAGGGCGAATAGAAGAGTTGCTGATGGGATGCCAACTGAAAAGCGTGGAGGTGCCCCGTCCGGGCTTAAAAGACTAATTGCATCTGAGCCTAGCTTGACTATTACAGGTGCGGCAACCAGAGAGCTGATCCACCCTGTAGAGAATAGACCTCTAACTATCAGGGAGTCTGCGAGAATTCAAACATTTCCAGATGATTTTATTTTCTGCGGAAATGCATCACAGAAAATACAACAAATTGGAAACGCAATTCCACCTGTATTAGCCAGAATATTTGCTGAACATATACGCGATGATTACGGATTTGAAGGGCATGAAGAAGCTACTGGAAAAATGCTCGGATTTCTATTAACTAAGGCTGGCGCAATGAGTCCCGCCCTTAAAAGAACAGAATCTTTGCTTGTTAGGCTTTCCGATAGTTCCAAGTCAAAGCAAGGTGAACTATTTGGATAATTATCATGAGTGAAGCATTTTTTCGAAGTCTGTACTCCAAATGCAAGATGCATGGTACTGGAGAAGCACAAGTTGTCATATCTGATGGTGAGCTTAAAGCATTGGTATCAATAGCTATTGATGACTTGGGGTGGCCTCATGACGATTTAGGTATTCAGCGAGTCAACACTCCAAGTGATCGTTACTACGGAATCCCAATGGTATGGTTTGATGAACAATCTGAAATAGAAGTACAGGCATCAAGCATAATTCATACGCTAAAATCATGCTTTGAGAAAGACAATGATTTTGGTCTATACATTGAAAATCTAACTGCACTACATCGGCGCAGAGTCAAATATCGTCGTATATTGTCATCTCAGCCGATACCTAACATGGATCAAATTGGGCCTCGCTCATTGTTGGAGTACGGCGAGTGTGACCCTGATTTATTGGCAAATTGGATGGTGTGGAAGAAATGGATATATGACATAGATAACCGCTCCGCCCAAGAGACGGGTTATCTTTTCGAGCCATTGTTAGCGAGTTGCCTAGGTGGTGAGCCTGTTGGATCTAAAAACTCACCTGTTAAGAGATTGGACGCTAATGGCCGCCCTACAAACAAAGGTAGACAAATTGATTGTCTAGTGCCCAGCAATAACCGAACTTATGAACTTAAGCTTAGAGTAACCATTGCCGCCAGTGGACAAGGTCGTTTCGGAGAAGAATTATCGTTTGCTGAAGAGAGTCGGGCTGCCGGTTTTATACCCGTCCTTCTAGTTCTAGACCCTACTCCATCAAACCGTTTGACAGAGCTATCTGACAAATACTTGGCTTGTGGTGGGGCGTTTTATCATGGTGAAGAAGCGTGGGCGCATATGGAGCAAGAAGCAGGGGTGGTTATTTCTGTATTCATAGAGAAATATATAAAGCCTGCTATTCAAGGGATTGAGGAGATAGAAATAGAATATCCCAAGTCTATCAATCTCGCTTGGTCTGACCAAGAAATTGAAATCTCAGACGGTACGGCATCATACGTAATCAAGCGAGTTTAAGTGCTAACAATCACATGCACTCGGACAGCAAAAAGCGCCGCTCGTTCCTCGCTCTGCTTTTTGCTGCCGGTGATGTGAAGCGTTAGGCATTAAAAATGTTCTTCCATATCGACGAATCTGGGAATAATCTTTTTGATTCTGCGCAGCCACGCTTGAGCTATAGGGTTCTTTCTAGTCTCCGAAACGTCGATGCACTCTGCACAAGCATTCACAATCAAATACAACGTGAAATTGGTGATGATCAAATCCACGCTAACCAGCTTGGAATTGGCGGGTTAGTTAAGATTGCACCACACCTGATCGAAAGGGCTAGTATTCAGTGCTAGAAAGCAATTTTTAAATATTTATATAAAGCTATTATGCTTTACATTTACACACATATATATATAGAAATTGCAATTGGTTACGGCCTCCCCTTCTTCTGAAACCGTTGCTTACAAAAACCGATGAAAGCAGCATCGGGGTTGTTTGGCCGTTCCTTATCAGTAATCCAGACCCGCCATTCTTGTTCCAGGCAGTAAACATCCCAGCCAGGGGCGGCTTTCTTAGCTTTCTCGTAGGTCTCAGTCGAAAGCAGGATAGCTGATGGCTTAGTGGAGGAAACAGGCCCCGCTTGAGGCGGAGGAACGACCTTGAGCGGCAGAGCTGGCATGGCCTTGACTTCCTCAACAACGATTTCACCCTCAAAAGGTAAATGGCCACGCGGTAATCCATGCCTTGGTTCTGTTCCCCTTAAGGGCGGCCTATACGCCTGGGCCACATGGGGCTTGCTGGGTTTGAGCACTAAACCAAGCTCGTTGACCTCGACATTGGCTTCAGGATAGACGGTAAGCACTGATCGCAAGTGCTTAATGAAGTTTATTCTAAAGTCAGTGGTACGCTTGTAATCGGCCCCAAACTGCATTTCCAAGACAGGCCAAGGTATATCAGCTTGCTTGCGCAGGTAGGACATGCGGTAGGTAAGCCAGCAGTAAATATCCAACGCCATAGGCGAGCGTTTCAAACTCTTGAGTGCTCCCATATCAATGGGAATAGGGTTATTGATAATTTCGTTGTAAAATTCTTGTCCTAACCTCAGATTGGATTTCCAAAGAGGAATTTGGTCAGGTGATTTTGGGTCCCACCATAAATTGGCCTCAGAAACGATTTTTACGCCAAGAATATTCGTTTTTTTACTGTCGCTGTAAATGCAGGTCACCGAAGAGGCAAAGAGACGAAGCATTTGTTCGCGAAGTCGTGTGACACTTCCCCATCTTCCCCCAGTTGGCGTCAATCCTAACTCCCTCATGAAATGCGACAGGGACGACCCAAGTTCCAAGATAGGCGAGCGCATACGCACCGCTTCAGAAGTCACCCAGGACACCAATAACCGAGGAATATTTCCATACGGTAGGCCAATTACACTTGGCGAAACGATAGAAAGAGTAAAATTACCGTTACTTCGGCTGAATTCACAGCCGGGAATCCGCCGATGCGGCAATGTGGCTTGGGTCAGTGCTCTGGAAATAAACCCTATCTTACCTGCACTTTTAGCTTCACCAATCTCAATGGCCAGGGTTTCGGTGATGATTTCACTGAAATCCTTATTCTTTTTTTCATCATTATTCTGATCGTCATCTTTGTCTTTCATAGTGATTTACCCTGAATGTTACTTAGGTGATCCACTCAAACATAAATCAACTCTGTCGGATAAACCAGCGCCAGAAAGTTATTCACAGGTAGGCCATTTGGGCACGCATAAACACTCACCACTTACGCATAAACACTCACCGATCTACGCATAAACACTCACCGATCTACGCATAAGCACTCACCAGTTTACGCATAAACACTCACCGATCTGCGCATAAACACTCACCGAAAAGTGCCTCAAGTATCGGAAATTATAGGTTAAACAGCTCCCCCCTGTATTACCCTGTACGTACCTTTAAACACCTGTAGGTCCGAAACTGCCTGTTGATAACTCCATTCCCTGGCCACTTTCCAAGCACCAGGGAAGGTGTTTTTTGAGAAAAGAAGGGGAAAAGGGAAAGGTGATTTCAGGTAATGGGATTACCTCAAGGCTTCATGAGGAAATGCAACTTACGCATATTTACTCACACAAACATAGTACAATTAATTAAAATTATTGATATTTTTAGTTCTTTGGTAGCATCAGAAACCGCCTCGAAATGAGCAACCTGCAAAGACCAACCTGAAGGCCATCAGGAGCACCTGCCAAAAACGGCCTGTATTGGCCTCAGATGGCGCGATTGGATTAATGTAATGGTTTCCAGCTCTTAAGATGAAAAATGCCCTGGTGGGCCTTCCTAGGCCGATTAATCAAGGTCTTCAAATGACGGAGGAGTTTGGCAAGGAGGCAGGAAGGCCATCAACTAATCAAAATAACGTTATAAACACGTTAAAATAAACTCTTTTAGGATTCAAATCAACGTGTTGTTAGATAGAAATAGTCATAAAAACAAATATATAACTTGAATTTGAGATTTGTTTAGTGGCTATTTCCAGCAAGGACTGCTTCCAGGGTAACCGAGGGTTAACCGGTGTCATCGCCCAAAGGTCTTTGGGGCAGCTACCTGCTTGGGTATCCCGTCAGGCCAAGTGGGGAAGGGAGATTGTAATCCAGTGAGTCTGATGTTATTTTTATGCCTAAATAACTTTATTTAGATGTTACATTAACGTTAAATTAACTGGAATGACGCCATGAAAATCGTTGTTGGCGGGATTAAGGGGGGTTCAGGGAAAACCACCGTAGCGACTAACCTAGCCGTTTTGAGCGCGAGAGAGCATGACGTTCTGCTCATTGATGCCGATGACCAGGAAACCTCTACGGACTTTACGGTTCTGCGAAATGAGCGCCTTCCCGAAGGGGCCGGGTATACCAGCATCAAATTGACCGGTTCGGCTGTTCGCACGGAAACCTTACGGCTTTCCAGCAAGTATGACACCATCCTCATCGACACCGGAGGACGTGACACCGCCAGCCAACGGGCCGCGCTAAGCATTGCTGATGTATTGCTTGTGCCTTTTGTGCCCCGGTCTTTTGATATTTGGACCCTGGAAAAAGTCTCGCACCTCGTAGAAGAGATGCGCGCGGCTAATCCTGAACTGTCGGCTTATATTTTTATCAACCGGGCGGACCCGCGCGGCCAAGACAATGATGAAAGCGCGGAGATTCTCAAAGAGGCAACCGGGCTAGAGTTCATCAATACCCCCTTGGGAACCCGCAAAGCATTCTCTAATGCCGCCGCTCAGGGTTTAGGCGTTGTGGAACTCAAACCCCAGGACCCGAAGGCCAGTGAAGAGATTTTAACGTTATACCAATATGTCTTTAATGTTAATCCAACGTTAAATGGAGAAGAATCGGCATGACGATTACCAAAAAACCCCGATTGGTTGAGAAGGGGAACTTACCTGAAGCAGAGATTGCCGCCTTAATCGACAAAGGGGGTAGTGTGGCCCGGCAGGGGGGAAAGAAATCTGCTCAGAATAAACAGCAATTTATTCAACTGAGGTTGAATCCCGATTTTCTTGCGCAAATTGATGAGGCCCTGAAAAAGCGCAAGGTTAAAATTCCACGCCATACTTGGATATTAGAAGCACTGTGCGAGAAGCTGGAAAGAGAGGGTGGGGAAGTTGGGTAAAATGAGGCTGGTAAAAGCTAAAACAAAGGATTAGAGATGCCGCCTATATCCATGTTCTATGGTATTATTATCTATATGTATTTTATTGATAATAAGAAGCATAGTCAGCCGCATATACATGCCAGGTATCAGGGGGATGAGGTCATTGTTTCTATTCCAGAGGGTGATATTTTAGAAGGTAGTATTCCAATTGCAAAAATGAAGCTTCTTCAAGCATGGGTTGAGATACGGAAAGAGGAACTTATGGCTGATTGGGAACTTGCAGTGTCAGGCGAGCAGCCCTACAAGATAGAACCTCTCAGGTAAGAGCTATGAACCCAAGAGTTAGCAAAGTATTTCCAATCGATGACTACAAGCTAAGCCTCGTCTTTACGAGTGGAGAAAGTGGTATTTATGATTGCTCTAATCTGCTTGATTTTGGGGTGTTTGCTGAGTTGAAGGATCGAAATTACTTCAAGCAAGTAAGGGTTTTGGATGGCACAGTAGTCTGGCCTCATGAGCAAGATATCTGTCCTGTAGTCTTTCCAATAGCTATCCCCACATTGTCTATGCTGGAGACGGTTTAAGGCCCGCATATTGAGTGTCGGGTAGTTTAAAGAATGACTGAATTCTTTCTTTGAAGTTCTGTAGTTTGAGCAGAGCAGCATACAGTCGATGCTCAAAGTCAATAGGACCTTTAATCGGTTGTTTTTCTAATTGACGATGCTTAATTTCGTTCCAAACCTGTTCATCCGGGTTGATCTCAGGGGAATGAGGCGGCAAAAAGAATAACCGGATTTTTTGGGCATGATCCTCAGCAAACTGCTTCACTTCCTTTGAGGTATGATAAGAGGCTCGATCGGCA
>JAGRBZ010000311.1 GCA_020433805.1 Anaerolineae bacterium
AGATCCAGCCGCTGAATGTTGATTTCAACCGGCAGGTGACGTTGACCGGGTATCATGTTAATCAGCCAATCATCGCCGGTAACCCGATCTATCTGACCTTGGTTTGGCAGGTCGAAGCGCCCATCGAGGTTGATTTCACCGTTTTCGTGCAGTTGGTCAATGCAGAGAACAACATCATCGTGCAGGGTGACAGCAAACCGCAGCAAGGATTCTACCGCACGGTTTACTGGCAGCCCGGTGAGTCGGTCATCGACAGCTACACTCTGCCTCTGCCGGGTGATACCCCAGCGGCTAACTACAGCATTGTACTGGGCTTTTACGAAGCTGACAGCGGCGCTCGATTACAGATACTGAATGAAGCCGGTGAATTCCTAAATGATCACGTGCGCTTACCGGAAATAACACTAGTAAGCCGTTGAGAATTGTGTCTAGCCCTCTTTAGAGGTAAAATCGTAACTGTTTGGAGAGAAATGAGTACCCCTATGCTATTGACAGAAACAGAAGAAAATCAAAGAAGCGTTGTCCGGCTGGCCCTACCCAGTAAGGGACGCATGGAAGACGAAACAGTGGAGTTTCTGCAAAACTGCGGCCTCTCGGTAAAAAAATTCAACCCACGCCAATACATTGCCCATATTCCCGAGTTGGATAACCTGGAAATTTGGTTCCAGCGGACGGCTGATGTCGTGCGCAAAGTGCGCGACGGCGATATTGATTTGGGGATTGTCGGTTTTGATAAGATAGCCGAATATCGCGGCACGGATGATGAGGTTGTTATTATCCACGATGCGTTGGGATACAGCCCCTGCTATCTGGCGGCTGCGGTTCCCGAAGCCTGGGAAGACGTAAACACGATGGCCGACCTGGCACGGCTGGCCGCCGAACGTAGCGAGACCCGTCCACTGCGGGTTGTTAGCAAGTATTCACGCCTGGCCGAGAGCTTTTTGAACGATCACAATGTTAAGCCGTTTCGCATTTTATATGCCGACGGCGCATTAGAAGCAGCTCCTCAAATGGGGACGGCCGATTTGATCATCGATTTGGTCAGCACCGGCGTTACCTTGCGAGAAAATCGGCTGAAGGAATTAGAAGATGGGGTGCTACTGCGCAGCCAGGCCACGTTCATCGGCAACCGGCGAGCGTTGACTGAGCGCCCCGAGGTTTTGGCCATTACCCGCGAATTTGTGGAACGCTTTGAAGCGCATCTGCGGGCGCTGGATCACCTGACGGTCATTGCGAATATGCGTGGCGAGTCGGCTGAGGAGGTAGCGCAAAAGGTGTTTAGTCAGCCGGATTTAGGCGGGCTGCAAGGGCCAACCATCAGCAACGTTTATTTGCGAGAAACCTCGGATACGCATTGGTTTGCCATCAGTATTGTGGTGCCGAAGAAAAAGCTGTATGGGTCCATCCGACAGTTGCGACAGATTGGCGGCAGCGGCGTATTGGTTTTACCGCTGCGCTATATCTTTGAAGAGGAGCCGCCGCGTTGGCAACAGTTATTGCAAACACTCGATTTGACGGATGAGGCGCATGGCGGCTGATATTTTCAAATTGTACGATGCCGATGAAGCCCGGCAGTCGCTTCTGCACCGTGCGCCCGTAGGCGATGTCCACGTTACCCCCAGTCTGGCGAAGGGCCTTGAGCGCGTTTTCGGTGAGGTGCTGGAATTGGAAGAAGCGGTGCGCCGTATTCTTTACGATGTACGCCACTACGGCGATGCCGGGGTTATCAACTGGACGGCCAAGATCGATGGCGTCGGGCTTGAGGCACTCAAGGTTGACCCGGCCGATATTGAGGCCGCTTACGCTCAAATTCCTGATGATCTGCGGGAAGCGCTCCATTTTGCCGCCGAGCGCGTACGTACATTTCACCAGAAGCAGCCGGCTCAAAGCTGGATCGACTGGCGAGACGGCGGCGGTGCCTTAGGGCAAATGATCCGACCGCTGGAGCGCGTTGGCGTTTATGCGCCCGGCGGGACAGCACCCTACCCCAGCACACTGCTGATGTGCGCCGTTACGGCTCGCGTTGCCGGTGTGGAGCAGGTTATTGTGACGACGCCGAGTGGACGCGAGAACAAAATTGCTCCGGTGCTGTTGGCCGCTGCCAAAGTAGCCGAAGTGGATGCGGTCTATCGCATCGGCGGGGCGCAAGCCGTGGCCGCAATGGCTTACGGTACGGAATCGGTGCCGAAGGTCGATAAAATTGTAGGCCCAGGCAACATTTTTGTAACGCTGGCTAAACGGCAGGTGTTTGGACAGGTCGATATTGATGGATTACCCGGCCCAACCGAAACATTAGTTATCGCCGACGAGAAAGCCGATCCGGCTGTTGTCGCGGCGGATTTACTGGCTCAGGCCGAACACGACACGCTGGCCTCGGCCATTTTGGTAACACCCAGCCGCACACTGGCCGAAGCCGTACAGGTGGAGATCGGGCAGCAGATGGAGAACCTGTCGCGGGCGGAGATCATCGCCGAAAGCTTGCAAAACCAGGGCGGAGCCGTTATCTGCGCCGATCTGGAGGAGGCGGTTGAGTTGAGCAATTTGTACGCCCCGGAGCACCTCTGTTTGCACATCGGCGATCCGTGGTCGCTGACCGGCAAGGTTAAAAATGCCGGGGGTGTTTTCTTGGGCGAACACGCCTACGAAGTGCTAGGCGACTACACAGCCGGCCCTACGCACGTTATGCCGACGATGGGTACGGCTCGCTTTGCCAGCCCGCTTAGCGTACGTGATTTCACAAAGATCATCAGCGTCTTTGGTTTAGACCAGACCGAGGCTGCCAACATCGGCCCAGCCGCCCAGCGGTTAGCCCAGTCGGAAGGGCTTGATGCCCATGCGGCGGCAGTGGGGAAACGATTGGAAGATAGAGATTAGAGACTGGAGATTGGTAATTGGTTGATTAGTAATTGGAGATTAGAGACTGGGAGATTAGGAGATTTTGGCTAACAATCTCCTAATCTCCTAATCTCTAGTCTCCAGTCTCTAGTCTCCAGTCTCCAATTACCAATTACCATTTACCATTTACGAGGAAACCTTTGTCCGAGACAGCATTTTCTCCAACCCTACTTATTCGCGATAACGTGGTAAGCCTGAAACCGTATACGCCGATTGTGCCGTTTGATATTCTCTCGCAGCAGCTAAACCGCGATCCGAGTGATATTATCAAGCTGGATGCAAACGAGAATCCCTATGGCCCATCGCCGCGTGTGGCGGAGGTGTTGGCCGAGGCTCCGTATATGCACATTTATCCGGATCCGGAGAGTCGCAACTTGCGGACGGCACTGGCCGAGTATACGGGCATCGGAGCGGAGTATTTGCTGGTCGGCAGCGGCGCGGATGAACTGATCGATCTGATTATGCGGCTGTTTATTAATCCCGGCGATAAAATAGTCAACTGCCCGCCGACGTTCGGGATGTACGCTTTTGATGGCGACATCAACGCGGCTGAAACTACCAGCATCCGCCGTCGGCCCGATTTTTCACTTGATGTTGAAGCTATTGAGCATCTCTTTACGACCGATGCCCAGGCCGAGAACAATCCCAAACTGATTTTTGTCACATCGCCTAATAATCCCGACGGATCGGTTTTGAGCGATGGCGATCTGCAACGGCTCCTGTCGCTGCCGACGGTAGTTGTGCTGGACGAGGCCTATATTGAATTTAGCAGCAACAGTCGCATCCAGTGGGTTGAACAGCATCCCAATTTGATTGTGCTGCGCACCTTCAGCAAATGGGCCGGGTTGGCCGGGCTGCGAGTTGGATACGGAGCGTTTCCGCTCGACTTGATTGCGCAGTTGTGGAAAATCAAGCAGCCGTATAATGTTAACTTGGCCGGCCAACTGGCCGCCGAGGTTTCTCTAGACGACCGTGAACACCTGTTGGGCAATGTGGCCCGGCTGGTTGAACAACGAGAACAGTTTTATACCGTTCTCGACTCGATTGGATGGCTTGAACCATACCCCAGCCAAACCAATTTTATACTGTGTCGGGTTAAGGGCCGTGATGCGTCCGATCTAAAAAAGCAGTTGGCAGAGCACGGGATTCTGGTTCGTTACTATAATTCATCCGGTCTGACCGACCACATTCGGATCAGCATGGGAACACCGACGCAAATGGCCCGTCTAGCGAAAGTACTCCATGATTTATGACGCACGAAAAATCCAAGCTTAATATCGATTGTCTCCTTTTTGCTGGTAATGAAATTTTAGTTAACGTCGATCATTCTTATCGAGAGGTTGTTGCCAAGGCAGTTCAGATTTATATGGAACAAGCCGTCGGACTGCCTTCATCACAAGAGCCGCTCATTACACTTGATGACGTGATTTTGCTTCAAAAAAAGGGACAGTTTACGAGCTATTGGGATTTAACGACCGCCTTTGTAATGTATTTTGCTGAGATGCTGCCGCCGGTACCGGTGCCGACTTTTCCATCGAAATTTCACATTCCTGGTCTGATGGCTTATCTGCAAATGGCCGGCGGCAACTTGCGCATTAGCATCGACACATTGCGCGAACAGCGTGATATTGCGCAACTGGCCGAAGATGTGGCCAACGCGGGCGGCGGGCTGGATGGCGCTCACCAGACTCTAACGCGAACAAATCGTCATATGCTCGTTAGCTCAGGGGAGATAACCAAAACCAACGTTTTGGCCCGGATTTTTCAAGAGTTGTATCTTGGCACGACGCTATTTGAACAAACGTATAGCCAACCTGCTTTCGTTGTTCATAACGAAGGCCTTTATGAGCAAGAGACGCTGGTTATCAAGCCGGGCATTCTGGCCGCCCTCAGCGAACGGATGCCGCTGGGTGTAATTTCGGATCGGCCTCGACAAGAGATCGAGCAGTCGCTCAAGACCCAGCAGATCGACAGCTATTTTCAAACAATCGTAGCGCTTGAGGATATCAAACAAGGCCAGGCCAACCCCGTGCCCGATGCCTGGCCGCTGTTGGAGGCGGCGAGACGCCTATCTAGCTCCGGCAAACATAGCGCCTATGTAGGGGCTAACGTTGGTGATATTCAAGCGGCCAAAGCAGCCAACGATACGCAGATGTTTACGGCAATTGGCTGTGTTGTTGGCACGCCGGATAAGTCGGCTCTGCGGGAAGCATTTGAAGCCCACAAAGCAAATATTATTTTAGGTCACCCAAACCATCTAAAGGAGTCTATTCTTGGTTGAACAACCGCGAACGGCAACGGTTACGCGCAAAACCGGCGAAACGGACATTGAAATCACCCTCAACTTGGACGGTACCGGTCAGGCCGATATCGCTACCGGCGTTGGCTTTTTGGATCATATGCTGCACGCTCTGGCTCGACACGCCCGCTTTGATTTAAAGGTGCGGGCTGAGGGCGATTTACATATAGATGAACATCATACGGTTGAGGATGTCGGCATTGTACTAGGTCGGGCGCTGGCCGAAGCGCTGGCCGACCGCAAAGGGATTACGCGCATGGGCCACGCCATTGTGCCGATGGATGAGGCATTGGCGCTGGTCGCTGTCGATTTCGGCGGTCGGGGTTATTTTGTGTTCGACGGCCAATTTAGCAGCGACCGAATCGGGCAGGTTGGCACAACGTTGATACCGCACTTTTTCGAGAGTATGGCTCACGAAGGGCGCATGAACCTACACGCTCGCTTGCTGGCCGGGGTTGACGATCACCACCGGGCGGAGGCACTATTCAAGTCTCTGGCGCGGGCGCTCGATATGGCGGTGCAGCGCGATGCCCGACTGGCCGGCCAGGTTCCCAGCACAAAAGGTACGTTGACGGTATGACAAAAATCACTATTATAGACTACGGTGTTGGCAATTTTAGAAACGTGCAGAAGGCCTTTCAGGTTGTAGGCGCAGAAGCCGAAATCACCGATTCGGTTGAGGCCGTCAACCAGGCCGAAGCCATTGTGCTGCCCGGCGTTGGTGCATTTGGAGATGCTATCGACAACATTCGCGCTCGTAATTTAGAACAGCCGATTTTAGATGCCGTTAAGGCGGGCAAACCGATGATCGGCATTTGTGTTGGCTTGCAGCTCCTTTTTGAAGAGAGCGAAGAGATAGGCCATCATATCGGTCTGGGGATTCTGCCCGGAAAAGTGATCCGCTTTCCGGAAAACGAGCTAACCGTGCCGCATATGGGCTGGAACCAGATTGAGCCGGAGCGAGAGCACCCGCTACTCAACGGCATCGAGCCGGGCGATTTCGCCTATTTTGCTCACTCTTTTCACGCAGCACCGACCAATCGCGATGATATCATTGCCTGCACCGAATACGGCCAACTGTATCCGTCGATTGTAGGACGCGATAATGTCTGCGCTATTCAGTTTCACCCGGAAAAAAGCCAGCAAGTAGGCTTACAGATTTTGAAGAATTTTATAGAGTTTGCCGGTTAAGAAAGGAGATAGGGAGAGAAGAGGTTGGTCAGTTTGATGGTTAGTTGGCTAGTTGGTTGACTAGTTAGTTTGATAGTTGGTTGGTTGGTTTGTTTGTTTGTTTGTTGGTTGGTTAAATGTCAATGGTCTGGATAACTGACAAATAATCTTCTATGACAATATCCGACTACTGACTACCGATATCTGACTACTGACTACTGGCTACTGACTACTGACTACTGACTACTGCATCCCTCTTCCCCCTTTTTAGAAATATGCATATTTATGCTGCAATTGACTTAAAGAACGGCAAGTGCGTTCGGCTGGTGCAGGGCGATCCCAATGCCGAGACTATCTACGGCGAAGATCCCGCCGCGATAGCCGAAACGTGGGAAAATATCGGCGTCGATTGGCTGCACGTGGTCAATTTGGATGGCGCGTTTGGCGATGCTTCAAAGGCCGCAAAAAATGTCGATGCCTTGCAAGCGATTTTGGATCGCGTTAGCACGCCGGTTCAGTTTGGCGGCGGGTTGCGGAAACCGGACGACATCAAACGGGCCTTGAGCCTGGGCGTTAGCCGCGTCGTCATCGGCTCTATGGCCGCTGACCGTCCGCGACAAATGCTTGATATTTTGGGTGAGTTTGGCCCTGAGCAAGTGGCTTTAGGCTTAGACGTAAAGAATGGTCAGGTAGCAACCCACGGCTGGCGGCAGCTATCCGAAACAAGCGCAGTCGATCTGGTGAAGCAAATTCAAAAAGCCGGCCTCAAATATGTCATTTATACGGATATCGCCCGCGATGGTATGCTGCAAGGCGTCAATTTGGAAGCGACTGTCGCGCTGACCGAAGCCGCCAAACAAACCGAAGGCACGCATAACCACTTCAAGGTCATCGTGTCCGGCGGCGTCGCCAGCTTAGATGACGTAAAACGGGTCAAAGCTGCCGAAGACGAAGGCAAAGCCATCGAAGGATTGATCATCGGCAAAGCGCTGTACACCGGCGCAGTTGATCTCGCGGAAGCCATGACCATTGCCCATAAATAAGTTTTTGGAGTTCATAGAGTTTTTGGAGTTAATGGAGTTTTTGGGGTTACAAACTTTTATCCACACCTCATCAACTTCACGGACTCTACAAACTCCATAAACTCTACTAACTCTATGAACTCTAATAACGCTTATGATTGTACAAATTTATGCAGCGACTTCCGTAGCAGAGGCGTTAAAAATGGTCGATTTGGGTGTCGATCAGGTGGGCTTTATTGCCGGAGATTACGGTGAGGTTCACGCCGAACTGACCTTTGCGGCGGCGCGTGAGATAGTTGAGGCTTTACGCGGCAAGGCGGTTTCATCGGCCTTGACGATGAGCATTGATATTGATGAAATTCGCCGTATGATTAAGGCAGTTCAACCGGACATCGTTCATATTTCAAGCGATACCGACGCTGTAGGGGTCGAGGCCATGCGCGAACTGAAGGAATCGCTGCCCAACGGTATATCATTGATGAAGGCTATTCATGTCGATGGCACAGAAAGCATCGCCACGGCCCTGGCCTTTGCCGAAGTATCAGATATTTTGCTGCTCGATACCAAAGTGAAAGGCTTTCCCGGTGTTGGGGCGACCGGCGTCACGCACGATTGGAACATTAGCCGCGAGATTGTCCGTCAAGCAGAAGGCCGGGCCAAGGTTATTTTGGCCGGAGGATTGACGCCGGAAAATGTCGGTGAAGCAATTAGGATTGCTCAGCCTTGGGGCGTCGACAGCAATACCGGCACCAATATCGCCGGTGACCCGGTGGTGAAAGATATGTCTTTAGTAGAAGCGTTTGTCCAACAAGCGAAGAAACCTATAAAGGCTGAATAACGAATGAATGTGACGCTTGTTTTTTACGGCGCACGAATTTGGAGATAGGATGTTAGCGAAACGGGTTATCCCTTGCCTGGATGTGAAAGATGGTCGGGTAGTGAAGGGTATTAATTTTGTTAATCTGCGCGATGCCGGCGATCCGGTCGAACAGGCGCAGATCTACGACCGCGAGGGAGCGGACGAGCTGGTATTTTTGGACATCACCGCTTCGCACGAAGGGCGGGGGCTGATGCTCGATATTGCGCGGCGGGTGGCGGAAAGTGTCTACATTCCCTTTACCGTCGGCGGCGGCATCCGCACATTGGCCGATATGCATGCTATAATATCGACCGGCGCGGAAAAGGTTAGCCTCAACACGGCTGCGGTTCGCACCCCGGAAGTGATCAGCGAAGGGGCAAAAGCCTTCGGCAGCAATGCTATCGTGGTGGCGATTGATGGCCGCAAGCGACTGGACGGCGAAGGTTGGGAAACCACCACCCACGGCGGTCGACAGCGCACCGGATTGGACGCTGTCGCCTGGGCCAAAGAATGCCAGGAGCGCGGCGCAGGAGAAATTTTGCTGACCAGCATGGATACCGACGGCACCAAAGCCGGTTTCGATTTGGAGCTAACGCGCGCCATCACCGACGTTGTCTCAATTCCGGTTATCGCGTCCGGTGGAGCTGGAGCGCTGGAACATTTTTCCGACGCCATTCTAAAAGCAAAGGCCAGCGCGGTGCTGGCAGCCAGTCTCTTTCATTATAAAGAGATATCGATTCAGGAAGTAAAAGATTATTTAATGGCCCAAAACATTGTGGCGCGTCCGAAAAAAACGCATCAAGTAGGGACTTACATATAGAATCAATGTAACTATCTAGCGAAGCTCTGTCTCAAACTGACAAGAGAATTGGACGCAGATACACGCAGATTTTCTCAGATAAAAACAAAAAATCAGTGTTTATCAGCGTTCATCTGCGTCCAAAATTTTGTCTCATTTGTAAGGAATTTTCAGGTTCAAGGATTTCAGCCAATCGATGTTGTCATCAGGAGGCTGAGGCTAAGCAGACAAATTCAGGGTAAGCCGCTACGCCCTCAAAAAATCGGCGCGTTTTCGTTGCTCTTTTCTTAGCCTTCGCCTGAGCCTTAGCCTGATTTACGCCAGTAACCTTGCAGTTGAATAGTTACAAATCGACTTTATGAGGCTTACACTTTGAACGTTGACGACTTAAAATTTAACCAAGATGGCCTCATCCCGGCGATTGTACAGGATGCAACAACTCAGCAGGTTCTCATGATGGCCTGGGCTAATAAAGAAAGTTTGCAGTTAATGCAAGAACAGGGCGAGACCTGGTTTTGGAGCCGAAGCCGAAGCGAATTGTGGCACAAAGGCGCGACCAGTGGCAACACGCAAAAAATCACCCACATGTATTATGACTGTGACGGGGATACACTTCTTATTCAGGTTGATGCTGCCGGGCCGGCCTGCCACACAGGCGAAGTAAGCTGTTTTTTTAGAAAGTTAGTGTGAAAGGGAAGCAATATGGCGAACAAAGCGTTAATCGTAGTCGATTTTCAAAATGATTTCTGTCCAAATGGGGCGCTCGCCGTCCCGGAAGGCGATCAAATTTTAGATACAGTCAACGATCTGGTTGAAGAATTTACCGAGCGTGGCGATATCGTGATTTACACCAAAGATTTTCATCCTGAAAATCACGTCTCGTTTGCCGATAATCACCCCGATGGTATTTGGCCGCCCCACTGTGTGCAGGGCACCACAGGCGCGGAATTTTTTCCTGAGTTGACGCTCAAAGGGCCAACCTTTCTTAAAGGATTTGTCACCGAGCAAGATAGCTACTCGGGCTTCGGCGGGCATGTTGAGGCCGACGTAGACAGTCA
>JAGRBZ010000312.1 GCA_020433805.1 Anaerolineae bacterium
ATCCCAGTCTGCCTTAGTAGCCCAGAGGACGGTGTAAATATAGTCTGCCAATTCGGCGAGCGTGGGCTTTTCGAATAGCACTTGAGGTGACACATCGAGCTGCAAGTGATGGTTTATCCGGGTGGAGACCTGAGTGACCAGCAGCGAAGTGCCCCCCAGTTCAAAAAAGTTGTAATCTGGGGTTACGTGTTCCACCCCCAACACATTTTTCCAAATTCGGGCGACTACTGCTTCGATATCGGCCTGGCTGGCTGTGGCGGCATCAAAGTCGAGCGCTATCTCTTCTTCCATTGATTCCATTGAGCCAATCAGCGAGATGGCCGGGGCGGTGCCGTTTCCGCTGGCTAGCCAATACCGTCGGCGCTCGAAGGGGTACGTCGGCAAAGAAATCCGCCGGGGCCGATCCGGACCATAGAGTTGTTCCCATGGAAGATCAACCCCTTTGGTCCACAAGAGGGCCAATTTAGCCCAATCTCTATGGTCAATAAGTTTCTCTAGCATATCTTGGCCGGTCTGATCTTCACTCAAAATGTCGGCTGCCTGCCGAGATATGTCCGAGGTGCCCTTGAAGAGAGGTATTGTTAGAGATGTTTCACGTTCTTCCAGATAAGCACTTAATCCCGACTGTATCTCGGCTACATCCTGAACCACCAGAGCCAACCGTTCCACCATCGCTTCCCGGCCAATCTGTAAGGTGTAGGCCAACTCTGTCAGGGAAATCTCAGCCTCATCCTCCAAGAAAGTGAGCAGCTTCTGCACATACACTTTCAGCCTTGCCTCATTCTTGGCCGACAGGATGATCAGATGAAACGCTTCCTCAGCACCATGTTCTCTATTGCCTAATTCTTTATTATTAATTCTTAATTGATCATTCCTAATTCCTAATTCCTCATACTCCTCAACCACCAGATGGGCATTGGCTCCCCCTGCTCCAAAGGAGCTAATCGCTGCTCGACGCGGCAGTTCGATGCGTTTACTGTCCTGCTCGATTTCAGGACGGAGCCAGGGCTGCGTCTCTTTTTGGATATAGAATGGCGTCCGTTCTAACTGAAGATTGGGATTAACCGGATCGACATTGATCGAAGGCACCAGAGTCTGATACTTGAGTTGGAGAAGCACTTTGGTCAATTGCGAGATACCTGAGGCTGCCTCCAGATGACCGATGTTTGATTTAACCGAGCCAATCGGATACCGTTGGTTCTGGCCAGTGCTAGTGGGTTGAAAGACTTGGCTCAACCCGGCGATTTCGATATGATCGCCCAGGGCCGAGCCGGTGGCCGCCACTTCGATGTAGCTGAGCGTATGAGGTTTAACCCCGGTTTTGGCAAAGGTCCGGCGGATCAGGTCGACCTGAGCCTGGGGATTGGGCACGGTGAAGCCGGCGGTCCTCCCCCCGTGATTGAGGGAGCTGCCTTTGATGACGGCATAAATCGGGTCCTTGTCGGCGATGGCTTGATCCAAGCGCTTGAGCAAGACTGCCCCCACCCCTTCGCCGGGCAGAAATCCATCGCCATCACCCAAGCTCTTGCTCTTGGTTTCACTACTCAACATCTGGGTGTGGCTCAAGGCCAGCCATTTGGCCGGATGGAGGCTCAGGTTGACCCCGCCGGCCACGGCCATCAAGCACTCGCCCCGCTTGATGCTCTCACAGGCCAGGTGAATGGCCGTCAGCGACGAGGAACAGGCGGTATCAATAGCCAGGCTGGGGCCGTGCCAATCAAAAAAGTAGGAGACCCGATTGGCGATTTGCCAGTAGGAAGAAGTGCCCAAGGCGGCTGCCACGGTAGGGTCGTTAGCCACAAATGGATAGTGATGATACATCACCCCGACAAAGACGCCGACCTCTCGGAGTTTTGCCAGGGATGAGCGGCTGTAGCCGGCATCTTCGACCGTGGCCCAAACGGTCTCCAAAAAGAGCCGCTCTTGGGGATCCATCCGCTCGGCTTCCCGAGGCGAAATGTTGAAAAAGAGCGGGTCGAACTTGTCCACATCTTCGATGAAGCCGCCCCACCGGCTGGCATCCGGCTCTAGATCTTCCGCATAGTTCCGCCAGTGCCATCGCTCGGCTGGGATTTCGGTGATACAATTGCGCCCGGCCTTGAGGTTCTGCCAGAATTCGGCCAGGCTCTCGGCCATTGGGTAACGACCGGCTATGCCAATGACAGCCACCTCAGCCGTTGTGATGTCTGGAGAGGCTAGCAGTTGGCTCACTTTCTCTGCTGCTGCTGGCACTGTTTTTAGATGTGTCAGCAACAGTTTGCTACTCCCGGCTCGATCTCCTTGTTCGCTGTTTTTTACTAGAATGGGTTGGCCATTCTTGAGCACGAATGATTGAATACCGTTGTCAGGTGTACCCGGTTGGCTTTCAATGTCAGCGTCTTCAACCAAGCTGCGGATGTGGGTCGATAACTCTCGAATCGTTGGATAATCGTACAACTCGTTGGTCTGCAATGTAACGGAATAGGTCTGATTGATGGCCTTGACAAATTCTACCCCTGTAATCGAGTCTAGCCCTAGCTCATTGAAGGGCTTATCCTCATCAATCTGCTCATCCAGGTACAAGGTCGAGCGCAATAGGTGTTGCACATCTCTTCTGATATCGAACTCTGATAAGTTAGATGTTTCGTGAGCAGGGGATGCCGTCTTTCCCAAACCTTCGTTGATTGCGATATCTTCGATGACAGACTCTATTGGAAATACCTCTGGTACAGGAGGTTCATTGTCTGGCTGATCTTCAACGGTTGAGCGGTCGATGGTCTGCGGTGGTTGTAGCACTAACTTACCAGACCTGTAATGCTGTGGTATCCTGTTTGTTGGTTGAGCCGCTACACGCTCTGCTTTGTGACCTTTCTCGTGGTGTCGCTCAAACCAGTATCGTTTTTTGGCAAAAGGATAGGTCGGCAGCGACATCCGGCGGGGGAGCTGGTTAGGATACAGCAAGGGCCACACAATCTCAACTCCCGACACCCACAGTTGAGCCAGCCGATGAAGCTCTCGATTACGAATAACAGTTCTGATAAAGCCCTCTCCGGCTTCACCGCCAATCAACAGCTCTGAGTTGAGGTTGCTGCTCTTAGGATTGCCTCGATACACCCCTTCGATAGGAGTTTGTTTCTGGTCATACTGCTTTAGTTTTTCAATCAACGCCTCGACACTGGACACTACCAAGGCCAGGCGTTGTTCCATCGCTTCTCGTCCAACCTGCAAGGTGTAGGCAATGGAAGCCAACGATAGCGACGGCTGCGGAACCGTGCGGTCTCCAGGCTCACCCTCGACGGCAAGGGCAGCCAGATGCTGCACTATCGTACCGACCGATGCCTGTTTTGTAAAGAGGGGCCGCGACAGCTCAGCCTGATACTGCGCCTCGACCATCGTTTTTAATCGGCTCAGTTGCACTGGGTCGAAGCCATAGCTCTCGAAGGACTGCTTACTCTCGATGTCAGCCGGTGCGACACCCACAATTTCTGCGACCATCGCTCGTACCATCGGCTCGATAGACGAAGTGTTAGGCACTTGGTCAGTCGGCTCAGGCATTGAATTACCCTCCAAGAAGGTCAGTAGCTTCCCGGCGTACGCTCTCAACTGCTCCTCATTCCTGGCCGAGAGCACAATCACCTGCGGTCCTTCCTTGAAGCCCTGCGCCCCACCGCCTAACTGTTCACCATTAATACTTAATTGTTCATTATTAATTATTAACCCTTGATATTCCTCGATAACCAAATGCGCATTGGTGCCGCTAAAGCCAAAAGAACTGACCGCCGCTCGACGCGGCCCACTTTCTACTTCCCAATCCTTGAGTTCGGTGGTGACATAGAAGGGACTGGTTTCGAAATCGATATGCTCATTGGGCTGCTCAAAATGGAGGGAGGGTGGGATCTGCTTGTGTTTGAGCGCCAGCAGCACCTTGATCACACCGGCCACGCCCGCCGCTGTCGCCAGATGGCCGATGTTGCTCTTGACTGACCCGATGGCACAAAATCGTTGCTTGTCTGTGGACTGGCGGAAGGCGTTGGTCAAGGCTTCGATTTCTATCGGGTCGCCCAGCTTGGTGCCGGTGCCGTGCGCTTCCACATAACTGATGCTCTCCGGATTAATCCGGCTGCGCTCATAGACCCCCTTTTCCAGCTCAGTTTGAGAGAGGGTGCTGGGGGCGGTGATGCCGTTGGTTTTGCCATCCTGGTTGAGACCGCTGCCTCGAATGACGCCATAGATGTGGTCCCCATCAGCTTCGGCCTGGGCCATCGGTTTCAGGACAACCACGCCCACCCCTTCCCCCGGCACAAAGCCATCAGCTCGATTGTCGAAGGTTTTGCATTTACCGTCCGGTGAAAGCATCCCCGCCTTGGCAGAGAGGATGTGAAATTGGGGCGTGGTCGTGATAAAGACTCCGCCGGCCAGAGCAACCTCGCTTTCAGCCTGCTGCAAACTTTGACAAGCCAGATGGATGGCCACCAGCGACGAGGAACAGGCGGTGTCAATGGCCACAGCCGGTCCTTTGAGATTGAGCAGATAGGCAATCCGGGCGGCACTGATTGATGCATCATTGCCCATAAAACTATGAGCCTGGGCTGCAACCCCGGCCTCTTTCATTTTTAGGTCATAATCGCCCTTGCCGCCCCCCAAAAAGACGCCGTAGGAGCGGTTATCCAATTGACGATGGCTGTAGCCGGCATCCTCCAAGGCTGACCAACAGGTTTCCAGAAAGAGGCGTTGTTGGGGGTCCATCAGTCCTGCTTCACGCCCCGACAGCTTGAAAAACTGAGGGTCAAAGCAATCGATATCGTCCAAAAAACCGCCCCATTTGCTGTAGGTCTTATTCGGTTGCTCCGGGTCGGGGTCGTAATGGTCGGCCACCAACCAGCGCTGTGGAGGCACCTCAGTGATGGCGCTGTGCCCCTGAGCCAGGTTCTTCCAGAACTCAGCCAGGTCTTTGGCCCCAGGGAAGCGACCCGCCATGCCAATAATGGCAATATCTTGCCGGTCATTCTGCCCAGGTGAGCCGATTGCGACTGGCGTTGCGGACAATGGCTTCGACGCCACATCAGCAGTGCTGACCACCACCTTGCCGATATTGCGACCTTCATCCAGGTATTGATAGGCTTGCCGCAGTTGGCTAAAGGGAAAGACTTGGTCTACGGTCACGCTCATCTCGCCCGCCCTCAGCATTTGACTGAGGGTTTGCAGATAGTGACCGACCTGCTCCGGGTGTGCTTTCAAAAGGCGTCGCAGGTCGATGAAATGCAGGCTCTGATTGTGCCCTAGACTTGAGAGGTCGATTGAGTGGGCTGCTTTCAGACCCGTCATAGCGATTTCAACATAGCGACCGCCTGGAGCTAAGCTGTCCAATCCTTTTTGGATGTTGTCGCCGGAAAGGGTATTCAACACCACATCCACCCCATAACCCTGAGTCAGGCGCTGGATAGCCGCTGAGAAATCCTCCTGGTGGTAGTTGATGACGTGGTCAATACCCAGTTGCTTGAGATAGGCGCATTTCTCCGCTGAGCCGGCCGTGGCGAAGATTTCGGCCCCGCGCTGTTGCGCCAATTGAACCGCCATCAGACCAACTCCCCCGGCTGCGGTTTGGATGAGCACTTTCTCACCCGCCATAGGAGCCGCTTTTTCAAAGGCATCATAGGCGGTCAAAAAGGTGACCGGGACAGCGCAAGCGGTCTCGAAGTCGAGATTGGCTGGTTTCTTAAGTACCAACTCAGTCCGTGTGGTGACCAGGGTGCTGTGGCCACCTAACGATTCGCTCGTCAAAGCGATGACCTCATCGCCAGGGGTAAGTCCCCTAACATCTTGCCCGACTTGGTGGATCACCCCAGCCACCTCAAAGCCAGGGACAAAAGGATAGGGCGGCATGGTCGGATACAAGCCTTTCAGGCACAGCAAGTCCCCAAAGTTGAGCGAAAAGGCTCGCACCGCAATCTGGACTTCATTGCGGCCGGGAGGTGCAATCCGGACAGCTTGGGTACGCAAGGTCTCAAGACCGCCCGGCTTCTCAATGACAACCGCCTGCGCTGCTGTGACCCCTATTCCCCCCGCCGTGTCGTTCTCTGTCACCAGAGGCAGCGCGATAGGATTTGAGTTGGGTAGAGGCTCTTGCGGTCCAAAGAGTTGTTCGACGGATGTAGTTCGTGGTTCGACGGAGGGAGTTTGTGGTTTGTCGGTTTCCTTTGGAGAGGCCAGAGTTGGCTCATATTCGATTTGGATGTATTGGGCCAGGCGGTGAACCGTAGGATAATCAAACAGAGCCGTGGTCCGCAACTGCTGGCCAAGGGCTTGACTGATGCCATTGATCAGTTCAATGCCCACAATCGAGTCAACGCCATACTCAGCAAATGATTTGTCCGGATCGACCCGGTCAGGGGCTAGACCGGTGGCCCGCGCCACCTGTTGGATGATAATCTGCTCGATAGCGGGAGCTGATTTGTCGGCATTTCCACGTTCAAAGTTGGGGGTTCGTTCCATCGCCACCGGTACTGGTCGGTTCGGCTCGTTTGAAAGCAAACGACGGCCCGTTGTCTCCGGTCTTAAGAGCCGCATCCCCCACTTATTCCGGGTCTGAGCAGAGACGCTGCGGACAGGTTGACGTTCACTCATCGAGTGGGCGCATATTCCATCACTTTCAGCCAGAATGAGAGCTTGACCGCTCGATTGCCCTGCCCGGTGAACCTGCTTGAAACCGGCGATATGCAGCGCCTGCTGCCACTGCGCAACACTAAGGAGCGGAGTATGGTCGATGCGCTGCTGAGTATCCTCAAAAGCCCACCAACCGTCCAGTAAGCCGAAGGTCAGAGTGGCAAAGGCGCTAAACCGGGTCGCTTCATTCAGGAGGAGCAGGCCATTGGCTTTAAGAAGGGCTTTAAGGTTGTGCAGAGTGTGCTCAATGTCCCTGGTGGCGTGAAGGACGTTGGCTCCGAGTACCACCTCAGCCTTGTTGAGAGCGAACCCTTGCGTGTCAGGCGGTTGCTCGATGTCCAGCCGACCAAACTCCATAAACGAATGGTTGTCTGCAAATTGATTCTGCCCGTGGCGAACAAAGCCTTGAGAAATATCGGTATAGACATACGCGATCCGATCCGTGTACGGCTCGAGGGCGGCTAAGATAAATCCGGTCGTGCCGCCAGTGCCGGCTCCAACTTCGACAATCCTCACTTTCTGGCCTGGCTTTAGGCTGGGCCAGCGTTGCTCAAGATAGCTTCTGACCGCTATTGCGGTCAGGTGGTTAAAGTAGTCGGTCAGCAGGCTGCCGCGATAGATGCCCTCGACCAGAGCCGGTGAACTGTTGGGGAACAGCACCTCTGTCGCTGGGATATGGCCCTGGACAATCTCTGGCAGCACTTTAAGGCAGGTGTTCAGCAAGGTCAGGTGGGGCATCAGCAGGGGGTAGTTTTGGATTAAAGCCTCTTGCTGTTGAGCCAAGGCTGGCTCGTCCACGATAGACACTTTGGCCGTGGTCTTGATCGCCGTGTCAGTCAGGTCGAGGTAGCTGGCTTGGTGCAGAATATCCAAACAGGCAGTGTAGAAGCGTTGATACTTGGGCAAGATATTCAACTGTTGAGCCAAAGTTTGTCGGGAATGGATTTCTCCCCCGGCCTGAAAAACACCTATCTTTTGGAAGGCCTGGAGCAGCTTAGTTTGGGCCACATCCTCCAGGGCCTGTAAGCCGGTCTGTTCCTGCTGCAATTCTGACACGTTGGGTGCCAGGTGTGAATTCTGCTCCGTTAATTGTTCAACCGTTCCTTCAAAAACGGAGGCATACTCCGCCGGTACTACCGCAACCCGGCGTTCGCTCTTACCCCCCCGTTGCTCAAGCAGTGAGGGTTCAACCTTCATCGCCACGACCTGAGGCAGGGGTTCGACCAGAATTTGGTCCAGGGCAGCCATACCTTCCTCCACCTCAATCGACTGGATGCCTTGCTCAGCCAGTCGCTGCCGGTAGGCGTCTGTGGCCACTACGCCAACCGAGCCCCAGTAGCCCCAATTGATGACCTTGACCGGGTAGGGTCTGACCTGGTTGAGATACAGAGCATAAGCATCGGCGAAGGTGCTCCCTGCGGCATAGTTGCCCTGCCCGGCATTGCCCCACATCGACTGAACCGAGGAGAAGAAGAGCATAAAGTCCAAAGGCTCGTCTTTGACCACTTCCGCCAGCACCACACTGCCGGTCACCTTGGGGGCTAAGACAGCGCGAAAGTCGACTTCGGTCGTTGTTCTGAGGGAGCCATCCCGCAACACCAGGGCGGAATGGATGACACCGTTGATCGGGCCGAATGTCTCATTGGCCTCCCGAACCACAGCTTGCATCTGGCTCAGGTTAGCCCCATCTGCCCGGCAATACAGATAGTCCCCGCCGGCGTCTCTGATCCGCTCCAGTTGAGCTTGCTTCTCACCGGTTAAGGCACTACGGCCGACCAGCACCACTTTAGCCTGCACACGTTCGGCCAGATAGATGGCTGTTTCCAGGCCAATGCCCCCGGCTCCACCCAGAATGAGATACACTCCACTGGGCCGGTAAGGTAAGGATAAACAGGGGGCGGAAGCTGGGGGGTGAGAACCGAATTTTACCTCGTTCCCTAACCCCTTCGCCCTACCCATCATTGTTAGGGGAGCCAGTCGCCTAATATATCGAACGCCCTGTCGCAACGCTATCGGCTGACCTTGCTGGCCCCCTTCGGCGATGAGGGCCAGCACATCGGCCTCAGCCAGAATAGGCTGCCCCGCCTCATTGGGGGTCAGGATAACATCGATGCAACTGGCCTCGACTGCCGGATACTCCCTAGCCAGGCTCATGGTCAGTCCACTTAGTGAGGCACTCCAGGGCTGAATGGGTTCCTGGGAATGGAGTTGCTGAGCCTGCTGAGTTAAGACCTTAAGCCTGGATACCTGGCCCATCAGCCCCCGTTGCTCCAAAACCTTGACCAGGCGGAATAGGTTGAGCACGCCTTGCTCTTGACTCCGAGCCAGTCCATCTAAAGAGAACGGGTCATGATGTTGTCCTGACAAACCGCCCAGAAAATACAAGGTGTCAATCCGGGTCAGGGTATCCAGACTGGCTGTTATCCCCTCGCTGTCGGTCAAGTCCACTTCCCACTCTGTCTCGCTCAACCGCATGTTTTTATCACTGAGAACGAAGCGGACCACCCGCTGCTGGGGGTAATGTGCCATCAGCCTGTCGGCTAATGGCTCCAGTCCTTTGGGGAAGACCAAGACGATGTCACCCGTTGCCTGAGCCGTCTTGGACTGCGCTGCGGCCAGGGCTTGTTGTTGCCAGTAGAGGTGGTAACACCAGCCCGGCTCCTCCGGTTGGGGGATGGCTTTTACGGTAAAGTTGTGCAGCTTGAGACACACCCGCCCCTGGTCATCCAGCAAAGCAATGTTGAAATGGGCCGTTTCCACTTGCTCCGCCAGCCGGGTCACGTAGGCGTAAGCATAGCCCCTGGTCGGGAACGGAGCCAGCAACTCCAGCCTATCCAGGGCAAACGGTAAAGACAGGCCCAAATTTTGACTGTCAACCCCAGTTAGCCCACTCACACTTTGCAACACTCCATCCAGCAGGCTCGGCGGTAGGGTGTACCCGGTCGTATCGACCTCAGCCGGTAACCTTAGCCGAGCTAAGAGTTCGCTGTCGTTGCCAACGACATCCTCGATGACTTGAAAGGTGGGACCGTAGATCAGTCCTTGCGCCTCAAACCGCCGGTAACACGTCTCGCCTGTCATCCGCTCGGGGCAGCGTTGCCGGATCTCAGCCAGGTCGATAGTCTGGCTTTCCTCAGCCGTACCTATGACTAGCTGTCCCTGGCTGTGGAGCAGCGGGTGGCCTTCCTCGTCGAGGGTGCTGACCTCATAGCGCACCTTACCACTTTCCTCCGCATACAGTCCTACTTGGGTCTCGACCGGCGCATCGCCGACGACCAGCGGTCTGAGCCAGACCACATCCTTGATCTGGGTGACCGCTTTCCCTCTGAGCGCCAGCTCTCCGGCAGCGCGGGCCATCTCCAGAT
>JAGRBZ010000313.1 GCA_020433805.1 Anaerolineae bacterium
TTGAGCGCCTTTTTACGTACTACGCAATACGCACTATGTTCTATGAAATGTTGTGGCGAAAAACAAATGACACTAACAATCTTCTTAAAGGTATTGTTGATGACAACAGTAAGAGTTATGTATTGGAAGGATATTCCCTGCACCGTGCGGGCCGAGGCTGGACGCCGACAGCGGGTGTCGCGTCCGCTGCCGGATATTTATATGGCGGTGGTGGATGCTATCGCCATGAAAGAAGGGCTAACCGGCTCGGATGCCTATCAAAATGAATTTCACTGGGGCGAAGCAGAAGAACGGGATGGCGCTCCGGAAGATGTCGCGGCTACCGTGGTTGAAGAAGTTGTAGCCAAATATCCTAAATCTTGGTTGATCGAACGCGGCAAGCAGGCCGGGGCCTCGATTGATGGGGAGACGCCGTTGTAAGTAACCCGCCTCTGCTTGTTAGACTCCAACAGGACAGTTAGACTATTGTCAACGTCTTCTTAACATGCTACCTTGGTTATATCTGCACACTTAACTTTGCTTAACAAAGGTTAAGGTTCAATTTCAATCCTGTAACCGGGGAAGTACTAACAATGACATCTAATGTTCCGGGCAGCAAACCATCTCTATCCACCATCTATCGGCGAGGGATTTTATGCTGCTAAAGATATGGGGAGCAAGAGGCTCTATTCCGGCACCGCTCAAACCGGATGATATTCACCAGAAAATTATGACGGCTCTACAATGGGCCGGCGAGCACAATATCGATCTCGCTGTTGCATTGGATAAGCAGCGTCTGATCGATAAGCTGTCGTTAAGCGGGGGCACGGCCGGAGGCAATACGACCTGTATCACTATCGAATGTGGTGACGATCTCCTCATCTTTGATGCCGGCTCGGGTATTCGAGAATTGGGGAGCTATCTGATGAATGGCCGTAATGAGCACGTACGCAAGCTCGGCTTTTATCGCGGCAAAGGGCATGCCCATCTTTTTTTTACCCACACCCACTGGGATCATATCCAAGGGTTACCTTTCTTCGCCCCCCTGCACGTACCCGGCAATAGCTTTGACATTTATCATATTCACGATCACGTGCCGGATACTCTGGCCAAGCAAATGGACGCTACCGTTTTTCCTCTTCGGTTTGACCAAATTCAGGCCGAACTTACCTTTCACCAGCTCAAAGAAGGTCAATTGCTCAAAATTGGCGAGGCGATGATCAGTAATGCCGAGTTGAAGCATCCCGGCAAAGCTTATGCCTACCGGGTTGAGGCCGATAATGCTATCGCCGTTGTGGCAACGGATGCCGAGTACAAAAGCCTCGATAATACGGATACGCTTAAATACCGAAACTTTTACGGCAACGCCGATCTGCTCATTTTCGACGCGATGTTCTCGGTGCGCGAGTCGTTTGTTAAGCAAGATTGGGGCCATAGCTCGGCTTTAATTGGGGCCGACATCGCCGGTGAGGCTAACGTAAAGCGACTGGTTCTCTTTCACCACGATCCCGCTACCACCGACACCGAATTGATGCAGATTAAGCAAGGCACTGAAGAATATATTCAAAGCCAGGGTTTAAACATTGAAGTGATTGTAGGCCAGGAAGGTTTTGAAATTGAGCTTAAAAATCCAACGGCTATGACCGACTTCCACATCACCGAGTGGGCCAAGAACGGCATTGTCTTTTTGACCCTATCCGGTAAATTTGGAGGCCAAGCCACGGAACGCTTTCGAAAACATTTAGCCCGCAGTCTCCAGACGCATCAGGTTAATAAAGTTATTTTGAATATGGACGGCGTAAGCGATATGCAGATGGCCGGCATCCAGGCGCTGGTCGATGCGCGCAGTGCCGTGATGAGTTTGGCCTTGGTGAAGCTGCCGGAAAATGTCTATCGCGTGATTGAGCTGTCGGCTACGACTGACTTTTTCGCCATCTATGAAGATGAGAAGTCGGCTCTTACCGCCTTCAATTCTCACTAGCGGCCATAAAATCGCCGACTGAAGTTGCCTCTCGCCCTATTCCTACTACAATGGTCGGATGGCAAAAAAAGGCAGACGTTCCCCGGCGCGATCCCCATCGCCCCGGCGATTACCCCCTTACACGGGCTTAATCCTAATTCTTCTCACCTTTCTCTCACTGACGATTCTGTACAGCATGATTGTACCGATCACTCAGGGTGAGGATGAATTAGCCCACTATCGCTACATCAGCTTTATTGCCGAACATACCCGCCTCCCGATAAACCATGCCGAACGGGAACAGGCCTGGTATCGATCCGATTGGCCCCCTCTGTACCATTTGATTGTCGGCTGGAGCGTGAGCCGGCTCGATACGACCCGCCCTCATCTCAAAGACGTTGGCGAGTCGCCCCGCCGCCGTCTGGTCGGCGAGATTTTTTACCCACGCCTTATTATCTATACCGAAGACGCCCGCTGGCCCTGGCAAGACGGCATCCTGGCCTGGCATATTGGCCGCTTCCTGTCGATTGCCTTCGCTACCACCGCCCTAATTTTCACCTACCTCACCGCCCTCGAACTGGTTCAGGGAGCAAGGTTGCAAGGTTACAAAAAACAAAACCACCTATCCATCCAACAAACAAACCAACCAGCCAACCATTCAACCACCCAACCAGCCAACCAACTCCCCAACTCCACAAACTCCATAAACTCTATAAACTCCCCAACTCTCCTCGCCACGCTCACCACAGCCCTTCTCGCCTTCACCCCGCGCTTCATCTTTACCTCGGCCATGCTCGGCGACGATAGCCTCTTTATCCTGCTGTCGGCAGCCTTTATTTGGCTTCTGCTGCGTGCCCTGCGTGGTGATGATCGCTGGTGGGTTTACGGGGTGATGGGCTTACTGTTGGGTTTGTCGATAACCACCAAATACAGCACCGGCCTGCTGCCGCTGGCACTTCTGCCGGTCATCTGGTGGCGCGTGCGGCAAGCGGCGCTATCGTGGTTTCAAGCCCTTAGCCGATTGGCGGTTGCCTGGTTGGGCGTTATTGTCGGCGCAAGCTGGTGGTTCGGCTGGATCGGCTATCACTTCAATACGATTAGCGAGGATGGCTTCTTTTTTGGGCTGCTCAGTCCACTCTTGGCTTCCGGTCCCGACGTAAGCATGCGCCGTGTTTTTGCTTTTCTCGGTGGCGGCGAGTTCACCGGCGCGCTTCGGCCCGATGCCGTTGCCGGCGGCTCGTTTGGAGCATGGTGGGTTTATCTATTCCAGACCTTTTGGGGCGTACCCATTCTGGAACACGATCCGTTCTTTCCGTGGGCCTATCTGGTTGTTCTGCTTTTCTGTGTACTGTGTCTGGTTGGTCTCTGGTGGCTGTGGCGTGTTGCCTCGCCCTCGCTGCGCATGAATATCGCTTTACTTGCTGTGATTGTGGCTCTGCTGATTCCCTTCCCCATCCTACGCTATTTTCTCACCTTCAATATCCTCGAAACCGGGCAAGGGCGTCATATTCTGTATCCGGCGGCGCAGGCGATTCCGTTGCTGTTGGCGTTAGGCTGGCTGGCGTTTGTTGATGGTATGAAGGCTAAGGCTAAGGCTGAGGCTAAGATCAAAAGCTCGCGACCCAGCGATCCGTACTACGCACCACGCACTACGCTCTATTTCCTGCCCGTCCTCGCTCTCCTTATCTGGTCTCTTTTCCAACTTACCTTGATGAACCGCACCTACCCCGATCCGCTGCCGGTGCAAACCACCACCTTTGCTCCTGCTTCGATCCCGCAGCCGCTTAAACACGACTTTAGCGATGCACTCCAGTTTTTAGGCTACGATTTTCAACCCGATCCCGATCAAGCCATCATCAACCTGACGCTCTTTTGGCGGGCGCTGGAGCCGGTTGATGAAAACGTTCGCACCCGGATTCAGCTGGTCGACACCGCCGGTCAACCGCGCTTCACCTGGATAAGTCATCCGGTTAACGGTCTCTATCCAACGCGGGCCTGGGACGGCGGCGATGTCATTCGCGATGAACTGCCGCTGCCGCTGGCTGCCGTGCCGGCGAACTCGTACAATATTCAACTCAGCTTGCTGCACGAAGCCGAAGAGATCCCGCTGAATGACGAACCGTTTTCGTTTATCCAGTTCGATCTCGGCAAAGCCCAACCGATCCCCCAAGCGGCCACGCTCTCTAACGGTCTTGACTACCGGCTTTGGGGAGTCGATAGGCCGGTACGCAGCCGGCAAACGATTCCGCTTACCTGGTTGCCGGAAACCGATGAAGCCGCAACGTGGAGTCTCGTTGACCCAAGCGGAGCAACCCACTCCCCGGTAGCAACCGGCGATGCCACGGCTATCTTCATCGTCGAACCCCATTGGCCCAGCGGTGACTATCGTCTTCAGCTTGAAAACGAAACGATAGAAACCGAAGCGATAGAAACCGAACCCTTATTCACCGTCGCCACCGAAGCTCGCCTGTTTACGCTGCCGCCCGAGTTAGTCGCCCATCCGCAATGGACGCCGCTTGAAGCCAATTTCGGCGACTCGATCAAACTGCTTGGTGCGGCTCTCCCCGTGCGGCAGCTTGAACCGGGTGGTGTCCTGCCGGTAGAGGTGGCCTGGCAAAGTTTAGCCCCGGTGCTGCCCGATGCCGTTACCTTCGCCGTTCTTCTCGATGCCGAGCAGCAGCCCTTCGGCAGCGTCGACCGTTACCCATCCGGCTTCTACAGCCCTATGCTGTGGGCCACCGGCGAGGTCGTACCCGACTCGTTCTCAGTAGCCGTTCAATCCAATGCTCCGCCCGGTATCTACACCCTGCGTCTGGGACTCTATCAACTTATCGATGAGCAGCCGGAGTCGCTGCTCCTCTTTCAAGATGGTCAACCGACCGAAAATAGCGCCGTCGTCCTGGGGCCTTTCAAAATAGGTGGTCCGCCACCTGATCTTGTGGTCGATAATCCAACGCCCCAATTTGTTGTCAACCAAACCCTCGGCGAGCAGATCACGCTTTTGGGCTATGATATTGAAGCTGCCAGTGGTCAGCAGATAGCCGATAGCAGTCAGCAGGTAGCAGAAAACCAACAAACCAACAAGCCAACAAACCAACCATCAGCCAATGATAACCAATCAACCACAACTGCTCAACCCCCTAACTCCACAAACTCCACAAACTCCACAAACTTTCTCACTCTCAAACTCTACTGGCAGCCGCTCACTCAACCCCCCGCCGACTATACTACTTTTCTTCATCTGCGCGATGGGTCGAATCAAAACGTCGCCCAGAAAGACGCTCCCCCGGCCGGTGGTCGCTACCCCACCAGCCTCTGGAGTCCCGGTGAAATCATCATCGACGAAATCTCACTTCCCCTCGACCAAGTTGAGGCAGGCCGGTACACCCCTGTCATTGGCCTGTACGAACTGGCCGGCGGCACCCGCCTCACCGTTCCCGGCAATCCGGCCAATGAAATTACGCTCCAGCCTATCCAGCTAACCAACTAGAAGCCATCAAACCAATCAAACTCAAAATTTCTCAATTCAACAATCTGCCTATAATTTGAAGCTTATGCGTTTCGTTCAATCACTCAAACAGCATAGCGGGTTAGCCGTCGTCCTGCTTATTTATCTAACTTTGGCGACGATGCACAGCCTGGTTGTACCCTTGACTACCGGCAACGACGAGTGGGCGCACTTTCTTTACGTGCGCTTCATTGCCGAACAGGGCCACCTACCCACCAGCGAGGCCGAGCGCAACGAAGCCGGCTACAAATCCGATGCGCCGCCGCTCTATCACCTGCTGGTTGCGGCCACGACAGCCGCCATCGAACCAACCCGCTTACTGCGCCCGCTCGATACACCGCGTCGCTATCTGGCCGACAATATTGTCGATTCGTACGCTCTGGTTCATACGGCTGTCGAGCAGTTGCCCTATCGCGGAGAGGTGCTCATTTGGCATCTGGGACGCGGTCTGTCGATACTGTTTGGCGCGCTACTCATCGGCCTAACCTACCTGACCAGCCTTCATATTTTTCCTTCCGACTATCGGCGAGCGCTGCTGTCCGCCGCGCTGATTGCTTTCATGCCAGCCCTGCTTTTTCACAGTTCTGTCCTCAGCTACGAGAGCCTCAGCGCAGTTTTAACCGCTCTCTTTCTGCTGGTCGCTCTGCAAACGCTTAAACAGCCCAACCGCTTACGCTGGTGGGGTGCCCTGGGTGCGCTCGCCGGTCTAGCTGTTACGACAAAATATAGTGCGGTGCTGCTGCCGATAGAGATGATCTTTATCCTGTGGCTCTCGAGTCAATCGAAGGCGAAGGCTAACGCTGAGGCTAAGCTCCATCCCTCGCCCCAGCCAACCAGCCAACCAACAAACCAGCCAACCAACAAACCAGCCAACCAGCCAATCAACTCCCCAACTCCACAAACTCCTCAACTCCACAAACTCCTAGTAACGGCTCTGGCTGCGATTATCGCATCTGTGTGGTGGTTCGGTTTTGTAGCCTGGCACTTTAACACCGTCGATACCCAAGGCCCCGTTGTGGGGCTGCTGCAACCGCTGCTGGTCGGTGACGCCAGCGATACGACCTCGGTGCAGGTGGCCGGCTTTCTCTTTGGTCAGGCGGCGGTGGAAGATGACGCCCGACCGCCGCTGCCCCGCAACTATCCGCAGTTGCTGCGCTCCTTTAGCGAGTCGTTCTGGGCCGCGCCGGTAGCTGGACAATTTGTGCCGTACATTTTGCCATTTGTCTACAGTATTCTGGCCTTATTCGCTTTGGCCGGTTTGTGGCGAGTCTGGCAGCAGGCCGATCGTCCGCTTCGGCTTATCTTGGGATTGCTCCTGGTTCATACGTTTCTTGTTGTGCCCTTGCTGCTAATTCGCGTGCTCTTTTCCTATGATCCCCGCGAGGTGGCGCAAGGGCGACATCTGTTTTTGCCTGCCGCTTCCGCCATCGCTATTTTGCTGGTTTGGGGTTGGGATCAATGGTCGCCCAAGTTAAGTTGGTTGGCGGTCGGTGGCCTGCTGCTGTGGAGTACCATCGGGCAGTTGGGTTGGGCTGTTGCTGCTTACCCCCCGCCACTTCCTGTCTGGCCGCAGTCGACTATTGCCGCGCCCCCGGTTCATTCTCAAGAGGTTGTGTTTCTCGATGCCATAAAATTGGTCGATGTTTCACACCGGGCGAATTCCGACTCGCTTGCGGTAACGCTGCGTTGGGAGTCGTTGGCTACGGTGAAGGAAGATTATTTGGTCGAGCTATCGCTGCTCGACGGGGCGGGCAATCGGGTTGGTTACCATCTGAGCCATCCGGTCAACGGTCGCTATCCCACCCGCGCCTGGGAGCCGGGTGATACGATTGAAGATGTCCACACGCTGCCTTTGCTCGGTTCCCTGCGTGACAGTCATCGCCTGCAACTACGTTTGCTAAATCGCGCCGGAGAAGCCGTGTCCGAAACGGAGACAGAGATTGGCACAATTCGTCTCGCCACCTCAGCCGAACCCGATCCGTGTGCTACTTGGCCCCCATCACCCGATTGGCTCAACGCCCGACCGCTGCGCCCGGATGCGACTTTCACCGTCGTTAGCAGCGAAGTGCCTGTACTAAAGTTCGGCCCGGATGAGGCGATGTCGCTGTCGCCCTTCCATTCGGCGGATGCCTTTTACACGTTTCTGATCGGTCCCACCTGGCCGGCTTCCGCTCGGCTTATCGTCGGCGATACCGATTGTGGCCTTCTGGACTTCGACATTCCCCCGCGCGACTTTACTATACCCGATATCTCGCAGCCGCTCGAAGCCAACTTCAACAATCAAATTCAACTGCTCGGCTATGAACTGCCGACCCGTCGCATTCAACCTGGTCAGCGTCTGCCATTGACGCTTTACTGGCGTGGTCTCGATTATGTGGATGAGGATTATCGCCTTTTCGCCAATCCGCTCGACAGCGACCAGCAGCGGTGGGGTGGCTACGACCGCCGTCCGCGCGACGGCTACAGTACCCTGCGCTGGGTTCCCGGCGAAGTTATCACCGATCCGTTCGGTATCCCCATCGATCCTGACGCGCCGAACGGTATCTATACCATCGACCTCGGCTTCTACCGCGAAACCAACTCCGGCCCGGAGTCGCTGCCGCTGGTTCAGGGCGGACAACCTATCGATCAACACAGCCTCCGTCTCGGTCCTATCAAAATTGGTGGCCCACCGGCCAATATCACGCTAACCGAAGCCACCCCGGAATGGTTGCTGAACGAATCCTTTGGTGATCAGATTACACTGCTTGGCTATAATATAGATAGCGGTCAGCGGTCAGCAGATAGCGATCAGCAGATAGCAGATAGCAGTCAGCAATCAGCAGAAAATCAACAAACAAACAAACAAACCATCCAACCACCTAACCTCAGTTTAACCCTATACTGGCAAACCGACACCATACCCACTGCTGATTACACCGTCTTCCTGCACCTGCGCGACGCCTCGAACCAGAATGTTGCTCAAAAAGATAGCCCTCCCGCCGGCGGACAGTATCCGACAAGTTTGTGGGATCCCGGCGAAATTATTGAAGATACGCTCATCTTACCGCTTGATGATGTGCCACCGGGGCGTTATACTCCGGTCATCGGCCTGTACAACTTTGTTACCGGCGACCGGCTGCCTACTCAAAATCCGGCCAATGAAATTGCTTTGGAGGAAGTGGAGATTGGAGACTGGAGATTGGGAGATTGGGAGATTGGAAATTAATATCTCCCAATCTCCCAATCTCCTAATTCCCATCTTTTTTATGTATTTATGAACTTACCGAAACAGTACAAAACCCTCATCCCTATCATCCTACTCGCCTTTTTCTTGCGGGTCTGGCAGCTGCCGGAGACGCCGCCCGGTTTGTGGTACGATGAGGCATACTATTCGATGGACGCGGCCTGGCTGCTTGACGGCGGTCCGTGGCGTATCTTCTTCGTGGGTAACAACGGTCGCGAGCCGATATTTATCTACTTGCAATCTCTTTTTATCTGGCTATTTGGAGCCACGCCGCTGACTTCCCGGCTGATTGCACCGCTGGCCGGTACGCTGACCATCCCGTTGATGTTTGTGCTGGCACGCCGGTTGACGCGCCAGCGCGACCACTCCGTTCTTATCGCAATGGTAGCGACAATCGGCCTGGCGACCTCCTTCTGGCATATCGGCCTCAGCCGGGGTGGTTATCGGGGCATCTTGCTACCCTTGGCGGCCACTGTTGTTTTTTACACCTTTTGGCGCGCCTGGCGAGAGTCATCGCTTAAATATATGATCTTAGCCGGCATTGCGCTAGGTTTGAGCCAGTACACCTATCTCGCTGCCCGCGCTCTCCCCCTTACCTTCGCCACCTTTGCCATCCTATGGACTTTTAAATTACGAATTACGAATTATGAATTACGAAACGCAAAACAGCCACCCAGCCACCCAACCCACCAGCCACCCAACCCACCATCCAACCCTCAATTACCAATTACCAATTACCAATTACCAATCTCCACCCTCCGCCCCCTCTGGCTCACCCTAGCGATAATGGCCGTCTTATCAGCCCTCGTCTTCGCCCCTTTGGGATGGATTTTCTACAACAACCCCAGCCTCTTCTCGGCCCGTACCGGCGACGTTTTCTTTACGCCCGACACGCTGCCGGAACTGTTAACGCATCTGTCACAGGCCGTGCGTCTTTTTATCGATAATGGCGACCCCAACTGGCGACATCATTTGCCCGGACGCCCGATGCTCGGCTGGTTGGGCTGGTTGGGTTTTTGGCCCGGCTTGATCCTTTGTATCCGCCGCTGGCGACAGCCGGCGTATCTATTTTTACTGGTTGCCCTGCTAACCCTCTACCTACCCGCCTTACTCTCCGTGCCGCCGGTTCACGCTTTGCGTCTGGCGACTCTGCTTCCGATCTACTACATCATCTTCGCCATCGGGCTGGTAACCCTTGCCCACCGGCTGGCTACCTACGCACTACGCACTACGCACTACGCCACCCAACAGCGAACTGTTATCCTAATTGTTCTCGTCGTTCTTTTACTCGAAACCGGCCTCACGACCTACGACTACTTTGTGCGCTGG
>JAGRBZ010000314.1 GCA_020433805.1 Anaerolineae bacterium
CCTCAGATGCGAAGCGGGTTGTGCTCCTGCCGTTCGCATCTGAGGATGCTCACTCCGCCTTATTTGAAAGGTATTGGAGCTGGGGGGTGTACTGAAAAGTAAATGGTAATTCAAGACTGAATTATGGTATAAAGCTGACAGCTAATAGCTTACTTACCATTTACTATCTACCTGTTGCTATCTAGGCTAAACCCAGACCTTTTCGAATATCAGCCGTATGTTCTTCATCATGCGAGATGATCGTCTCGAAATATTGCTCAATCGTGATGATACCCTGAACAGGATGTCGACCCGTTAGTTCCCATTCATGGTCTTCAAGCGACTCTAGCCCCGACAGGGTTTGATCCCGATTTTCATTGAGCAGGGCTATCAACTCTTCGCGCGAATGGGGTCCCATCCGCTCCTTGAGGCCTGCGTTCCAGTCGTTGATCTTAAATGTTTCAGGCACCGTTTCACGCCCATTGCGAACTTTGTAAACGTGAATACTCATACCTCGCTCATTTTCGGCCAAGTGAGTCACCACATCGAGCGGAGTCCACGTGTTGCCATCGGTGATGACGGGCGTTGTGAGCTGCTCTTCGCTGAGGGCATTAAGCAGTTCTAGCAATTCGTTTCTCGACTCAGCCAGCCTTGACTTGAACATCGCTTTTTTGTCCGTTGACATTCTTTAATTGTCCTCTCTCTAAATAATGCTTGTGATATTAAGGGCGAATTTGCCCGTTACCTAACACAATCCATTTATAGGTGGTTAGCTCTTTTAGCCCCATCGGCCCGCGAGCATGCAGCGGTTGCGTGCTAATCGCCACCTCTGCGCCCAGCCCAAATTGACCGCCATCGTTAAATCGGGTACTAGCATTGACCATAACCGCCGCCGAGTTAACCTCGTTGACAAAGCGCATCACCGAAGAATAATCTTCGCTGATAATCGCCTCGGTATGGCCGGTGCTGTGGTGATAAATATGGTCGATAGCGTCCTCCACATCATCGACAACTTTTATCGCCGCCACCAATGATAGAAATTCGGTGTCGAAATCTTCCGGGCCGGCAACTTTCACCGCCGGATGATCTTCCAAAATATCCATCGCGCGCGGCTCACAGCGAATTTCAACATTATGCTCGGCCAAGGCGTCGGCCACACGGGGTAGAATTTGGCGTGCAACAGCCCGATGCACCAGCAGCGTATCGAGCGCATTGCAAACCGAAGGGCGCTGCACCTTGGCGTTTACAACAATCGGCACCACTTTGGTGAAATCGGCTGCCGAGTCGACATATACATGACAGACGCCAATACCGCCGGTTATCACGGGCACGGTAGCGTTTTCGATGGCGAACTGGTGCAGCGCTGCACCCCCACGTGGAATAATCATGTCGATCATCTCGCTGGCTCGCAGCATCTCTTTGACCATACCGCGCTCGGTCGATTCGATCAGCTGCATGGTATCAGCCGGTAAGCCGGCCGCTTTACAAGCCAACTGCACCGTTTCTGCCAAAGCCTTATTCGAGTGGATCGACTCTTTGCCGCCGCGTAGAATAGCTGCGTTTCCGCTTTTGAGACACAGGGCAGAAATATCGATAGTAACGTTAGGGCGGCTTTCGTAAATGACCCCCACTACGCCGATAGGAATACGGCGTTTTGTAACCTGCAAGCCGTTGGGCATACGGTTGCTCTCAAATTCCTCGCCAACCGGATCGGGCAGGTTTATAATGGAAGCGACATCTTTGGCAATGCTTTCCAGGCGCGGGGCGGTGAGCAACAAACGGTCCAGCAACGAGTCGCTCAAGCCGTTAGCCCGCCCATCATCCATATCATGGTCGTTAGCCCCCAGAATAATAGGCTCGCGCTCCATAATCGTTTCTGCAATAATGCCTAATGCCTTATTCTTGGTCGCTGTATCTAGATTTGCCAGAATTCTAGCCGCCTTCTTGGCAGCTTTGCCCTTAGACTCTAATTCTTTATTCATTATTATTCTTTTCTCTGTATATAAGCGGAGTAATGAAAAATACCAAACTGATCAGAGAGGACAGACACCCACCCCTTGATTAATTTTACGCTGGAAAAACTGGGTATTACTCTGGAATATAAACGCGTAATAATGTTGCCGGGCCGGTAATTTCAATTTCATAATCACCCAACGCAGCCGGCAGCAACCCAAAGCGAACCGCTTTTAGCGGCGTAAGATTTTTGTTCCAACTGACAATGATCCGACCCGACATAACGCCCCAAATTTCAAACGTGCTGCCATCACAACTGCCGGTGAAGGTGTGGATACCATCATCAAACCATAACCGTTCAACGTTAAAATAAGGACACCGTGTAATAAATTCGCGCCGATAGCCTTCTCTTTTTTCAATCATCTCAGGCATATAAGGCCCTGGTTCAACTTGCTCGAAATTAATCACGTCGATAGCCTTGTCGATGTGCAGCGGGCGCGGTTGGCCGTCGGCCCCCACCCGATTCCAGTCATACACGCGATAGGTTGTATCGGAGTTTTGCTGAATTTCAGCGATTACAATACCGTCCATAATCGCATGAACCGAACCGGCCGGAATAAACACCGAGTCACCGGCCCGGATGGGCAGTTGGTGCAGACATTTCTCTAATGTGCCATTTTCGAGATTTTCTCGAAACGATTCGCGGGTAACGCCGGGCTTGAGACCGTAAATTAAGTCCGCTCCTGGCCTGGCATAGAGAATGTGCCACATTTCGGTTTTGCCCAACTCACCATTTTCGTGCTCGTTAGCATATTCATCTTTGGGATGAACCTGCACGGAAAGCGGCTTATTGGCATCAAGCAATTTGATCAACAATGGGAATTTGCCCCGTTTCAGCATTGCTTCCGAACGATGACCAACCAAATCGGTGCCTAATATATCCATTGCCTCTATCAACGTTTTGCGCCGCAGCGGCCCTTGGTCAACCCGGGTAGGCGACGAAGGATGGCCTGAAATTTCCCAACTTTCGGCTACGGTACCATCGGGAATGTCACGCCCCAATTTGGTTGCTAAGTTACGCCCGCCCCAAATATAGTCCTTTAAGATGGGGTTAAATGTAAGAGGGTAAATGTTTTCATCTAATACGGTCATAGTACTCCCAATTTTGGCTTAGTATGGTCTTTAAAGCAAATTTTGTTGATTATGTCTCTATTTGGATAAGCTTACGATTGGGCACGATCCGGATCAAACAACTCTCGGAATTTCCAGGCCAGGGCCAAGTCACCCTCCGTTCTAATACGACCCATTGTAAAAAGGATCATCGGACTAGATTTTCCTGTCATAATTCCAACGTAATCTCTGGCATCCATTGCGAAGGTCAAATCAGCATCTTCAACTTGGCGTTCTTCCACTAAAACACGGTTATCTGCAATGGTAACTAACCAATTTCCGCCGCCATCCCCGCTTAAGTTAAATTGAATGGATGATCGAACCCCATTTGCTTTTTCCGGGATGAACGTTTCAGGCAGTTTATCAAAAATTCTTCTTACTTGTTGGGCAGTACTCATAGTGGCGGCCTCCTCAAAGCGGTGTGCAGCGGTGATTTATGCCAGTCAGTATATCTGACTCACCACAGCCTGTCAACGATGTAGCAGTCTCATCAACATAAACCAAATTTAATCGTTTTGGTTTAAGAATCAAAAGCCCGATGCTGTAACATCGGGCGATTAGCTGCCATCCGGAGGTGAAGCCAATGGCAACCACAAATATTTTACCCCAAGGCCCCTACCAGGGCAAAACCCCACAATCAGAGACTTACCCTAGCAAGAAGAAATGTTATATTTGCGGCGATACCTACCCACGCGATCTGGCCCATTTCTACCTGAATGAACTTACCGGCGATGGTCTGACCTGGATGTGCATACCGTGCTATGACCAGAAGATCGGCATTGTTGAGAACGGGGGCGAATCGAGATGACCACACTGAGAACCCGACAATTAGAATTGGAGGTGACCAATTGAATGCAAAAGAAATCCTAAATCATTTTGATGAAGCCGAAACTATCATAATTGAATTTGCTACCAAGCTAACCGTGTGGCTGGCGCCCATTACAGCCGGCGTCCTGATTGTAATCGCCCTGACATCGCCGCCGCTTAATTACCCGCTGCCCGTGGCGATCCTCATAGCAACGGTGGTCGAACTGTCCGGCCTGGCGTTTACCGCGACCGCTCTACGATTCTTTTTCGACTGGTACGGAGCTGCCCCACCGGTGGTCAGTTTTGCCATTACTACCATTTGCACCATTGTCTACCTGATAACCGCGCTGCTGGCTGTCTTGGTGGCCAAGATTGCACCGCAGTTTGGCGGCGTAATGCCGGCCCTGTTGGTCATTCTGTCCGTTTCATCGGCTGTTGTGGCCAGCGTCCGCAGCTCCACCCAGCGAACCGAATTGACCGCCAAGCCGAAACGCACACGCCGGCGGACCGCCGCGACGTCGCGTAAGCCGCCGTCGGCGCAATCGCCGGATGAACGCCAGGTGAACCTGGACCGGGCCAACGAAGCACGGCAGCCGACCCAAGCCGACTATAATCGGGCTGCCCATCTGAAGGCGGAGGGCCTCACTTGGGATGAAGTTGGGGAGGCCATCGGGCGAAGTGGTTCGACAGCGAAGCGCTGGGCAGCGCAGGCGCAGCCGAAAAAAGAAATCAATTTGAATGGGAGAGGTAACCAATGACCTTAGCAATCGCACTTACCACAAACGGGAGCCGATTCGGCCTTGCTGTCACGCTCGCAGAACCACCGCTCCTGGTTATTACTCTGGCCCTGCTGTGCTCGATTTTGGCCGGAATGGTGATTGACTTCGCGTTTGGGCTGGCCATCGGCACGATCACCCTTTGGCCGGCGGGGATATCGCTGGGCGCTTTGTTAGGACTGCTGATTATTGAACTACTGGAGACTGGAAACCATGAACAACAAGAATCTAATTGCAGTTAGTGTAATCATCGTTATCATAACTAGCTTAGTCGTCATCATCGCGGCGGAGCCGATCACGTTGGCAGCTGCAACCGTGGCCACGCCGACGGCTGTCGCTTTGGCTATTCTGGTCTGTCTGGTTGTCGGAGGGACCGGAGGCGCGCTGTTTCTACGTGTTTGGTATATTGCCGGCATTGCTGGGGCCCAAAAGCGCAGGGCCAACGCCCAAGCCTCGCTGGTCGAAGCCAAGGCACGCCGTGAGCGCCGGTCCGCGAGCGCCGTCGTTATCGTCGATGCTAACAAGCAGGTGTTCAAACCCACATTCGATTCTAATGACAATATGACCGATATCCGGCGGGTTGACCTCCCAGGGCTACCTGGTGTTAACGGGGGACCGGTTGAGTTGACCCCTTTTCAAGAACGTATGCTCTTCAAATGGCACGCTCTTCACAATACGGCTCACGTAACGCCCAGCAAATGGGAGGTGGTAGAGCCGGCCCAACTTCAGGCACCAGAGCACCCCGCTTTGCCGCCAATTCTACCCCGGCTTATCGATGCCCAGCGGATCATCATTGCCGGTGGGTCAGATGCCGGCAAAACTACGCTGGTTAAACACATTGTAGCCGGCCGCATTGACCATAGTCGGATAATCCCGATTGACCCTCACGCACCCAGCAAGATACTCGGGTTCAACGTAATCGGCGCGGGCCGTGACTATGCCGCCATTGCCGACGCGCTGGAGTCGTTGGTTCTCTTGATGACAGCACGCTATGAGGATGTGAAAGCGGGGATCCTCGGGTACGGCCAACACGAACGGGTGTCTGTGTTCATCGATGAATGGACCGGCATCGTTCGGAACGTTGACCAGGCTGGGGAGCAGCTGGCCATACTGTTGACGGAATCGAGAAAGGTTAATATTCATTTAACGCTATGTTGCCATTCGACAACTGTCGAGGCTCTAGGCCTACCTGATGCCCAGATCCGGAAGTCTGCAACCGTGGTTGAGATCGTCGGCGGCAATGGGGCACCGCGCCGGGCGTTCATCCAACCAAACAGCAAAACCAATCCGGATGGCTCGAAAGCAAGGCCGGTTGAACACGCGCTGCCCGGTCCGTTCGCGGGTTACGTGCAAGCGCCGACGGAGGTCGTGCGCGAACTGCCCGACGTGAAGGTCCTGAAGGCTCAAATGCTGTTTGCTGAAGGGGCCAGCGATTATGCCGTGGCCAAGGAATACTTTGGCGTCAAAAGCCCGAATCAACGTCACATTAATGAGATTCGTGAGCTGAGAGAACGGGTGACAGAAGCCCGCCAGGGCGCTGACAGTGACTAAATGATAGATGTCGGCTGTCAGTGCCTTGGCAGTGGGTTGGCAGGGCATTGTCAGCACTATTTCCCGGGAAATAAGAGAGGAATCATCCGGAAAAGAGCAATACACCAACAACGAACAGTTGATTACTGGAGGTCTTTGCGAGAGAAACCAAGGTCTTTAAGAATTTTGTGAAGGGTCCCTGTAGCTATCTCTTTATTGTGGCGGGGAATGACAGTCACGCCCTGGGTACGTTCATTCTTCCAAATTTCGTGACTACCGGAGCCTTGTCGAACATATTCACAACCGAGACGCTTGAGCTTTTTGGTTAGCTCCTTGTAACGCATTAGGCAGGGATAAGGACTCGGATCGAAAGATGATCAGAAGAGGACTGCAACTCAGGCGGAATTGGTTTACCCATTTCTCGATAGGTATCAAGCAGGGCGCGAGCTACCGCTCCGGCGTCTCGGTAAATTTCTTCAACGGTGGGGGTTTCCATCAGGAAGCCGGGCAGAGCCGGGCTGGTGGCCAAATAGTGACCATTTTCAACCTGCTCTATTTCGATGGGAAGCGTTAGGTAATTGCTCATAAGATCTCCTTCACTTGGGTGCAGGACATGATACCACGCGGTATGACAGAGTGTCAATAGGTATGAAACAGAAAATTTAGTCAATATAATGGGAGTTATTGTAACAATGAACGAACAATCTTTTTTTGATGAAGGATGGGAAGATTGGGTTGAAGTCTACCGGACCTGGTTAGATTCTAAAGGCGGTGGTAATACTGTCAAAACATACGAGATAGCCTGCCGGCAGTTTTTTGATTTTGCAAAATGCAAACCATGGGAAGTGACGCCAAAGTTGGCCAAGCAGTGGAGGATTCATTTAACTAAAGTAGAGCAAATGTCAGAATCGACCGTTAATTTGAAGATATCGGCGTTGGCATCCTTTTATGTTTTCGCTCAGCGTGAACATAACGTCTTTCCTACAGAGGCTGAAAATCCGTTTTGGGCCGTCAAGCGTAACAAGGTTACGTCCTACAGCCAGGCCAAATACCCCAGCGAAGAAGAAGCAAAGGCGATGCTCGGAGTGATTAATAGAGGCTGTTTACAGGGAAAGCGAGATTTTGCCCTAATATTTACATTCTTGATCACTTGCCGCAAAGCAAGTGAGATACTTAATCTGAAGTGGGGAGACTTGGAATCGACAGCCGGCGACGACTATAGCTTTAGATTTGAGGGTGGTTTGAAACGGGCAGTGCTGCCGGCAGCGTGCTACGCAGCAATTACGGCCTACTTGGAGGCATCTGGCCGGCTCGATTCTATGAGGGATGAAGATGTAATCTTCACGGCGTTGGATCCGGAGCGGGCGATGAGGTTGAGCCACATCGACCAGGTGGACCCCAACCAACCCCTCTCTAATGCGATGGCTAACAAGATCCTCAAAAAGTACGCTCGCCGGGCTGGGGTATCGCCCCAGAAAGCCCACCTGCACGGACTGCGCCATGCCGGCGCACGGCTGCGAGCGCAACTGATGAAAAAAGGCGTAGACTTAAAAGAGATGTGTAACCTACTGGGGCATTCTTCGATGGCGGTGACCAAAATCTACACTATGAACGTTTTAACCGATCCCGAGGACAAGGGGGCGGCCGCAGCGGTCGATGCCCTATTTCCTGGGAAATAATGAGCAAAAAGCGAAATTTTACTTCGCATGAGATGGTTTATCCGAAATGAAAAATATGGAGGTTTTTCGATGGTAAAAATTAGAATATCCGGTAATCCGGCCGATGTGAGCCGCGCTGCGCGACTCATTGGCCAAGTGTTGAAGGTCTATCAAACATCCGACCTGCACCCCAACCGACGCGGAGTCGGTGTCCGCGTCTATGTGACCGCCGACGCAAGCGACGTGAGCCGGGCGGGATCGTCGGCTGGTCTCGCCCAAGAACGGAAAACGCTAAATCCGTAATCTTAAAAATAAAGTTCCTTTTGCTTTTAAGATGACATAAGTACTTTTCATAATAAAATAGAACAAGTGTACAAAAAATTGTGTGCAATGGTAATGAGTGATATAATAATTTTGTGTGAGACGCAAAGCCGCTTTATATGAATATTTACAAAATGGTTATGAGCGTCTCGCCGCCCCTGAAGATTCAATTTGAGAAAACTGTTCCAGGTTTGTTCCAACCAGGGTACAGTTCCCATAAACGCAGGACACACGGCGATCACTCATCAGTTAACAACTGGTGAAGCGCCGTTTTTTTATTTTCCTAACAAAACGAAGTGGAGATGTTTATGAAGGGTAACAATGTACCACGCACAATAACTGGCCGGCCCGTTACGAAGGCAAGCGGGATCCGCATCCCGATTAGTGATTACCTGCTGGCTAAACAGGTTAGTCAGCAGCGCGGCATATCGTTTAATCAACTTTTAATTTTATCTCTCAAGAAGGAGTTGCGATGTTATGAAAAATCGTAAATTAGATAAAACCAGCGCGGCCCCAGGCGCCAACCAATCGGCCGCGCTGGCAGGTACAGCTCATCCGAAGGATGGGCCACAGGACATTATACTTCCCCTGCCCTACATCGACAATGCAGCGGCGATTGCACGGCGACGTCTTCGGACGGCCCGAGATCCGCGCAGTCGGCTGGTCAATGCATTGGCTTTGCTTACTTTGGAAGGAGGTGGGGGCGATGGCTAGAAAAAAAGAACCCGCTGTGATGGAGGCACGGCGGACGATGGATGGGACCAAAATAAATTGGACGGATTGCCACAATTGTAGCATACCCCCGTTCCATTTGCAACAAATCGATGATAGCGACCTCGACCGGCTGATGGCCATCGCCGTCGAACGCGCCGACGCCGCTCCGGACCGGCGCGCGCCGATGCTGCGCGTCTGGTCGGCGCTGAAGAACGAGCAGCGGCGTCGCGAGCGATTGCCGGCGCTGGCCGGGCTACCCGAGGCCGGGCCGGATGAGGTTACCCGTTTCTTGGATGAGGTTGCCGCACGATGAACCAGACCACGAATCGAGCCAAGATCCACTATTCCAAAGAGAGTGAGGAGGCATTGATAGGGTGCCTCCTCCAGGCCTCAACCGATACGTTTGATATTATCGACGAAATAGGACTCCAGCCACGTGATTTTTATCTTGAAAAACTGCGTTGGGTTTTTGAGGCTGCCCAGCATCTTCACGCGCAGGGCAGCGCGGTCGATATAGTTACGCTGCCCGATGAACTGACCAGCCGGGGCCAGATTCAGAGCATCGGGGGATCTGTCTATTTAGCGGGATTGATCACAGTTGTACCCACGCACACCCATGCCGCTGACTACGCACGTGCAATTAAAAATTATGCTACTAAACGCCGTCGACTTGAGCAAGCCCGCCGGTTAGCAGCTGCTCACGACAATGAGTCGGCCTATGCAGAGATTCTCAGAGAAACGGCTGAAACCGTCGCAAAACCTAACACAAAAACGACCTGGACTATGAAGGAACTTCTGGAGGCAGAGTTCACCGATCCGGAGTGGATAATACCGGGCATTTTGCCGTTGGGTGGACTGGCTATTCTGGCCGGGCGCCCCAAGCTGGGTAAAAGCTGGCTTGCTCTCCAATGGGCACTAGCCACCGGTAATGGCGGCCGGGTGTTTGGAGAGCAGGTCAGGAAATGCAAGGTTTTATATCTGGCGTTGGAGGATTCGCCGCGCCGGTTAAAATCCAGAATTAAAAAGCAGATAGAAAAAGAGTCCGCTTCTCTGGACCTGGAGAATGTTCATTTT